>SUWD01000006.1 GCA_015061685.1 Lentisphaerota bacterium | reverse complement strand
TGTTTCCATTTTCTAAAGATATTATCTGAAGAGAATTTGGCGAACTACATCCCAAAAAACAAATCATTCCTGATGGAATTATTAGAAGTGCTAGTCTTATAATTGCTAACCTCATAATTAAATACCTTACAGATCCGAATTCAAGTTTCACAGACTCAACCTTATTTTTTGCTTTTGCCATACGAATACCTAAAATAACAGGTTATGGCTAATTATAGCACAACAATAGATGTTTTTCAATCCCAAGTGGGGAAAGTGGGGACATTTTGTTGAAATTTGAGCACAAAAATGGCGGAAGAAGAGGGATTCGACGCGAGGACGCAGTCCGAAGCGAGCCTGAACGAAGTGAAGGCAACCCTCAAGAAAGTGAGCAATCCCATTTTTTTGCATCGCAAAAAATATTAAAGCAAAAAGAAAACTCCTGATGAGCAAATTTGAATTTGCTGAAATCAGGAGTTGATTTTTTGCGGGGATTGCGTAACGGTGCTTGAAAAAAGGGCAAAAAAAAATGGCGGAAGAAGAGGATTCGACGCGAGGACGCAGTCCGAAGCGAGCCTGAACGAAGTGAAGGCAACCCTCAAGAAAGTGAGCAATCCCATTTTTTGCATCGCAAAAAAATATTAAAGCAAAAAGAAAACTCCTGATGAGCAAATTTGAATTTGCTGAAATCAGGAGTTGATTTTTTGCGGGGATTGCGTAACGGTGCTTGAAAAAAGGGCAAAAAAAAATGGCGGAAGAAGAGGGATTCGAACCCTCGGAGAGTCGCCCCTCGGCGGTTTTCAAGACCGCTGCCTTAAACCACTCGACCATTCTTCCGCAGTCATTCTCTTAATTTAACCTGCAAAAGCTGTTTTTGCAAATAATTTTGTTGAAAAAATATAAAAAAACACCGGATGAGATTCCCATCCGGTGTTTGAGGTTCGAGCAACTTAACGGTAAAGCGGACCGAAGTTCTCGCAGGCACGGTAATCGGCACCTTCTTTGTCCATACCGAAAGCATTCCAGGCGGCAGGACGGAAGATTTGATCTTCTTCCACGTTGTGCATGCAGACCGGAATACGGAGCATGGCACAGAGGGTGATGATATCAGCACCGATATGTCCGTAGGAGATGGCACCGTGGTTGGCACCCCAGTTATTCATCACGTCATAAGCGGATTTGAAAGCACCTTTGCCGGTGATCCGGGGAGCGAACCAGGTGCAGGGCCAGGTGTAGTCAGTACGTTTCCAGAGGGCATCGGAGACGTTGTCCGGCAGACTGACGGACCATCCTTCGGCGATCTGGACGACCGGGCCGAGACCTTTGACGAGGTTGAGACGGATCATGGTCATGGGCATTTCAGCAGTGGTCAGGAAGCGTGAGGAGTAGCCGCCGCCGCGGAAGTAACCGAGGTCGGCGTAGTTCCAGGTGGAGTTTTCCATGATTGCTTTCTGATCGGCTTCAGTGATCTCATACCAGGGTTTCATAACGCCGTTGCCGTCGGCATCTTTGGCGGCACCGTTGGCATCGAGGCAGCAGGCACCGGAGTTGATGAGGTGGATGAATCCGTCGGCATCTTTGGCTTTGCCCTCGATATCGTAACCGGTTACCCGTTTGACGGCATCACCGCTCCAGTAGGTACGGACGTCGGCGAACATCTGGGCACGGTTGGTCAGCAGCTTCATAAAGAGCATTCCGAGACCGTTGAGGACGTCGTTTTCGGTAGCGAGGATGTAGGGTTCACGGGCGCCGTTCCAGTCGAAAGAGGTATTGAGCATGGATTCGGGGAAGTCGCAGTTGGGGTAGAAGTCAGTCCACTGCCGCTGCCCCTGGAAACCGGCGGCGATGGCGTTGTGACCGACCATTTCCTCTTCGCATCCGGCAGGGAGGTTTTTATTTCCGCTCATGAGGTCTTTGATAATGACCATCATTTTGACGACGAATTCCCAATCGGCATCTTTTTCTTCTCTGGTACGCTGGAGTTCGGCGGGGTTCTTATCGAATCCTTCGATGCAGTTTGCTTTGGTCCAGGCGAGAGCTTTTTCGAATTCGGCCTGATCGTAAACGCCTTCGGTCATTCTGCGGATGACTTCTACTTCGTCCACGGATTCCACCCGCATGCCGAGGTAATCCTCAATGAAGTTGGTATCGATGATTGATCCGCCGATACCCATGCAGATCGAACCGATCTGGAGATATGATTTACCACGCATGGTGGCGACGGCGACGGCGGCCCGTCCGAAGCGGAGGAGTTTTTCGCGGACGTCGGCAGGAATTTCGGTGTCATCGCAATCCTGTACATCATGACCGTAGATGCCGAATGCGGGCAGACCTTTCTGGGCGTGAGTGGCAAGCACGGAAGCCAGATAGACCGCACCGGGACGTTCGGTGCCGTTGAATCCCCAGACGGCTTTGATGGTGGATTTATCCATATCCATGGTTTCGGCACCGTAGCACCAGCATGGGGTGACGGTCAGGGTGATATCGACACCTTCGCGGCGGAATTTATCGGCACATGCGGCGGCTTCGCCGACTCTGCCGATGGTGGTATCAGCGATAACGACTTTGACGGGGGTACCGTCAGCGTACTTCAAATTTTCCTGAAAGAGTTTGGCGGCGCTTTTGGCCATATTCATGGTTTGTTCTTCGAGGGATTCCCGGACTTTGAGAACGCCGCGGCGTCCGTCGATGGTGGGGCGGATACCGATACAGGGCATTTGACCGTAGTACCGTTTTTCTCCGATTTTTGCTTCGCTCATGATTTTTCTCCTAAAAAATGGTTTAATGAACCGTTGATGTTAAACTATACACCATATATTGTGTGTAATCAAGTTGAATTACGGTAAAGTTACGCCTTTTTTCACAATAATATTGCCGTAAATGCGGCTTTCTCCGGTGACAACGACGGCGAAAGCTTTTTTTGCTCTTTCGTAAAAGGCGAATCTTTCAATGTAACCGATGCGGTCAGCATCTTTGCCGAGGTGGTTTTTAATTTCGGCGAGCAATTCCGGATCGACCTGATCTCCGGGGACGGGCTCCATAAGCATGACGGGGTTATCGACATACTGGTCGAGTTCGATCAATTTGAGCATGGCGTCCATCATTCCGGGTGAAGTTACGGCATCACAGCGGACGACGTTGGAACAGATGGAATATGCCGGGAAATGGGCATCGGAAATGACGATTTCGTCACCGTGACCCATCTGGGCGAGGATCTTGAGCAGATCCGGTGAAATGATTCCGGGAACACCTTTAAGCATGATGATTTCTCCTTTTTTCAGCATCAAAGACCTTGAACCTCTATTAATATAAGTACGAAAGACTGTTTTTTCAAAGAACTTTGTGTAAAAAAGCAGAAAATACTTGCAGCACAAACGGCAGAATACCGGATAAATTTGTTGAATTTGTTTTGCAAAAAAGTTGATATCAGCTCTTTTTTGCGTTATATTGGATTTACGGTTTTTTCAATGATGAAATATGGAGGTCGTTATGAGAATGCAGAAATTGAAATTGCGTATAGACTGGGGCGATATGGATCTGCTCGGTCATGTGAATAATGTTTCCATCATCCGTTATCTTCAGGCGGGCAGGGTGATGTTTATGGAGAAGATCGGTCTGCCTGCCTATGCCGGGATGAAAACCGGACCGATCGAGGCGGCGACGGAGATCCAATTCCGGAAGCAGCTGTATTTTCCGGGGAATGTCGAAGTGAGAACCGGAGTGAGAGAGGTGAAAAACACCAGCATTATTCTGGAACATGAAGTTTACGACGATGCCGGAGATTTGGCAGTAAGCGGTATGGAAGTTATCGTGCATTTTGATTTTATCAATCAGTGTAAGATACCTTTAACGGATGAGTTGAGAGAAAATATAGTCCGCTATTGTGATTCTTTAATAGAACTTTGATGAAAATAAATATTATATTTTAAATGTTTATTTAAATGATCCCTTGACTTTTTGACATACATCGTGTATTTTAAGAAAAGAGAGAATTTGTCGAGGAGTAGTCATGATGAGTCCGTCCGCACCGCTTGCCAATCCCCCCCACACACCACTTGCGGTGCGGACGGACTTGACTGCTGCGGACGATCGCTGATCAATGGAGAATGAGATCGGCTTTGCCTTTGATGTTGAAAGAACGGATATAATTTTCTTCCAGCGGGATCCATTTGTTTTGGAATGTTTTTGCCGCCTTTGCTCCGTTGCGTTCATATATTCTCCGCATCTGCTCCTCCGGAGAAATATCATAAAAAACGGTGAGATCGGCATATTTTCCGAATTTGGGATGGGTGCTGTAAGCTCCTTCAACGATCGTCCACTGGGACTTCCAGATCATTCTGCTGCCGTTGAAACGGTTCTTTTTGCAGTCAAATATCCGGTAGGAAAAAGCTTTGTTTTCGGTCAGTGAAGTAAGCACTTCTTCTTTGAAGCGTTCATAGTGGACATTTCCTCCGGCTTCCTCAAGTCTCACGGAGGTTCTCATTTCCGGGGGGAGAAAGAAGTCATCCATGTGGATTATCTGGGCATCCAGAATGATTTTTAACTGTCCGGCAAGGGTGGTCTTGCCGGATGCGGCTCTGCCGTCGATGGCGATGATTCCGGCCTTTTGGGGGAGGGCTGCTGCTTTTTTCAGCACCGGTATGGCGTTGAAGTTGCGGGTGTGTATCAGCCGGTATGCCGGGGTAAGATAATTTGTACCGTGGGCAATATTT
This sequence comes from Lentisphaerota bacterium, assembly GCA_015061685.1. Taxonomy (GTDB): domain Bacteria; phylum Verrucomicrobiota; class Lentisphaeria; order Victivallales; family Victivallaceae; genus UBA1784. The sequence goes on along the minus strand of SUWD01000006.1, from coordinate 117,337 downwards.
TTCAATCGGTCAACCGGAAAATTTGCGGCGAATTCCTGAAATTCAGCTGCGGAAAAGTTCATTTTTCTTTCCGGGATGATTCGGGCTGCGATTTGGATGTACTCCTGCAGTTTTTCTTTTCCGTCGGAGAAGTCGGGATCCATTACAGTCATCCGGAAAAGCCATTCAGGGGGCAGTCCGGCGGCTTTCCAGGCGGCGAGATTGACTCTGGCGGTATCCGGAGAGGTGACCCGGATCAGGTCGATGCTGTCATCCGGCATACTGCGGTTGAATTCATAGAAGAAATCTTTTTTACTGCGTCCGGCGTCAGTATCGGTGCCGAATGCCGCCTGACAACAGAATTTCAAGAGGTCGATGCACTCCATTTCCGGGTGATCTTTCAACTCCTGCCGGAGAAATTTTTCAAAACCCCACTTTTCATCTCCGTCAAAAAGCATTGTTCTTTCGCCGCTGAAAACGGTGGTGAATTCATCGTAATCAGGGGTGTTACCGAACCAGCATCCGCTGAGCAGCAGCAGCGGTACGACCGACATCAAAATACGTTTGAACATGATAATTTCCCTGTTTGAAAATTTTGTTTACCGGATAATATACACTGCGGAAAAGCGTTTTGCAATCACAGAGCCAGCGACAGAGCCATAATGAGCATCCCGGAAATAATCCCGAATATGGAGATGTGATGTTCGCCGTACTCTTCGGCAAGCGGGAGCAATTCATCGAAGGAGATAAAAACCATGATCCCGGCGACGGCGGCGAAAATAAGCATCAGCAGCGTCGTGGAAAGAAACGGAGCAAAGATCAGCCATGCAGCCAAAGCTCCCAGCGGTTCAGCCAGACCGGAGATCATCGACCAGAAAAATGCCTTTTTTCTGCTGCCGGTGGCATGGTAAATGGGGACTGAAACGGTTATTCCCTCCGGGATGTTGTGTATGGCAATGGCAAAGGCGATGGATATACCGGTTTCCGGATTGGCGAGCGAAGACATGAATACCGCCATTCCTTCGGGGAAGTTGTGGATGCCGACCGCCAGAGCGAAAATAAGTCCGCTTCGCAGCAGCCGATCGTGATGTTTGGGTGAATCCATCTCCTCCACAGCTCTGAATTCGTGCGGGTTTTCGTGAGATGGGACCAGCCGGTCGATCAGCATGGCGATGGCGATACCGGCGAAAAAAGCTCCGATCGCGGCAAATGCTCCGGGACGCTGACCGTAAAGGATGGTCAATTCATTTTTTGCTTCTGTGAGTAATTCGGCAAAGGAGATGTAAATCATCACGCCACCGGAAAATCCGAGGGCGTAAGAGAGGAATTTCCGGTCGGAATGTTTGAAGAAAAAGGCTATACAGCTGCCCACTCCGGTCGCCAATCCGGCAAACAGGGTCAGGATCAATGCGAAAATTATTTGAGAGTGGCTGATATCTGTCATTTCGGTCTCCTGTTTTCGTTGTATTTTACAAAATACGTTCAAACAGCATTTTTGTCAAGCCTTTTTTCTGATAATGTCCCGAATTTTGTGAAACCCGTAACAGAAGCTTATAAACAAACATTTTTGTTAACGTATAAAACATATCACATAAGTTGTGATTTGTCAAGAGATTGCCCGCAATGCACCACCGCCTCGTCGCGGCGTAGAGCAACGGAGACGGAAGGAAAGATTTTTTACAAAAAATGAGATAATAACTTTTTTCTCTGAATTGTGAGGAAAATATTTAATAAAGCTCTTGACGGATTGACAGCGGACAAGTATATTAAGAGATGATATTGTGTTTTGTTTAATATTGTATAAGGGTGTATGTAAACAAGGAAAGATAAAATGTTCGATTCGTTGAGTGACAAACTCCACGGGATTTTCAAGAAACTCCGTGGGGAGAGCCGTTTGTCGGAATCCAATATTGCCGAAGCGATGCGTGATATACGTTTCGCTCTGTTGGAAGCCGACGTCAATGCTGCGATCGCAGATGAATTTATCAACGCCGTAAAGGAGTCCTGTCTCGGGCAGGAGGTGCTTAAAAGCGTTACTCCGGGACAGCAGATCGTGCGTATCGTCCACGATCAGCTGGTTGAATTGCTCGGCGGCGGTGCCGGAGAGTTGAATTTATCCCGCCGTCCGGCGGTCATTATGCTGGTCGGTCTCCACGGCAGCGGTAAAACCACCACCGCCGGTAAGCTGGCATTGAATTTGCGGCAGAATGGCAAAAAAGTGCTTCTGGTTGCCGGAGACGTTTACCGTCCGGCAGCTATCGACCAGTTGGAAGCTCTGGGGGAACAGATCAAAGTTCCCGTGCATGTGGAAAGAACCAGCGTCAATGTGGCGGCGATCGCCTGCGATGCTGTTGCGGAAGCCAAACGGGACAATTTTGACTGCGTTATCATCGACACCGCCGGCCGTCTGCAAATAGATGAAACGATGATCCAGGAGCTTATCCGGATCCGTCAGGCGGTCAATCCGGATGAGATACTTCTGGTTGCCGATGCGGCATTGGGACAGGAAGCGGTCTCCGTGGCGGAGAACTTCCACAAAGCTTTGGAGTTGACCGGTTTCATTCTTACCAAACTTGATGGTGATGCCCGCGGCGGTGCGGCGTTGTCGATCCGCAAAGTTACCGGGGTACCGGTGAAATTTGCCGGTTACGGAGAGAAACTTGATGCTCTTGAGGTATTCCATCCCGACCGTATGGCAGGCCGTATTCTCGGCATGGGAGATGTGGTTTCACTGGTGGAAAAAGCCGCCGCTGAAATCGATGAGGATGAGGCACGCAAGCTTCAGGAAAAACTGAAAAAGAACAAATTTGACTATAATGATTTTCTCTCCCAGCTCAAACAGATCAGCCGTTTGGGCGGCATGGAGGGGATTTTGCGTTTTCTCCCCGGCGGCAAGCAGATCAGCAATGCTCTTTCCGGAGTGAACAAGGGACAATTTGCCCGCATGGAAGCGATGGTTTATTCCATGACCAAAGAGGAGCGTGCCAATCCGGATCTGATCGACTTTTCGCGGCGCAAACGAATTGCCCGCGGCTGCGGATTGCCCACGGAGGCGGTCAGCAGTTTTGTCAAGCAGTTTGAGATGATGCGTAAAATGATGCGTCCCGGCGGTATGCTCGGACGTATGGCGGCAACCGGAACCATGCCGGAATTCTCTCCCGGCGGCGGTCTTATCGGTGCCCCGGCTGTTTTGAGCAAAAAAGCACAGGAACACAAGAAAAAATTGGCAAAAATGGCAAAAAAAGAGCGTGCCAAACAGCGTAAACGCAAACGCTGAAAAAATATAAGTAAAGAGGTAATAGTATGTTGGGTTTTTTTATCGTAGCCATTGCAGCAGCCGGAGCCGGTTTTTATTCATACAGAAGTTGGGGGCTGGGCTGGGGCATAACCTGCGGTGTGATCGTATTGATAATTCTCTGGGCGGTGCTTGGTTTGATCCTGCGTCAGCTCATCAACAAACGTCAGATGGTCATTCAGGGGATCATGGGGGATGCCCAGAACAAGGTGAACCGTCAGCTGGAACTTTTTAACCGCCGTCCGCCGTCAAGTTACAATGCCGCCAAACAGATTCTGGAAAAGATCCAGTTTGAGGCGATCCGCAAATCGCTGGTCGAGCTGGAGGGTTTCAAAAAGTTCTACAAGTGGAATTCCATGCTCAGCAAGCAGGTCAATGCAATGAAAATCCAGCTTTATTATCAGCTGCGTGAATATGACAAGGTTGATGAATTGCTGCCCAAAGCACTGCTGCTCGATCCCCAGAGTATCGGAATAAAACTTGCCCGGATGTATAAAAATGATGACCCGAAACTGGATAAGTTTTTCCGGCTCAAATGCTGGAGATTCAAGGGTGAAAATGGTGCCTTCCTCGCCTCCGTTTACGCCTGGATAAAGTTGAAACAGAATGCCCCGGAAAAGGCGATGGAAGCATTGAAAAATGCTCAGAAAACCAGTGATAATCAGGTTTTGCTGGAAAATATCTCCCGTTTGAGCAACGGTAAAGTCAAGCACTTCAGCAACTCCGGATTCGGAGACAGCTGGTATGCTCTTGCTCTGGAAGAACCGAAAATGAAAAATCAGCGTCAGACCGGACGTCCTTTTTGATATGGAATCTGAATTTGACCGTAAAGCCGCAATGCTGGCAGAGCAGGACCCCCGCTTTGCCATAGATGCTTATTACTTTATATCCGAGGCGGTTGCATATACTGTTTCCCGGCTGTCGGCAAGACGTCACGTCTCGGCGGCTGAATTGCTCGATGGTATAAGGGAATTTGCTTCTGCCAAATTCGGCGTGGTCGCTTCCAACGTGCTTGCCCGCTGGGGGATGATCAAAGAAGATGATGCCGGAACGGTGGTATATCTGCTTATCGGAGCAGGTCTTTTGCGGGCCTCGGAGGATGATTCACCGGAAGATTTTGCCACCGGTAACATGCTTTTCCCCGTAGTGCCGGTCATTCGCTGTGTACGCCGCAAAAGCGACAAACTGCCGTTTATTGATTGAGGTGAGACGTGGGAATTTTGAACCGGACCGGTTGTACTGAATTGAATAACGGGGTACGGATTTGCTGTTTCCCCCGCCGCGGAGCATCAGTTGAGCTGCAATTTTGCATTGCCACGGGCAGTATCCATGAGGAAAAATATCTCGGATGCGGTCTTTCGCATTTCCTTGAACACATGGCATTTCAGGGGTGTGCCGGTTTCCCGGAGCGTTCCGTAACGGAGGTCGTCAATGAATTGGGTGGCGATTTGAATGCCTACACCAGTTTTGACCGGACTGTTTACCGTATGCAGCTGCCCAAAAAACATTGGCGTCGCGGAGTGGAGATGCTGACGGCGATGATCCGTTATGCGGAGTTGCCGGAGGAGCGTTTTCTGGCGGAAAGGGATGTTATTCTGCGAGAGAATGAGCGTGGTGCGGATGATCCTGACAAGCTGGTTTTTGAGAAATTCATGCGTACGATGTTTCTCCGGCATCCTTTGCGTTACCCCATAATCGGTTTCAAAGATCAGATCGCTGAAGTCACAAGGGATATGGCTTATGAATATTACCGCCGCCGCTACACGCCGGAGCGTTGCGTGGTCGTGGCGGTCGGAGATATCGATGAGAGTGATTTTTTTGAGGAAGTAAGTGTCCGTCTCGGAGATTGGCAACGCTCTGAATTAGCGGAGATCGTTTTGCCTGACGAGGCAGCTCCGGCACTTGCCCGGGAGAAGGAATTGATTTTCCCTGATCCTCTGGAGCGTATTTTCTGGGGCGGCAGGATGCCTGAATTCGGTTCACCGGAACTTCCGGCGGTCGATTTGCTTTTCGGAGTTCTGGGGATGGGTGAAAGTTCCATTCTCAATAAATCGCTGGTGCTGGATGATCCGCTTGCACTGGGGGTGAGAAGTTTCTGTTATTCCTTTGCCGGAGTATCTCTTGCCGGTATTTCCGCCAAGGTCGAATCCGGCAGGATGGGGCGTTTCCGCTCGGCACTTGCCCGAGAATTGGACAAGGCGGCAGCCGGAGGAATTTCAGCGGCACAGATCGCCCGTGAAAAGGGCCAGCAGTATGCCGACCACCTCCGTGAATTCCGGGATCCGGTGAGTATTGCCGGGGAGATCCTCGGCGGAATGCTCTGCAACGGTACTCCCGATGCGTGGGATCGTTACTGGGATATCCTGCAGCGTACCGGAGTTGATGAGGTACGTTCCGCGGCGGAGAAATTTCTGGACACCTCCCACTGGGTCAATATCTGTCAGCACAACCGTCCTGCCAAGCGGAAAAATCCGGTTTCCGGCAGTAAGATCCCGCTGGAGAAGTGGCAGACGGACAATGGGACACCGGTTCTTTACAGTTATGACAGTCAACTGCCTTTGTGCAGCTTTTTCATGGTTATGCCCGGCGGGGCGATCCGGGAGACGCCCGGATCTTACGGGATAAGTGCGATCATTGCGGCGACTCTGACCGCCGGTTGCGGAAAATATCCGGAAAACACTCTGCTCCGCAAACTTGATGAAGCCGGGGTTGAGCTGGATATATCTGCCGGAGCAAATTCTCTGATCGTTGAATTTTCCGCTCCCAAACGCAAAATGAATATGGCAATGCTGCTTATCACTTCCATGTTGAGTGATCCGTCATTTGAGAGCGAAGCGGTGGAGAGGGAAATATTCCGTCATCTGGAAAAATTGCGTGAACAGAGTTTTTCACCGGTCAAGTCCGGTTATTCAGCGGCGATGCGTCTGATGTATGCAGATCATCCCTATTCCTGTGCCAAGTACGGCAGAGCGGAAGATATTTCAGCTCTTGACCGGGATAAACTGCTCACCTTTTACCGCCGCATTACCGGCAGCGGCAACCGGGTGATGTCATTTGGCGGAGATTGTTCCAAAGCGGATGTTGAGAAGTGGAGCAGTATGCTTGATGCCGCACTTCCTGCCGGTGGTGAAGTGCTTGCTTTGCCGCCTGAACCGGATTTCCCGGCGGAGATAAAAAAGGAGATACTGACACTTCCCCGGGAACAGACGGTAGTTTTGCGGGTGATCCCCGGTCCGGCGATCGGAGATGCTGATGATCTGGATCTTTTTGACATCCTCCATCAGGCTGAAAATGGTTTGGCATCGAATCTTTTCAAGGTTGTCCGGGAGGAACATGCCTTGAGTTATTCAGTGGGGATGAATTTTTTCTCTGGTTTTCATCCCGGTACGGTAAGTTTTTATGCCATGACTTCCGCCGGAGCGGAAAATGAGGTCATGCGTTTATTCAATGCGGAGATAAAACGTCTGGCGGATGAGGGCTTGAGTGAAAACGAATTTGCTTCTGCTAAAAACGGAGTTCTTTTCGATCAGGAGCGGATATTTGATGCTCCGGAAGCATTGCTGCGTACAGCGGCGATGGATTGTTTTTACGGCAAAGATCCTTTCAGTGTCCTCCGCCGGCGGGAGGAGATGATGAAATTGACTCCCGATGAATTTAATTCAAGGATGAAAAAATATTTCCGGCAGCCACCGGGAGTGGAAGTTGTGGTTTTGCCGGAAGAAAAAAATTGATCGTAAAAAATCCTTCCGGCATCTTGCAGGATAAGGATTGAAACGGTATATTATAGAAACAATATCAACTTTTCTCCGGAGCAGAAGTATGGAGTCTTACGTACAGCTTTTTGATGCGGAGCAGATGATGGCAAATGTCCGGGATCTTGCCCGGCAGATAGCGGATCACATAGCGGATTCGGGAAAGGAATTCGCTCTTGTTGGGATCCACCAGCTTGGAGTGCCGCTGGCACGTCTGCTTCATGATGAACTTGTCAAATCCGGTTTCAAGGTGGAATCCGGGATGCTGGATATCACCATGTACCGTGATGATATCGGTACCCGGCAGCTGCTGCCTAAAATCAATGAAACGGTGATCTCTTTTGATGTCAATGACCGGGAGATAATTCTGGTCGATGATGTTTTATCCACCGGCAGGACGATCCGTGCGGCACTGGATGCGTTGACTGATTACGGCAGACCCGGAGCGATCCGTCTGGCGGTGCTGGTTGACCGGGGCGATCCTGAATTTCCGATCCGTGCGGACTTTGTCGGCTGCCGGGTGAGTGTGGCACCGGAGAAAAAAGTGCTGGTCAATTTTGAAGCTTCTCCGGAATTGCCTGCCGGCATTTACAGCGGAAACTGGCAGAAACATTAACTTATAGAACGGGAATTATTATGCAGTGGAAAAGAAAAGATTTACTCGGTCTTTATGACTTGAGTGCAGAGGAGATCACATTCATCCTCGACACCGCCGCCGAATTCAAAAAAGTTTCCGAAAGGCGGGTCAAAAAGGTTCCGGCATTACGCGGAATGACGGTGGTCAATTTTTTTGTCGAACCGAGTACCCGCACCCGGGTTTCGTTTGAGCTTGCCGAACAGCGTTTGAGTGCCGATATCGTCAATATGCAGGCACAGGCAAGCAGTCTGCTCAAGGGTGAAACTCTGCTGGATACGGTGAAAAATATTGAAGCATTGCAGGTTGACCTCGTGGTTATGCGGCACAGTGCCACCGGAGCCCAGAATTTCATCGCCGACCGACTCAAATGCGGTGTTATCAATGCCGGAGACGGGGCCCATGAACATCCGACGCAGGGATTGCTTGACCTTTTCACCATCCGGGAGAAAAAGGGTGGATTCAAGGGTTTGAATGTCTCTATTATCGGTGATATCCTCCACAGCCGGGTCGCCCGGAGCAACATCTGGGGGCTGCTCAAACTGGGAGCCAATGTCACGGTTGCCGGACCATCCACGCTGGTTCCCCGCGAATTTGAGGAGATCGGTGTACGGGTCTGCCACAATTTGAAAGATGCCGTTGCCGATGCGGATGTGGTCAATCTGCTGCGTATCCAGCATGAGCGTCAGAATAACGGTTTTTTCCCGGGTATCGGGGAATATGCTTCCCACTTCGGGGTGAAAAGTTCCACCTTTGACTTCATGCGTCCGGATGTTCTGATCATGCACCCCGGGCCGATCAACCGGGATGTTGAATTGGCAGGAGAGGTTGCCGACGGTAAAAATTCGGTGATTTTGGAACAGGTTACCAATGGTCTTGCCGTGCGTATGGCGGTATTGTTTTTAGTTGCGGGGTGCCGGAAATGAGTGAATTGCTGTTTAAAAATGCCCGGATCATCGATCCGGCTCGTAATATTGATCAAATTGGAGATATTGCCGTTGCCGATGGGGTGATCGTTGATCCCGGCAAGTTGAATTCTCCGGAAGTTATTGATTTGACCGGAAAAATCCTTTCTCCGGGCTTTATTGATGTGCATGTCCATCTGCGTCAGCCGGGCAATACCACGGCGGAAACGATCGCCAGCGGCAGTGCTGCTGCGGCGGCAGGCGGTTTCACCAGTATCGTGGCGATGCCCAATACCAGTCCGTCTGCGGATACTGCCGGAGCGATCGAGTATTTACGCCGTATCGCTGCCGAACAGGCTGTGGTCAAAGTCCTGCCCTGCGGCAATATGACCAAAGGCGGCAAAGGCGAGGAGATGGCGGGGATCGGTTCATTGAAGTCTGCCGGAGTTGTCGCATTGAGCGATGACGGCAAATGTATTCAGGATCACGGTCTGATGCGTCATGTCGTGGAGTATGCCAAAAGTTTTGAACTGCCGATCCTTGACCACTGCGAAGAAAGTACTCTTGCTTCCGGCGGTGTGATGAATGAGGGCAAATGGTCGGTGCTTCTGGGGATGCACGGTATTCCGGGGGCGGCCGAGGAGTTGATAATTGCCCGCAATATCATCTTTGCCCGTCAGATAAACTGGAGGATCCACATGCAGCATGTCAGCACCCGTGACAGCGTGGATATGATCCGCCGGGCAAGGGCGAAAGGGATCCCGGTCACCGGGGAAGCCACTCCGCACCACTTGAGTCTTACGGACGAGAATGTCAAAAAATTCGATACCAATTACAAGATGAATCCGCCTTTGCGTACCGAGGATGACCGTCAGGCTTTGATCGAAGGAATTGTCGACGGCACGATCACGGTCATTGCCACGGACCACGCACCGCACACGGAAACGGCGAAACTGGTTGAATTCGACCATGCACCGTTTGGTATCATCGGTCTGGAAACGGCTTTGCCGGTGTGTTTCACGCAGCTGGTTGCTTCCGGGGTGATCACCGTTGATAAATTGATCCCCAAACTGACCACCGGACCTGCGGAAGTGCTGGGAATCAAAAATTATTCACTTGCCGAGGGCAATGCTGCAGATATCACGGTCTTTGATCCGCAGGCGGAATATGTCATCGACAAGAGTAAATTCCGTTCCAAATCCCGCAATACCCCCTTTGACGGCATGACCGTCCGGGGCAAGATCAATCTGACTGTGGTTGACGGCAAGATCGTTTACCGAGAAGGATGCTGAAAAGATGGATGAGGTGATCGCTTATGCAATGGAGTTCCGTGAGGAGCTGCACCGGATCCCGGAGCTGGCAGGCAGAGAGGAAAAGACCTGTGCCGCCATCCGCCGGGAATTGGCGGAGATCCCCGGAGTCCGGATTCTGCCGCCGTTTCTCAAAACTGATACAGTAGCGTTTATTGACGGGATCGCTCCCGGACGCAATGTCACTTTGCGGGCGGATATAGATGCTCTGGCACAGAATGAAGATACCGGGGCATCATTTGCTTCGGAAATTCCCGGTATGATGCATGCCTGCGGTCACGATATCCATTCAGCGGTTCTTTTGGGGGCGGCGAAAATTCTGGCGGCGAAACGGCATGAATTTGCCGGTTCAGTGCGTCTGGTCTTTCAGCCCGGAGAAGAAGGTCTGGCGATGGCAGGCGATCTGATCGGGGCAGGGGCATTGCAGGATCCGGCACCGGATTTTTCGGCGGCACTCCATGTTGAACCGGGATTGCCGCTTGGGACGGTCGCCTTGAAAGAGGGCTGCATGGCAAGTTCCTGCATCCACTATCAGGTCATTTATTCCGGAAAGAGCGGTCACGGGAGTTTGCCGCATCTGGCGGTGAATCCGATTTTGGCGGCGGCATCGGCGATCGGTCAGCTGCAGTATGTGATCACCAACCGGATAGATGTACTGAAACCGGCGATTTTGAGTATCTGCAATATCGAGGGTGGCAAAGCAGACAATGTTATTCCGGAAACGTGCAGTTTCGGCGGCACATTGCGGGCATTGGACAATGAGACTTCGGATGAGTTGTTCCGGATTTTTACTGAAGTTTGTGAATCGGTTGCCGCACTTCACCATGTGAAAGTTGAGATCAAAGTCAAGGGCAATTTTTATCCGGCGGTGATAAATCCTGCTTCCGGAGTTGAAATTGCTTCTCAAGTTGCAGAAAAGCTTGGTTTTCCGGTGAAAAAACTCAAGGAATCAGCGATGAGTTCCGAGGATTTCTCTTTCTTCCTGCTCAATTCCAAAGATGGCGTTTTTGTGCGTCTGGGAGTGGGCGAGGATCTGCCGCCTCTGCACAATGCGAAATTTCTGCCTCCGGCCGGCGTTATCCGTCCGGGGATCGAATATATGACCGGCATTGCTCTGGCGGCATTAAAGGGATGATATCCGGTGAATTGTTACATCCACGTCCCGTTTTGTGCGAATAAGTGCGGTTACTGTGCGTTTTATTCTGAAACGGCATTTCCGCCGGAGATGATCGACCGCTATCTGGGACATCTGCAAAAGAGGATTTGCCCGGAAGCTCTTGAAACTTTGTATATTGGCGGCGGCACTCCCACTTTGCTTTCGGAAAATCAGCTTGCCCGTTTTATCTCCATGCTCCGGGAAAAATTCACCTTTGTTCCCGGGGCTGAAGTTTCTATAGAGGCAAATCCGGAGACGCTTACGGAAAAGAAAGTGGAGCTGCTGCGGAGTTTTTTTACCCGGATAAGTTTGGGCGTGCAGAGTTTTGACGCCGGATTGCGGGCGAAAATCGGCCGTCGGTGCAGTGATGAAGCTTTAGATCGGGCTTTGAAGCTTCTGAAAGAGGCGGCATTTCCGCATTGGAATTGTGATTTGATCTACTCTCTGCCCGATGAAACTCCGGAAAACTGGAAAAAAGATCTTCATTTGGCGGCACAATGCGGAGTTGATCACATATCCTGTTACTCATTGACTCCGGAGCGGTCAGCGGCACTGGGAAAAGAGTTTGCCATTGACGATGAAAAAGAGCGTGAGATGTATGATACCGCCGGGGAAATTCTGGGAAATTACGGTATAAAGCGTTACGAAATATCCAATTATGCCAGACCCGGATGTGAATGTTGTCATAATGTCAATGTCTGGCGGGGCGGTATTTTGCGTGGTTACGGTCCTTCGGCGGCGGATTTTGACGGGATCGACCGGCACATTGCGGCTGAATCTTTGAGTAACTGGCTGGCAGATGCCGCTCCTGAGACCGACCGCATCCCGACTGAAGCCCGTCTGAATGAAATTTTTGCGGTCAATTTACGGACGGTTGCCGGATGGACACCGCAATTATGGGAAGCAGTTCCCGGCAGTGATCCGTGGTCAAACCGGCTGGATATTGCCGGAAAAGCGGCGGAAATTTATCCGGGGTGCTTGCAAATAAGTGATTCGGAGATTAAATTATCTCCCGGCGGTTTGCTTTTCTGGAACGATATTGCCGCCGAATTATTGTAAATAAAGAAAACAAAAGAAAGGTATGAAGAAATGAAAAAATTTTGTTTGTTGATTTTTTGTTTTGCAACAATTGTGTTATCTGCAGTTCCAATTATCAAAAGCGGTGAAAAAATTTCTTTTTTGGGGGATTCAATTACCGGGTTGGGAACTTACCATGAGATCGGCTATGTCAATCTTGTGATCGATGGATTGAAAAATGCCGGTGTTACTGCGGTGCGGATGCCTGCCGGTAAGGGCGGAGATAAATCTCCGATGATGCTTGCTCGTCTGCAGCGGGATGCACTGGCTTACAAACCGCAATTTATGACGTTGAGCTGCGGAGTTAATGACGTATGGCATAGCCGTAATAATACCGGAGTGGAATTGCCGGAATATGAAAAAAGCATGCGTGAGATTGTGACCACCGCCAAAGCCGCCGGGGTAAAAGTTCTGTTGCTTACCCCGACGATGATTTACGAAGATCCGGCAAATAAATTCAACACAAAACTGGCGGCGTACAATGCATTTTTGAAAAAACTTGCCGCTGAAGAAGGTTGTATTTTTGTCGATACCAATCGTGCCATGCAAAATGAACTTATCCGTTTGAAAAAGCTTTATCCTGAGATCAAAGGTAATTTGATTACGATCGACGGTGTGCACATGAATCCGCTTGGCGATGTGGTTATGGCAAAAGAGATTTTACGCGGATTCGGCTTGAGCGAATCTGAAATAGAGTCTGCCGCTGCCGGTTGGGAAAACCGGACTTTTTACAGTGGAATGGCAAAAATCCGTTATAAAGATTTCAAAAAACTGGTCGCTTTGGCAAATGAAAACAAAACATCTATTGCCGACGCAGTAGATATTGTGTTGCGCAAGGCACTTGAGGAATAAAGAAAGATGAAAAAAAATCAGTTGCCGGAAAAGGCGAAAGAACTTCTGGAATCAGGTGCAGTCCTGATTACCGGAGCAGATATTAAAGACAGTGTGGCAGAGAGAATTCAGGTCTATTTCGCATCCGAGGGCGAGGCAGTCATGGATATCATCACCAAAGATGATCTGGTGCAGAATTTCCCGGATGAGGGTGTTTTGGCATTGAGTACTGCCGCTGACGGCAGAAGCGGCGAATTCCGCAAAGTGGAGATGTTTGAGGGCGAGGAAGATATGTATTTCCGCACCGATAATACCCATGAGGAGTGCGATGAATTTGCCGGAGTTCCGCCGGTAAGTTTTATGGAAACCGTGGAAAGTATCTGTTCGTTGAAACTGAAAAGGTAATAAGCTTCATGGGCATTGAACCTACTCCCTATACTCCTGTCAAACGTTATTTGATGGAGATCGCTTTTGACGGCGGCAATTACAGCGGTTGGCAGATCCAGCCGCACTGTCTGGCGGTACAGCAGGTCATACAGGAACATTTGACCAAAATGTATGACAAACAACCGATCCATCTGATTGGCAGCAGCCGGACAGATGCCGGGGTACATGCCCAGAATTTCGCCGCCAGTTTTCTGGTTCCGGAACAACCGGCGATCACCATTGAAAGATTATTCAAGGCTCTGAACCGGCGTCTGCCGCCGGACATCAAAATCCATACCATCAAAGAAGTGCCATTGACCTTTCATGCCCGTTATGATACATTCGGCAAGGCGTACACTTATGTTTTGAATCTGGGGGAAGATTCGCCATTTGTCGGGCGTTATGCGTGGCATCCCTGGCGTAAAGTGGATGTGGAACGAATCAAGCTTGCCGCTGAACGTCTGGTCGGGACTCACGATTATTCCAGTTTCGTGGTGGAACGCCGGGAGATCGAGGATGCTGTCCGGACGATCTACCGTATCGAAGTGAATGAAATCGGGCAATTCTGCTGTATCACCTTTGTGGGAAACGGATTTTTGTATAAGATGATCCGCTGTCTGATGGGGATGATCGAGGCTGTCGGGGCAGGGGTGGCGACTCCGGATGATGTTACCAGAATTTTGGAAGCCAAAGACCGCACTGCCGCCCCGGAAACCGCTCCCGGCAACGGTCTGTTTTTGATGAAAGTTTTTTATTCTGAGGAAGAACGGGAAAATTTCAAATTCCCCGGTCTGCCATTTCTTTTTTGATGTTCTTTGTGAGCGGTCTGCTCTATGCTGTCTCCTGCTCACTTGTCATGCAAAAATTTGCATGACCTCGCTTACAGCAGATGTTTCGCCTCCGTCCGAGAACGACGGATGGCGAAATTTTGTTTTTTTATTGGTTCTATGACAGTTTGGCAAGTAGAGCTGCGACTGCAAATTCGGTACGCAGAACTCGTGAGCCGAGGGTGACACCGGTTACTCCGGCGGAGGAAAGTTTTTCCACTTCGTAATCGGAGAATCCTCCCTCCGGACCGATAAGGAGGACGATCTTTTTCCCGGCGAAGCTTTCGGGCTTCAATTCACTCCGGGGATGACCGAATATTGCCGCATTTGCACCTGCGATCAATCCGGGTAATTCATCCTCCACAAAAGGTTTGAAACGCCGGCGGTATTCAATCTGCGGATAAATAGTGTCTCCGCACTGCTCCAATGCGAGCCGGATCTCTTTATCCACTGCTTCATCCTGCAATACGGATGCCTGCCAGTAGCTTTTTTCCACTTTCCTTGAGTGGATGAACCAGATATTTTTCACCCCCATGGTGATTGCACAATGCAGCACCTTGTGAAATGTCTGCGGTCGGGGTAAGGCACAAACCAGAGTTATTCCGGATGGTTCCGGTGGCGGTGAATCCAGATTTACATCAAGCACCGCTTTGGTATCGGAGAATTCCACTACTGTGGCAGTACCGGTATTCCCTCCGGTGATCCCGGCACGGAACGTTTTATTGTCTTCCAGTTTGATAATATCTCGCAACTGCAAAAAACGCCGGTCGGATATTTCTACCCGACCCGGCGTGATAAAATCATTGTTGTCTAAAAGCAGGAGATTCACTTTACCGTATAGACCCAGTTTTTACCGTTGAATTCCCGTGAAACCGCACCGTTATTGAGAGCGGCTTTATCCAAGATGGAAGCAACTTCCACAGCTTTGTCCGGAGTTCCGGCAAGTTCAGCGAATTCTTTTCCGCTGCCGGAGAATCCGCTTTTGCCCTGCAATGCGGCAAGAACTTTGCCCCGGAGAGCGAGGACATCTTTGGCGGCAAGTTTGTAAGCCTGCACACCTGGCTGATGGAAAGCATTGATATTGATGAATTCAGCATACATTGCCACGGCACGCTCATAAAGGGCGATGATCTGTCCCAGCTCATAAACGGTAAGCTGCGGAATACGGATGGTGATGGTCTGTCTGCCTTTGCTCCGGAGAGCGGCACTCAAACCCTCAAAGAATCCGTGGAGGTAATCACCCATGGAAATTCCGTCATTGATCTCCAGATTTGCGGCATCCTGCAGCACTTCGATGAATGTGGCAAAGAAATCATCTCTGCCGTCATTGAGCTGCTGGATAAAGGCATGGGCATCGGTACCGCCTTTATTACCGAAAACGTTAAGTCCCTGATGTACGACATTGCCGTCAAGATCAAGTTCCTTACCGAGACTTTCCATGACGAGCTGCTGCAAATAACGTGAAAGCAGTACCAGCCGGTCGCTGTAAGGCACGATGACCATATTGCGGTCTCCTTTGCCGTTTCCGGCGAGATACCAGATAGCGGCGAGGAAAAGAGCAGGATTGCTGCGGAAATCCGCATTGCGGGTCCACGCATCCATATCGCAGGCACCGGCGAGGAATTTTCCGAAGTCGATCCCGGTCAGGGCGGCGGGCAGATGGCCGACGATAGCGGTTTCACTGGTGCGTCCGCCGATGGATTCAGCCATCTCAAAAATTTCCAGCCAGTTGTTTTCTTTGGCGTGCTTGTACAAAGAGCTGTTCAGCATCGTCACTGCGACGGCATATTTTGCGAAATCCAGATTGCATGACGCATAGAATTTCTCCATAGCGATCATGTTGTTTTTGGTTTCCTGCGTACCGCCGGATTTGGAGATGACGAGGTGGATGGTTTTCTCCGGCTCCATGACCTTGAGCAGATCGGCGAAGCCGGAAGAATCGGTATTGTCGAGGAAATAGATCTTAAGTCCGTTGCGTTTGCTTCTGGGCAATTCATTCCAGTAAGGACCGTTGATGGCGAACTGCATCAACTGCGGTCCGAGGGCGGATCCGCCGATGCCGTTGACGACGACGGCATCGAATTTACCTTCGGCGATAACTTTGGCGGCGAAAGTTTCCACAGCGGCAAAGGCGGCACTTTCCGGATAAGCTATCCGGTCGGTGAAGTGGGTTACTTTGCGTTGTTCATCCGGATTTTTGATTGCACCGGCTTCGATATCGGCGATCCCTGCGGAAGCTTTGGCGAAAGCCTTGTCAAGCTTTGCAAGATCATTTTCATCAAACTTCATTCCGGCGAAAGAGATGGCAAAGCCGCTCTTTCCGTCGGTCAGAGTGTATTCACAATTGCGTTTCACCCAATCCATTTTTTGCAAATCCCGGAAAAATTATTCTTCGATCTGATCGGCGATGGAATCGTCGATGATGTAGTTTGCGGTAACCTGCTGGACGTCGTCGATCTCTTCCATGCGGTCGATCAGACGGATGATCTGGCTGGCGACTTTGGCATCGGTGATATTGACGGTCATTTCGGGTTTACGGGTAACTTCGGCGACGTCGGTGGGGATGCCTTTTTCGTTGAGGGCATTGGTCAACGGCAGGAAGAATTCGGGATCGGCCCAGATTTCGGCTTCACCGTCTTCGACGACGAGGTCATCGGCACCGGCATCGAGGACGACGTCCATAAGTTTCTCCTCATCGGCCCATTCACCGGTGATGACGAAGTGAGCCTGACGTTTGAAAAGACGGGCAACAGCGCCGGAACCGGCCATATTACCGTTGTTGCGTTCAAAAGCCATACGGACTTCGCTGATGGAACGGTTGCGGTTATCGGTCAGGCAGTCAACGATGACGGCGACACCGCCGGCGGCGTAGCCTTCATAGACGATTTCTTCAAAGACGACATCACCGAGTTCACCGATACCTTTTTTGATGGCACGTTCAATATTGGCATTGGGCATATTGACGGCTTTGGCGGCGGCGAGAGCGGAACGCAGAGCGGGGTTGCTGTTGGGGTCGGCACCGCCGTTTTTAGCGGCGACCATGATTTCCTTGCCTACGCGGGAGAACATCTTGCCTTTTGCTTTATCTGCGGCTTCTTTTTTGTGCTTGATGTTGGCCCATTTACTGTGTCCGGACATAATTTCTACTCCTGTTTATTGGTTATATGTAAAAGAAACGTTCATATAATTTAACTCCTTATTGCCATTAAATCAACCCCTTGAATGAGGATTTTGGTTTGATTTTACGCTTTTCCCGGGGTATATTATAGCAAATTGCTCTATTTATCAATAAGGAACGTGTAAGATTATGAAAAAAATACTGGTTGCCGGCGGAGCCGGATACATCGGCAGTGCGTGCAGTGAATATCTTTTGGACATGGGTTATGAAGTGACTGTTCTGGATGCACTTTTCACGGGTCACCGGGATGCGGTCGATCCCCGGGCGGAGTTTATTTTTGCTGATTTGGCGGATCGGGAAAAGATTTTTGAGATCTGCCGGGCAGGGGAATACGATGCTGTGATGCACTTTGCGGCGTTTTCGCTGGTGGGTGAATCCATGAATATTCCTTCCAAATATTTCCGCAATAATCTGTGCAGTGCCATAAATCTGGCAGATGCGGCGGTGGAAACCGGGGTGAAAGCATTTGTATTTTCCAGTACGGCGGCGACCTTTGGAATTCCCGATGAAGTACCGATCAGCGAAAAGGCACGCCAGCTGCCGATCAATCCTTACGGTGAATCCAAACTCTGCTTTGAGAAAATTCTGCACTGGTACAGCCAGATCCACGGCTTGAAGTATGCTGCTTTGCGTTACTTCAATGCAGCAGGTGCTACGGAAGTCCACGGTGAAGATCACCGTCCGGAGAGCCATTTGATCCCGTTGATTCTGCAGACGATTCGCGGCAAAAGGGAAAAATTGATGCTCTTTGGAGATGATTATGATACTCCGGATGGCAGCTGTATAAGGGATTATATCCATATTCTTGACCTGGCACAGGCCCATGAAAAGGCATTGTATGCTCCGGAAAGCGGCCACTACAATCTGGGAACCGGCAATGGCTTATCGGTCAAAGAGATCATTGCCGCAGCGGAAGAAGTTACCGGGAAAAAGGTCAATTTTGAAGTTGCTCCCCGCCGTGCCGGAGATCCTCCGCGGCTTATCGCCTGCAGTGACCGGGCGAAAAAGATGCTCAACTGGCAGCCGAAACATGAATCGGCTCTGGAGATCATTGAATCAGCGTGGAAGTGGCAGCAGAAATTCCCGGACGGCTACGCCAAATGAAATATTTTGAACTTGGCCCTTTTACCGTTTTTGATGTTGAGACCACCGGCATGAGTCCGGAGAGAGACCGGATCATCCAGATCGGAGCTGTGAGGATCGACCGGGATGGATACATGTCCCGGTTCAATTCCTTTGTCAATCCGGGGCGGGCGATCCCTCCTGCTTTGATAAGTGTGCATCACATCACCGATGAAATGGTTTCTGCGGCACCGAATTTCTCAAGAGTCGGCAGGGAATTTCTGGAATTTGCCGATGGTTCGACTTTAGTGGCACATAATGCCCGTTTTGATCTCGGTTTTCTGCAGGAGAGTCTTGCCCGTACCGGTCTGCCGTTGTGGAAAGGCAGGACATTGGACACGTTGCGATTGCTCAAAACGACTCATCCGGGTTTGCCCTCTTACAAATTGCAGAGTTTGCGGGCGGTATTTCAGCTTGATTCGGATGAGAGTATGCAGGCCCACCGGGCGGATGCCGACGTGGAATGGACGCTGCAAATTCTGGAAATCGCTCTGACCCGGGCGTTGAAAAGTTCTCCCGGAGAGCAGTAGGATTTACTGTTTTGGAAATTTTATTATGCCGATAAAATACCCGACAACATCCAAAACTCTGCTTGAGAAGATCACTTCCGGTGACGAGATCAGCTGGGATGAATTTTACCGCAAATATGCGAAAGTCATCAAAGCTGTTGCCAGATATAAAGGTATTGAATATGATGCCGATGATATTTGTCAGCAGGTGATGATGCACTTTTTCAAGCAGAGCAGAACTTTTAAATTTGATCCCGGTATTGCCAGATTCCGTACCTATCTGGGGCGGATAGTTTCGTGGAAGATCGCCGATTATTACCGCAAGAAGCGGGAAACTTCTTCCGAAGAGCTGGAAGTGATCCCCGTTGATTCGGAAACCGAAAAACTTTATATGGATGAGTGGCGTAAAGTCGTCATTTCCGAAGCGGAGGAAGAACTGAAAAAGCGGGTATCTCCCGGAACATTTCAAGCTTACCAACTTTATGCCGTACAAGGTCGTCCGGTTGAAAAAGTCGCAGCATTTCTGGAGTGTTCGACCAATCAGGTCTATCAGGCAAAGAAACGGTGTTTTGCGATGATGCGGGAGATATTGCTCAAAATGAATGAAGCCGACCCTGATTTGCAAATGGAGCTTTCCTCCTATGAAAACGTATAACGCCGGAGATAAACTTTGTGCCTGTACGCTGCAGCATAAATGCGGAGAGGGCGGCTGTGGCGAAGTGTGGCTTGCTGAAAATGCGGTCGGCGGTAAGGTGGCATTGAAGATCATCCACGGCAAGTATTCCGAGAGGGAACTTGAAGGATTACGCAACTACAAGGATTGCGACCACCAGAACTTGCTGAAAATCCGCCACATCGAAATAAATGATGACGGTGTATTCTGCACGATGGATGCCGCTGACGATCTCAATAATGGAGCCGGAGAATATAAGCCGGACACTCTTGCCAACCGGCTTAATAAATATGGTCATTTGGATGGTAAAGAGATCGGCAAAATGCTTGATGAATTGCTTGCCGCTCTGGAAGAACTGCACAAACACGGATTGGTTCACCGGGACATCAAGCCGGATAATATTTTGTGGGTGAATGGCAGGGTGACACTTTCCGATGCCGGATTGATCGCCACGACCGGAAAACATACGCTGGTTGGCACTCCGGGCTTTGTTTCCCCAAGATTGCTTGAAAGCGGTGGAGTTGCTGAAACGAGTGATGATTTTTATGCTTTGAGCAAAGTTGTTTACTGTGCATTGACCGGACTTGCCCCGGCAGAATATCCGACTATCCCGCCGGAAATGACGATTTCACTTGACCCGGTGATCAGCAAGGCGACAAGAGTTGGATGCTCTCAAAAGGTGAAAAGTTCCGCAGAATTCAAAAAACTTATTACCGGGAAAATGGAATCTGTGCCGCCGCAGAAAAAAGCGGAGCCGCCAAAATTTACCATCGTGGAAGTAAAGAAGAGTTCCGCCCCGTGGATAGTTGCTTTTTGTATTCTGGCACTGATTCTTGGCGCAATGGTTTTCTGGCTCATCAAACCAGAATACAGCCATTCCCGGGAGCAGAAAAAAACTCAGGAGGAATTCGGAAATACAGTTGTTCCGGAATACAAATTCCCGGATTGGAAGAGCGAATTTGAAACCGACCGCCGGGAAAGAGCAAAGGAGTATTTCAACCGATTTGGGTTGTTAACGGGGTCTTATTTTCAGGAGCTGCTGACCAGAGAGATGTTTGATGAAAAATCCATAGAGCCGGAAATAAAAAGATTGAAGGCTTTGCACTGGGCTGATGGAACCGGACATATCTGGTCAGATTTTGAGACAACACTTTTTTATTTACATTTACATGGAACCCCGGATGGAGCAAAGGTCAGAGAGCGTCAGCAATATTGGCGGTCACAACCTGGAACTCCGCGGGAGATCACTTCCCGGATGCTGTTTGAAGATCCGGTCATGCAGATGGTTGCAGTTAATATGGTGCTTGAACGGTTGTGCCGTCATGTGCTGACAAAACAGGAATTCGGCGGTCAGAACAAAGCAGATATTGAAAAATTGATCGGATTGCAGGAAGATTTTACCAACCCGGATATGGGCAAATTAAGGTATATGAGCAGAAAACAAGCTGAAACTCTTATAAAAAATTAAAAAATTTGACGATTTGTGACAAATTTCAGTTTTTGCCTGCGAATAATTGGGTAGAAGGAAAAATTCTTTCGGGGGCTGATTTACCATGCAGACAGAGCTGTGAATTTGCATTTCAGAGATTGTTGCGTTATATTAATAGCCATTCAAAACGAAAGGTGAAAGATAGAACAACTATTGATCTGAAAAATAAAATTAAAAATTAAATAATTCGCAGTCTTCAAGCGGATCATACTCAGGAAAACGCCAAAGTACAGAGAAAGGATCTATTTGCTTGGAGTGCGTCTGTTTTGTACGGACGTACTCTGTTTGCATGGTCTTTTCGGGTATTGGCGTACCTCCTGAGTAATGTAAACGGGGTACGTTTTTTTTGTAAACAGCACAATAACTTTTATCAAAATAAGGAGATGTTAACCATGAAAAGCAAAATGAATTTTGAACCAGATGAACTGTGCCGCAACTGCGGAGAAAAACAAATTTGTGATTATAATAATTTTTTATGTGAAGAATGTTATAATAAATTTAAAGATGCTGTCGTTGATACATTGCCCAACCTTGACCCAAGTTACAATCCTGATATGACAGTCGCAGAACGTGATCAGCAAATTGCTTCTATGGGACAAAGCTTCCATTTGGATTTGAATGAAACAAAAGAAGTCATTGATTCGTTGGAGTAACGAACTGCTAAAAAATCTATGGAGAAGAAAGTTATGCAAAATCAGCTGAAGTCTATTGACAGTGGCATTCTCGAAGTATATCAACAATCTGGATTAACTGTTGATGAATTTATTATTTCATATTTACGGGACAGAGGGATTGAAAATCCTGAAAAAGTTGCAGCGGTCATCAATTCTTCATTCAAAAAAATTGATAAAAATTACGAAGAACTGAAAAAGTGTAAAGCTCAGGGTGGCAACAGGCAGAGTTTTTTACGACAAATTTGTGATAAAACGTTCAAAAATACAAATGAGCAAAAAACAGGAGAAGCGTTGAGTATCTTGATTTCCGGTTTGAATAACAGTGATAATCAGACAGCCGCGGCTCCCGCCTATGAAGGATTGGATGCAATTAATTATGTGAATAAATTGGACGAAGCGATCAAAAATAACGCATTGTCTGGTTATGCGAAGGAGAACAGATAATGAGCAACTTGGTAAATCAGGCATTTGAACATAATGATCCCCAAGCCTTCGATGATTTGCGCAAATTGATGGCAGCTGATCTGATCACTGATGATACCGGTGCTGATGAAGCGGTCTTTCTTGCTGACAAAGGTCTTTGTGAAGCCAAATCCGCTTATGATATCGGCAATGGTAATGGCAGCGAGCAGGATATAATAGAAGATTTAATCGACCGGGAAGCTGCCCGTGTATCTGTTTGGGTGCAAGAAAATGGAGCAGAGCTTGTTGAAAAAGGATGTACAGCCGCCGGTGTATTTGTCGGAATGAAATTAACGCCGATCTTCGGTCCGAAAGCAGTTGCTGTTTGCACAAAAATCGGCGAGTTTGTTGGCAAAAAAATTGGGGCAATCGGAACTAAACTTATTGATGAGGGAACCCGTAAAATTGCTTCTTACGCCAAAACTCTTTATAACAAGGCAAAAACGGCAGTTGTAGAATTTGCAAAAGAAACATTATCCAAACTTTTTGGTTAACATAGGAAGATTACTATGTCAAAAACTCCGGAACAACTTCTCGGGCAATACATGAAAGCGTTACGCCCGATCATTTACATCAATCACTTTGATTTTGAAACGGTAGATCGTATTGTCGAAAATGTCGGCAATAAATACTTTAAAAACCGCGGGGTCAATATTGTTGAATTTACTGAATCCAGCGGCTGGGTAGACTTCAAAACTAAAAATGTTCATGATTCCGGGGTGACGGAATTGGTGGATTTTTTGCAGCTGTTCAATACGGATCAGTTCAGCAGTGTAAAGAAAGAAACGATTGTTATCTTGAAAGAGGTTCACGAGAGTTTACGGGATAAAAGAGTTTTTTCTGCACTTCAGGCTATCGCCCGGCGCAAGAGTATGGCAGATGACCGGAATACATATTACCGTGTAACGGTGATAATTGTTGATACAAAGTTGCTTATTCCTCCAGAAATAGAAAAATTGATAACGGTCGTTGAAGTAACGCCGCCCGATGATGCAGAGATTAAAAATATTTTAGAACGTGTTGTCGGCGTCGGCAAGATAAAAGAAGACGATCTGAATGATATTACTATGGCATTGAGCGGACTTTCGGAATTTGAAATTACGCAGATCGCCCGTTTGGCATATATCAACGATGGAAAAATTGATAAGAATGATTTGAATCTGATTTTTGAAGAAAAGCGGCAGGCAATCCAGAAATCCGGCTTGCTTGAATTAGTCAACACTGCCGGCAAAGTCGATCTGGGAGATTTTGATAACCTGACTGAATATCTGGACGGCAAGAAGCGGATTTTCAAAAATCTCGCCGATGCCAGAGCACACGGTGTTGACAGTCCATCCGGAATTATGCTTGTCGGAATGCCGGGGTGTGGTAAAAGTTTAAGTGCAACTTGTGTTGCGAAAATGTTTGATTGTCCGCTTTTGAAGTTGGATATCGGGCGATTGCTTGGCAAATATGTAGGTGAAAGCGAAGAAAATTTGCGTAAGGCGATTCAAGTAGCAGAAGCGGCTTCTCCCTGTATTCTCTGGATCGATGAAATTGAAAAAGCCTTTGCCGGAGCAAGTGGCGGCGAGGTTATGACCCGGATGTTCGGATATTTCCTGACTTGGATGCAGGAGAAAAAAGCTCCGGTATATGTTCTTGCAACAGCAAATAATATTTCAGGATTGCCTCCGGAATTTACCCGCCGCGGTCGTTTTGATGAAATTTTCAAAGTCGATTTGCCAACCCGTGACGGTATTGCAAAAATTTTTGAAATCCACATAAAAAAACGTTCTAAAGGAGTGCTTCCTGAGGATATTGATACGGATGAATTAGCCCGCTTGTGCGATGGAGGAATGTATTCCGGGGCTGATATTGCCAGTATTGTTAAGGAAGCAGCGGAAATGGCTTATCTTGATCCGGACGGAATGAGAGAAATTTCTCAAGAGGATTTGGAAACCTTGATTCGTAAAACCGTTTCCAGTTGCAAATCACAGGAAAAAAATGAAACTTTCAAAAAGATGGTTCAGGCGTTAAAAGAGCTTGATTCAAAGCCGGTATCCAAGTATAATTGAGGAGAGCTATGAGTTTCATAATTGAAATAAATGGTAAGGATATTACCACGATCGAAGATATCAGAGAAAATTTTGATATTGATATTCTTTTGAAATATAGAGAAAATTTCGATGTGTGGTTGGCTGGATGGGATTACGAAGATGAAGCCGCTCAAGTCCGGGAATTACCCCCGGATTTGAGCGATGATGAATGGCTGAAAAAGATCTGCAAAATCATCGGAATTCCTTCCGCGACCCTGACTGCCGCTAAAAAGCGGGCAAGGGCAGAAGCAGAAGCCACGAAAGCCAAACAAGCAGTACCCGAAAAAAAGAAGGCTCAAAAAAAGAAAAAAGAACTTTCCGTAAACAATTTGAGAATTACTGTTACTCCAAAATTTCCGCAAAAGCGACCACGTTTGGTTTGTGATGCTGGAATTATCAGTACAAATGCTAATGGAGATTGGTTATTCAGTAAAGATGCGGAAAGTTTTATTGAAATTGATCCGGGTACTTCATGTTACGCAGATTGTTATTACCTCAATGATTGTTTTATTTTCATAGAATCTTCTGTTTGTTCCGATGATATGGATTCTGCAATCGGTATATCGTTTTCAAAAGACGGTGTGAATTGGCATCAGATTCCGCGAAGAAAATTTTTAGAATATATAGTTCAAGAGGGCGGCTTTGAAAGCCCCTATATTAACAGTGTTCTTTTTGATGGAAAGCAATATATGTTTTTGTGCCAGCAAGATCGCCAAGTGGCAGAAGGCATATTGGGCGGATGGATTAGGAGAGGTGAATGTAAAAGAGCTTACTACATTATAAAAGCAGAATCTCTTGAAGGTCCATACATCCGGCAGGAACTCGGCGATTTGGAAAACTTAAGCGTATCGGATCTTTATTTTGGCAAAGGGAAATACTTTTTGGATATTTATCACCGTGAGGAGGATGATCCGGAGATAAGAAGAATTACTTCTGATTACGGATATTCAACTTATGATAATGGCGTCTATTATTCAGATGATGCGGAATCTTGGATCAAAGCTGATTCAAGCGACAAATGGCTTGATGGCTTGGTAATAAACCGGTTCGCCTATGCAAATTTTGATGACGACAGCGACAGATTTTATATTTACAACCCGTATGCCTTCCGAAGTGCGCCGCGATTGTACAAAAATAAAATTGCATTCACATTTTCCGGCAGTGATATTTTGGCTGCCCCTGTTATTGATTTGTCAAAGGAAGAATTTGGAGAGTTCAAAACGGTTGCAACTTACGGATTTGAGTCGGAATATGCCTACCTGTTCCGGGATAAAATATTGCTGTATGGTGAAAATGATTCTTTTGCCATCGGAGAAATAAGCACAATTTCTTGAGGTGGGAAATGAGTTTTATAATTGAAATAAATGGTAAAGATATTACCTCGCTCGAAGACATCAGAGAAAATTTTGATATTGATGTGCTTTTGAGTCACAGAGATAATTTTGACGTATGGTTAGCCGGATGGGATTACGAAGATGAAGCCGCTCAAGTCCGGGATTTGCCCCCGGATTTGAGCGATGACGACTGGCTGAAAAAGATTTGCAAAATCATCGGAGTACCTTCTGCGACTCTGACTGCCGCCAAACGGAAGCGTACTTCTGACGCCAAAAAGGCAGAGAAAGAAAAGGTAGTTGCAGAAAAAAAAGAAAAAAGGAGTTTACAGAAAAGAAAAAATGTAAAAAAAGATGAAATAGATTTAAACAATTTGGAAATTAGTATAATTGAACAAAAAAGGAAAACATTATTACTGTTTTCAGAAAAAGGGTTTATTTCTTACGATTCAGATGGAATTTATTTTAGCAAAGATGGGCAAAATTTTTTACCAATAGATGACGACTCTTTGCGCTGGACTATTGGTGCATGGAGAGATCGCAAAGAACTGAATGGTTATTTCGTTTTTTTACATGGGGGAGATTTGTTTATTTCAACGGATGGTGTAAAATGGGAAAAGTCGGAGGCTATTCCCGACTATTACCATTCAAATTTTCGTAATTCTGCAGTGTTACATGGTATTGTTTTCAATGGAGAAGAATATCTCATACTTTGTTCTCAGGATTTGAAAGATGGAGAAGACGGATGGTTTTCCAAAGCGAAATGGAAAGAAATGCATTTTATTGCGAAATCAAAGTCACTCTATGGGCCATGGCAAACGGAAGCAACATCTCGTTCTCTTGATGGGAAATGTGTAGATTCTTCATTGTTATATCACAACGGAAAATATTTTTTAGATACAAATCGGGGTGTATTTTATTCAGGGGATGCATATAACTGGATTGAATCTTCTGAATATGACAAAAACTGGCTTGATAATCTATACATGTCGGAAAGGGAAGTCGCAACATGGGGTCGTACCAGCACTTGCAATATCGAATTCTTACCACAAGCAATAAAAAACAATATTGTGTTAAGGAGCGAGGATAATATTCTCAAGGCAGCAATTGTTAAAAAAAATAAACCGTATGAATTTGGAGATTTCAAAGTTATTGCAGAATGTGATTTCAATATATACAAATTATATTGGCTGAATAATAAAGTTTTGTTATTTGGAATTAGACGTTACACCCACGAAGAAATATATGCCATTGGAGAAATTAGTAATGGCAGGTGACAAGTAAAAGAGGAGTATAAACGATGAAAGATGGAATGTGTGTATTGATCGAAAACAATGAAAAGGAAATCACAATACCTTATTTGTTGCTAGCAGAAGATCTTGGATTTTCAATAATAGATCAAGAGCAACTACATAAAAAAATTCAACAGCAAACATATGAATTTGCAATCGATAAGGGAATGAAATTAAATAAAAATGGTATTCTTTGTGATTCAGAAGAAAAAATACATGAAGTATCAGCTGCAATCAATAAAAAAAATTGTATAGAACGGGATTTGTTTAATAACTATGATAAACAAGCACAGGAGTAAAAATCATGGCAAAAGCAAGTGTGAAGTATCAGAGCAAAGGTAAATCCAATCAGGCGTGGTCGGCGGGAAATACGATCGTTACGCTTTCGGATATCAGCCGGGAAGCTGTGAAAGATTTTCTGCTTTCCCGCAATCCCAACTGGGATGATGTCCGTATCACTGAAATCAAACCGATGTAATATCATGACACAAAAAACACCGATACCGGAGTTTCAGTGGAAACAGGCGATTTGTGCCAGTTGTGAGTATTGGGGCGGAGAACGGAGTCTGGATTTTCAGAATGCCAAACTGATGTATGTTCAGGCTCAATATTGTCCGCAGCCCAAGTGTGCCGGAGCTTTGATGAATACCAGTCAGGCTCCTACTAACCGGGCTTGTCCGGCTTACAAACGCTGGCACAAATTACCATAATTTTTCTGTGCTGCGACAAAAATTAAAACTCTCTGCGAATAATAGGTTAGAAACACTTTTATTCACAGGGAGGTTTTTTATGAAATATGTTTTTGATTGGGAGGCATTCGGCGGATGCCTCGGCATGTTGGTTGTTTTAGCATTGATACCCATTGGAGCTTTCGTCGTTTACTTCATCTTCAATGCGATTTTATTCATTCTGCCTGCTATCGTTGCTGGAGCGATCATTCTGGCGATACCGGTTGGACTTTTCTACGCTTTTAAAGAGATGGTTTTCAAAAAAGTTGAGTAATTTCAACGCATTATATGATGTCATAAAAACACAAACATCAACAAAAAGAGGTACAAAATGAAAAAAGATTACACCCACATTTGCATCATACTGGATGCATCAGGCTCAATGAGTGACATTGAAAGTGACATCAAAGGCAGTTTCAATACGTTTCTGGATAAACAGCGGGAAGAGCCGGGGAAAACCGTGTTTGATCTTTTCCAATTCTCCGATGAAGTGGAACGTCTGGTCAAATCGGCAGATCTTGCGTTGTTCAAAGATGACCTTATGGCGAAATACACCTGCAGCGGAATGACTGCATTGAATGATGCCGTTTGCACCGCAATTGACACCATGGGAAAAGAATTTGCCGAGATGCCCGAAACTGAACGTCCGGAAAATGTCCTTTGCGTGATTATCACCGATGGAGAAGAAAATGCCAGCAAAGAGTTCAGCACCGATGATGTCAAAAAACGCATTGAACACCAGCAGGATGTTTACAAGTGGGAGTTCCTTTTCCTCGCCGCCAATCAGGACGCGTTTGAAACCGGTTCAGCATTAGGAATAAGAGAAAATTTCTGCAAAGGTTTTGTTGCTGATTCAACAGGGATTGCCTGTTTGTGTGCTGATGTGGCTTCCTTCGCAACCGGTATCAGGAATCGGAACAAATGATAAAGGAAAATTCAATGATGACAGACAAAGAAAAGCAGGAATGGGCGGATTTGCAAAAAGAACTTGCTGAAACGCAGGCAGAACTTGAAAAACTGCTTGAAGAATCCGAAGAAATGGATAAGGAATTTTCAGAAGCTTTAGAGCAGATAATGGCAGCAGAGACAGTTAATGATAATGACAACTGGATCATGGGGATCAATCCCAATCCGCCTTCCGGAGATGCTGTTTCAGGAGAGCAATACCGCTTGCCGGATGATTACCCATCACCGAGAGAGATATTGCGTGAACACTTCCCCCGAACCGCTGATCAATGCAACTTTTCCGGAGGCTGGGGATATGATGCCGAACACGCCGTCATCGTCAAAGAGTTCGATCAGGAAATCAATCCCGATGAGAAGTTTGACGGCGTTTCGCTGGAATACGCCTTTATCGACAAACGCATCCGCGAAGAGTTGATCTTCAACCGTCCGGCAGGAATGCGTTTTGAGGAGTTGGATTCCTGTACCATTGAACAACGTTTGATGGATATAAACGGAGTGCCGCATGATTATATTCTGGTCGAAGTCACCGCCTATCCGGAAAAGGAGTGGCTTGAACTCAAAGCAGACTGGGAAAGTCACGATTGCTATAAAGATGATCCGGTTGGCAGAGAACGCAATCTCGCCCGCAAAGAAGCGTGCAAGATCACTTACCAAACGGAATACTACTTCAACATCAGCGACTTTTTTTGATACAACCCAAGTCATTCAGGCAGAACTCAGTTGTTGAACGTGTATAAAAAAGATATTATGAGGGACACAAAAATCTCTCATAATATCTTTTTTTTCAGGAGAGTTGGCCGGAATTAATTCTGTCCAGCGTTGAAAGTTTCGCTTGAACAGAAAAGCTCCTTGTATTCAAGATACTCTTTCTTGCTCAAAGGCACGGGCAATGAGGCGATGAATTTGCCGGTTTCTCCGTTTCCTGCAAGCAGGGTGATGGCATCCATCGCCAGCAGCTTTGATCCGTTGACATAAGCTTTTTCCGGATCGGTCGCTACGAAGTCTTTAGTATGCGGGGCCCCGGTAAATCCGCCGGAGTAAGCGTGCAGTGCAGGCATGATCATGCTGACATCGCCCATGTCGGTCGATGAACCGCGGTGTCCGCAGCTGCCCAGCGTGCCGCCGGTAAGTTTTTTCAGGTTTTCGGCGTGGATCTGATCCAGTTCCGGGGTGGTGCGGTAGGGCATATAACCGCCGAGGTTGTTGATGGTCACACTGCTGTTGAATGCCATTGCGGCGGCTTTTACACAGCGGTCAACCACATTGCAGGCGTTGCGAATTGCTTCGGGGGTTTTTGCCCGCACCTGCAATTCCATTTCCGCACGGTGCGGCACGACGTTGACCGCAGTACCGCCGTCGGAGATGATTCCGTGGATACGCACAGAATCTTTGTCATCGAAAGTGTCTCTCTGGGCGTCGATCATATTGAGAGCCTGCCGTGCCATTGAGGCGGCATTGATGCCATCCCAGGGGCGGAGACCGCCGTGGGCGGCACGTCCGTTGAAAATGATCTGTTTCATGCAGAAGCCGTTGAAACTTTCCGGGGTGAATGTGTCATGTCCGGCATGAATGAGCAAAACCGCGTCGATATCATCCAGCAATCCGCATTTGATAAATTCGGGTTTCCCCCCGCAGTAGGTGATTTTCCCCTGCCGGATCAACTCCTTGCAGTATTCAAGTTTCTGGAATTCTTCGGCGGGGACAGCGATAAAGGCGATCGAGCCGGAGAGTTCTTTGATAATGGGGATGAGGGCGGCTGCCGCACCCAGCATCATAGCGATTTGGGCGTAGTGTCCACAGGCATGTGCGGCACCGGTTTCCGGATCTGCGAAAGGATGTGATGGTACGGGGAGGGCGTCAAGTTCACCCATAATAGCGATTCTGGGGCCGGGTTTTCCGCTGTCGATATCGGCACGGATACCGGTTACGGCGAGACCTTCTTTGGGTTCGAGTCCGAGTTTCCGCAATTCATCTGCGACGAGAGCGGCGGTTTTGAATTCCTGATAACCGGTTTCCGGGTTGTGGAGTATGCGTTCTGCGATGGCGATGATCTCTTCCCGGCGGGAATTAACTGAATCAATGACGATAGAGTGCAGTTCAGCAGCAGTTTTCATAATGACAGTTCCTTATTTCAGCGTTAAAGACTGTTAAATATATACTGCGTAAGTGATTTTTTCAATATGCCTGCATTTATTTTCTGCACTAATATTGCAGAAACGATGCTTAAAATGTTAAATCCAATATTCCGCTTGCTTCCGGTATGATTTGTCCGGGGAGGATGATTTCTGCTTGAGTACCGGAGGGGATCTCAAAATGGCAGACAGTTTTGCCGTTGATCTTTTTCCAATTACTGCGGATGATCCCGTAAGTAGAGATGTGAAACGCATTTACCCGGTCAAGTTTTTCTACAAAACACGGTTTGATCATGAATTTACGGAATCCCGGAGTTTCCGGCAGAATTTTTATGCCGCCGGGGTATTTGTACATCCATGCTGAAATCGAGCCGAACATGATATGATTTTGGGAATTTTTTCCGTTCCAGTTTTCCCAGAGCGTTGTTGCTCCCTGTGCGATCTGCCATCCCCAGCCGGGGAATTCTTTCTGGGTGATGATCTCAAATGCGTCATCGGCAAAACCGTGATCTGCCAGCACCTCCGGCACATATTTTGCTCCCAGAATACCGAAATCGGCTTTGTGCTGCCGCTCCCGGATTTGTTTTACCAGAAAATCTACGCTTTTTTGAATGTTGTTTTCTTCTGCAAGAGAAAAAAACAATGCTGCCGCAGTAGCAGTAGGGGATTGGTCTGCGAAAGAACCGTCAGGATTGGCAAATTTTTCCAGAAACGAAGTTCGGATATTTTCTGCCAGTTTCCGGTAATCTGCGGCATCCTGTTTTTTGTCCAGCAAGTCAGCAAAAAATGCCATCCGCGAAACATTCTGGTAATAGTATCCGCTGGAAGTGACTTCGACCGGAGTGATTGCCCTGCGATTCCAGTGACACCAGTCTCCCAGACCGAAATTAAGAAGATGATTTTCCGAGAGGTTTTCACAATACTCCAGATAGAGTTGAAAATTGCTGTAATATTTTTTTATGAGTTCATTTTTGCCGTAAAAGCAGTATATTTGCCACGGATACTCAAACAGCAGGGTATCCCACGCCGGACCGCTGCCCCAGTTGTATCCCCATCCGGCAGACGGGGCGATTCCGGGGAGTTGACCGTTGGGGCGTTGAGTATCTGCCAGGATCTGCAGAAAATGGGAATATGATTTTTCCATGTCAAAATTCCACAATCCGCTTTCAGCGACGATGGCGGCATCACCGGTCCAGCCGTTTTTTTCCCGGTGCGGGCAATCGGTGGGGATCCCGGTGTAGTTGGATTTGAAACTTTGCAGAGTGTTACGCTGTAAAGAATTCAGCACCTTGCTTGATGAGTCGAAGTTCCCTGTAACTGTGAACGCAGTATGCACGAATTGGGCATGGATATCCGCGACTTCCATTTTTCCGGACAATTTGACTTGGACATAACGGAATCCGTGATAGGTGAAATCCGGCTCATAAAATTCGCCGTCAGGATCACCTTTGAGAGTATATTGATCGGTTTGAAATTTACCGAAATTTTCGTAAGGATTGATTTCTTTAGTGTCGATTTCACCGGAATCCGTGTCGATTTTTTCCGTATAGTTCAATTCAACTTTACTGCCGGCTTTTCCCCGGACTTTGATCCGGCACCAGCCGGTAAGATTGGTGCCGAAGTCATATATCGCAATATTGTTGTCGAGATTTTTTTTACTTACAGCCGGATAACTTTGCATGACTTTGCATGGCGGCATATTTTCCTGCACCACTCTGCCACCGGGAGGGACGCACAATGCGGCGTTATCCCACTGATCATCCGGGAAGTCCGGATCGGCGAAGCCGGGAATTTCCTGTCTGGCATCAAAATATTGACCGTTACGCAACTCGTTGAAAGTAACCGGGCTGGGATGAGTTTTCCAACTGGAATCGCTTTTGGCAACCGTTTTCCCGTCAATAACAATATCGCACAAAAGTTTCGGATAATCCCGCCACGGAGCTTTGTCAAAACTCCACTTATGCACCCGGCAGTTGTACAATCCGTTTCCCAGAAGGACGCACACGGCATTTTTTCCTGTTTTCAACAGCCGGGTAACATCATATTCAATAAAACTCACATGCTTATCAAATTGAGTTATTGTCGGTGCAAGTACCCGGTCATCTGCTTTTTGACCGTTGACATACAATACGTGCCATCCCAAGCCGCACAGAAAAATGGTTGCTTTTTCCGGAGTTTGAGTGCATTCAAAAGTTTTTCTCAAATAGGGGGCATTGTCAAATTCAGCGTTGGGAGTAATCATTGTTTTGCCGTCATTGATCCAGCGTCCCAGCCATTTGCGTTCAGCAGTCATTGCAGATATCCCAGTTGTTAAGAAGTTGAGACAAATCGGAATTTATTTGGCACTGCCAAGGAAATTTTTGCTTGTCAGACTGTCAACGGTACGACTTTCCACATGACCGTCGGCAAAGGTGACATTGGACATATTGCTGTGTCCGAACCACATGGTGTAACCATTTGGCGGATTTTTTTTATAATGCAAATTTGAAGCAGAGTCATCTCTCGGCTTGGCAAATCCTGAGTAGCAATCTGCAAATACGATGAAATTACTATGATTGATCACTTTTTTTGCATTGGCAGAAGCCCCTTCAGCTGCCCACGCACTCATTCCGTAATCCCATGCCAGACATGATATTTTGGCAAACCCGGTTGGCGGGACACCGATGTGAGAAGGACAATCCAGAGGTCCTCCGGGGGTACTGTTGAGTGTAAATGTATCTGTTGAACCGATTTTTACCGGTGCATTGGAGACAAAACCGGCTTTGCTGAAAGGATGAGTATCATTTACTCCCCAGTAGAGAGTTGTTCCGTCCTGATTGAGCCACGCTCTCCAATACCATCCATCGTTGGCATCGGTGTACATTTGCACCCAGAGACCGAGCTGTTTGAGGTTGTTGATACATGTGGCACTGCGTCCTCTTTCTCTTGCTGAATTGAGGGCCGGGAGCAGAATTGCTGCTAAAATGGCGATTATTGCGATCACCACGAGCAATTCTATCAAGGTGAAGATGTGCTGTTTTTTCATTTTTTACCTCCTGTGGTTACTTTATTTTGTTGAGTTCTGAAAGTAAATTTTCAGCCTCATTTCCGTAGTAGAAACATTTGGTTTCATGCAATTTTATGCCGGTTGTAAATGAATCAGTATTGCGGGCGATGATTTTACGGTTAAAAACATCAAGTACATCTGTTTTGTATGGCAGTCTGATGGTTTTATTTCCGGGAGTTCGGGCATGGAGCATGATGAGATTACTGTCAGCATCAAGCGGGTCACGGGTGGATGAATATTGAAAAACTCCGGCTTTTTTAAGTACGAAATCAATGAAATCCAAGTCAAGCTGCCATGCTCCGGAAAAGATATTCAGGGCATTTCCGTTCTTTTTCATTGCCACTCCCGCTTTGCCGTTGCTGTAACGGGCAAGGATTTCGGCATCCGGATCATTTACTGCGAAAAGGGGAGTGACCTTTGCCTGTGGAGTTCCCATGATACGGTTATCGGCAAACTGTACCGTGGATGTGTGCGGCAAGGAGAGCTTTTCAAATTTAAGACCGGTTAATTGCTGCATATATTCCACGCTGCTTTGAATATTTTTGGTATATCCCGGAGCATAGAGCCAGAGCAGGACACATTTTTTCTGCTGAAGTTTGTTGATTGCCTGCTGGAATTTTTTATCGTACTTGTAGCAGTTG
Source organism: Lentisphaerota bacterium (assembly GCA_015061685.1). Lineage (GTDB taxonomy): Bacteria > Verrucomicrobiota > Lentisphaeria > Victivallales > Victivallaceae > UBA1784. Next base: position 82,827 of record SUWD01000006.1, on the reverse strand, counting down.
AGGAAAACATACAACTTGTAATCTCCCGGATTATCAGCCAGATCTTCGGCGAGCAGCTGATCGACGGCTGCCCCGGAACGGTTGAATAACCCATGATTACCGATGAATGTTTCAAAATTTAGCAAAGGTTTGTGACGCAATTCAGTTCTTACAGAACCGTCCCCCCGGTAAGATTGATCGGTTATTCCCGACCAGGCAAATTCGGAGATTTTCGGCAGGGATGTTATACTTTTTTCACTGACTACCAAAGCGACTTCGGCACGGCGGTGGTTTTGTTTATCCAGCGACCATTGCCCCAGAAGTCTGATTATTTCTGCTTCCTGAACGATTTGCGGGAAATTCAATTCATGTCCGCTTTTAATTTGGATCATATATCCGGGCTGACGGCGGATGATTGCCATAATCATATCTCTGCGATAGATATTGAGGGTCTGTTTGTGGTTGATCGTTTGGTATCTTCCACCGGAAGTTACTGTATCATAGAGACTGTTGTGGGTTCGCTGATCGTTTTCCAGTACGGAAACAATTCCGTTATTTACCAGCGTGGCAAAGGGTTTCATTTCTCCGCATGTTTCGCCCAAAGCTCTCAACGGGTAACTTTGCGGGCTCATCAGAAAATCGACCGCTCCGGAATCCAGAACTTTTTTCAGTGCAAAGTGTGCCCGGCTGTGTGCCTGACCGGTGTAATTCAAAGTGGAAGTATAACCATAGTAAGTGCCGACAACTTTGCTGTCACCTGTCATCTCTTTGACTTTGCGGCACAAATTGATAACAACATTGGCAACAGCATCTGAAGTAAATTCATTGTATGCGATCAGATTGAGATGCTTTTGCTGATCAAAGAGCAGTGAATTTCCATCTCTGGCAGAACGTTCAGCAGTGCCGGGGACGTAAGGATTTTTCAAATCCGGGTAGTTTTCTGTGGCAAATTGTTTGTATGCTTTTACGGCACACCCAGAGAAATCAAGAGCTTTTCCGCTTTGAGATCTCCAACCGAGCCACTCTATGGTGTCTCCTCCGACGATCATATATCCGAGTATTCGGCTGGCATACGGACCGCTTTCCAGATAATTTATTATTTTTTCCAGATTATTGAGCATTTCCTGCAAAGCCGCTTTACTTGAATAACTGAATGCTCCATGACCGCCATAGTAATTGATTTTGTAATCTTCATCCCGACAGAGTTCATCCGGGAAACGCTCTGCCCAATCGCTGGAAATATCCATTCGCAATTTGATGATGAAGTACGCATCCGGGTAATTGCGGGCAGATTTGATTATTGCCCGGTCAAGTTCATCGGAATTGATCTTGCCGGCGGCACAATGCAAAGTAAGAAAATTTGGATAAACGGCGGTACAATTTATCTTTGCCGGAGTGAAAGTAGTTCCGGTCATACAAAGATAAAAAGGCTTGCCATTAAGTTCAAAAAACGGTCTTTCTCCTTTGCGGTTGACCTGAAATTTTATATCAGTCGGGAAATTCGGATCATGAGTTGCTTTTTTTACTGAAATTTGCATATTTTTTCCCTGAATAGAAAAAATATCCGATGAAACTCCAATATCGAAATTGCCTTCCGGAGCATAAAGGTGGATCGGATAATCAAACTTCAGGAGCCATTTGTCTTTGCTTTGCGGGATAAAGTTTTTTTCAGTCAAAGTCACTTTGTCCCGTAAAAATTCCATCTGACCACGTTTAAGAACGATATCTGCGGAAAAACTTTTTTCCGGGATTTTTCCCATGCAGAGCAAAGAGAGGGTGATGTTTTCACCGGCATTTACTGTTTGGGGAGTAATATCGACCATTTCGATTTTCTGCATATTGCTGAAAAATTGGTAAGGAATTACCACTTTCCACGGGGCGGCAGGAGGAGCGGATTGTTCGATAACGGGTTCCCATTGTGCATCGCTAAAGTCGCTGCGATTCCAGGAGTTTGCGGCATTGACCGAACTTTTGAAGCTTTTATCGGAATTGATCCTTTCACAGCTGCCGTCGGCATACTGCACATAGAGTTCAGCGAGGACTCCGCCGTAGGTAGAGGAATTTACATAATGAAATGCAAGAGTATTTTTGCCCTGTTTGAGAAATTTGCTGACATCCAGAGAAACTCCGGTACTCCAATCGTTTGAAACTCCAACCATTTGTCCGTTTACAAAAGCTTGAGCACAATCATCGGCGGTGAATTGTAAAAATCCGAGAACCGGAGTTTTGTCAAGTTCAAAAGTTTTTCTCAAATAGAAATCCTGGTACTTGCTTCCTTTGTAAAGATCTTGAGGAGAACGGATCATACTTCCCTGAAAATATTTTTCCGGAACGGCGGTTTTGGTATCATTTTTCTGCCAGAGTTCTGATTTTTCCGCCTGCCATTTTGGAGCATCAAGTTTGCCGTCCGGTACGGTGACTGCCGCAGAAGGCTTTATATTTGAGGAATCAACGTTTTTTTTTACGTTTTCAGGATAATCTTTTTTCAGCAGTTTTATTTCGCTTATATCCAGAGTGCCACCGGCAGAATCAGTTGGATCGAGTCGCAGGGAGGTGATTTTGCCGCACTCTTTCCATGCCGGGTTTTGGATTTGACGTTCAATGGTGTGCCATTTACCGTCAGCAATCAGTGCGGGCAGGGTGACTCTGGTTTTTTCAGAAAATTTCATATTGTCGTTTTTGAAAAAGAATTGCCCTTGCAAATTGCCGGTGCCGGCAGCCCGGTAAGTGAAAGAGATGGTATTGTATGCTTCCGGATCGACCGGCGTGATATTGCGTGCTTCAATGCCGCAGTCAAATTTTATTTCGGTGAAAGAGATCATGCCATTTGCGATCACTCCCTTGCTGTGCAGGAAATATTTCCACGGCTTGAAGTTGTTTTCTTTGTTCCAGACCAGAGCCGGGACATCTTTTGCTCCGGAAGTGGCGTTAGAACTTTTTTCGAGTCTGATTTCCTGAATTTCAATAGTACCTCCGGCACTGTTGGTTATATCCAGCCGGATCCCGGAGACCGTACCGCACTCCAGCCAGGTGGTAAGATCTGCGGGGCGGACAGAGTAAGTGTGGAATTCTCCGTCGCAGATCAATTCCGGCAGTTGCCAAGACTGCCGGGGGGTGGCTTTGCTGCCAGTTTGCCAGAAGTAAAATTCTCCGGTTTTTTTAGGTCCCGGTCCGGTAACTTTGCAGGTATAGACCAGCGTATCAAAATTTTTGGGATCAATTGTGACAGCCCGGTTGCTCATTTGCGGATCGAATTTTATGCCGGTAAGCTTGATAAAACCATTTTCGATCTTGCCGCTGACATTGAAAAAATGCCGCCAGTTGTTAAAATTGTTGTCTTTATTCCAGACGATACTTTCCGCATGTGCGGTCAATAGAAAAGATATCACTGTTAAGATGGATGCTGACTTTTTCATAACCTGTTTCCTTTCATATCTTTATTGTTTTGATAACTGAAGTGTTTGACAAATTATTTTTTTGTGTTAATTTATATATATGCAGTGAAATAGAATCAAAAAATTCATTTTTCAGCAATTAATGTACAACAAAACAAGCTTTTATGCTACTGAAATAGTATAAAAAAACATTTAAATAGTATCAATATGAAAAACTCCGCAGAAAAACATAAACTTGTTGCCTATGATTTTGTTTTTGAAACCGAGAATTTCCCTCTTGCCGTGCAGCTTCTTGACCGGACAGGTTCTCCTGGATGGCATCATCATGACGGATTTTACGAGATAGTTCTGGTTGTTGAGGGCAATTCCCGGCACACTTGTGAGAATCAGAGTTATTTGCTGCAGGCCCAGGAAATATTGGTGATTCCGCCGGGGATGCACCATAATTACGGGGATGAGAAGTTCTGCTATTATAATATTCTGGTTGACTTTGATTCCGGCAAACTGCCATTATTTGACATTGCCAATACGGAGGGTTTTCAGAAACTTTTTGTGATCACTCCCCGGACTTATTTGTCATCCGGCGGTACAGTTTCCCGCAATTTTCTGGAGACGGACGATTTTCTGCAGGCGGTTATATTGTTGAAAACAATGATGGAATTGAAAAGGGATCATCCGTCGGGCTGGCAATTTGCGATGGTGGGGAAATTCATTGAACTTCTGCGTTTGTTCTGTCATGCAGTGTGCGGTCAGGAGAGGGACGGAGAACATGTTGATTCTTCGATGAATAACATTGGCAAACTGGCGGTGAATATGGCTCAAAATTGTGCTCAAAAATGGCCGGTCAGCCGGATGTGTAAACGTTGTGGTATGTCGAGGGCGGGGCTTTTCCGTGAATTCAAGAAGTATTACCGGACGACTCCGGTGCAGTTTCTCACCCGCCAGCGGCTGCGAAAGGCGTGTGCTTTACTCAAGGAAACGGACAAAAATCTGGAAATGATTGCCATGGAGAGCGGTTTTGCATCCGGTAATTATTTGGGGACGATCTTCAAAAAAAGTTTGCATATGACTCCGCTGCACTACCGCCGGGAATTTCAGGATGGAATCAGCAGATTGCCGTCGGTTGCCGCTTTGAGCGGTACGGCGGCAGAAGCTCTGGATGAATAAAAAGAGGGTTCATCGACGGTTGGTGAGAGGAGTGTACAGAAATCTATATGAGTTTCTGTCGCAAACCGTCGAAGAGGCATTAAAAGTGCAGTTTTGAGCGGAAAAAGAGGGCAAGAAAAAACCTCGTAACCTATTGATTACGAGGTAGAAATTTTGGTGGGCGTAGTAGAACTCGAATCTACGACCTCCACGATGTCAACGTGGCGCTCTAACCAACTGAGCTATACGCCCGGATAACCGGTGATGTTTGTTCCATCATCATGTTACCTAATATACCTCCGATTTTTATTTTTGCAAGTGAAAACTGAAAAAAAAAGCTTTTTTTTTGAAAAAATACGTTTTTTTTGCCTTCCTTTTACCTTTTTGCATTTGTCTATACTGCAAAAACACACTATATTATAAGATAATAAAAATTTTACCGCTTGTTTTCAGGGGAGGGGAATCGTGTTCAATTGTATAATTTGCCGTTATCATGAGATAGCTACCAAAGGCAATAACCGCAATATGTTTGAAAAGTGCCTGGTCGATAACATGCGTCATGCTGTCAAATCTATTGCTCCGGAGTGCCGGATCAAACGCATCCGGGGCAGGGTTTGGATCGAGCCGGGCAATGACAGCGGTTTCTTTGATCCGGAAATTTTACCTCAAATCTGCGGAAAATTGAAAAATGTTTTCGGTTTGGAATCATTCTCTCCGGCTGTCCTGCTGCCGGTGGATATGGATGTTATCCGGCAGACTGCTCTGGAGCTCGCTCCGGAAGTCTTTGCCGCAAGCAGCAAAGAATGTCCTTCTTTCCGGGTGCGTGCCCGCCGCAGCAACAAACGCTTCGCTCTGACCAGCAATCAGATCGAGATCGATCTGGTTACTGCAATCGCTGAAAAACTCGGAGAAAACTCCTTTACCATCAATCTCAAAAATGCCGATATTACTTTGGGGTGTGAGATCCGGGATGAATTTTCCGCTCTTTACTTTGATGTGATCCATGGACCCGGCGGTTTGCCGGTAGGTTCCAATCCCCGGGTGTTGACCTTGCTTTCCGGCGGAATAGATTCACCTGTTGCCGCCTGGCAGATAATGAAGCGTGGATCGCCGACGGACTATATTACATTCCACAGTTCTCCCTACACGCCGCCGGAAACGGTGGACAAAGTTCGCGGGCTGGCGGCAAAACTCAATACATTTCAGCGGAAAGGGCGTTTGTTTATTGTGAACCTTGCGGAATTTCAAAAAGCGGTACGGGACAACTGTTCCGAAAGATTGCGTACGGTGCTTTACCGCCGGGCGATGTTCCGCATTGCCGAAGCAGTTGCCCGCCGGGAAGATTGCAAAGCTCTGGTCACCGGTGAAGCTCTCGGGCAGGTCGCCAGTCAGACTGTCGCCAATATGGATACGATCAACCGGGCAATAGATATGCTGGTATTGCGTCCTCTGGTTGGTGCGGACAAGCTTGAAACTATTGCCATTGCTGAAAAAATCGATACGATGAAGCAGTCTAGTGTACAGGTGCCGGACAGTTGTACGGTTTTTGCCCCGTCCAATCCGGCAACATCTGCTCCGGTTGATCTGGCATTGAAAGAAGAGTCAAAAATTCCTGATTATGCCGGAATACTTGAAAAAATTATTCAGGATATTGAAATTGACGCTTGACAAAATCCATTATTGGGGTTAAGTTTTCTTTGTAGTATATTTTTTTATTGACAAGTAGTGCAGTAAGGGAGCCAAAGATTGATTAAGGATCAGGAATTCGTACTCAAGCTTCTGCAAGAGTACCAGATGGCAGATGCAGACCAGATCGAAGCTGCCCGCAGTGCCGCAATAGATGCCGGCAGCAGTGATATAATCGCCGAATTGGTCAACAGCAATGTCGTTAATTATGACAATCTGTTGGGGATGCTTGCCCAGCAGTATGGTATGGAAATGGTCAGTCTGGAGGATTATGATATCCCCCAGGAGGTGATCGATTCTCTGCGTGGTGATTATGCCCGTTATTATCAGGTCGTTCCGGTTTCCAATGACGGAGTGTGGATGACTGTGGCAATGGAAGATCCCACGGATATGGAAAAACTTGACACTCTGCGTTATCTGCTTGGCAGTGATGTGGATGCGGTTATTGCTCCGATAGGTCAGATCCTTGCTGCCATTGAGAAATATTACCCGGAGGAAGTGGAAGACACCGGCAGTTCTCAAAAAGATGTTGATATCGGTTCTGCGGAAATGATTATCGGCGAAGAGTCCGGTTTTGCTGCCGGTACCGAAGATGATGATAATGCTCCGATCATCCGTCTGGTCTCCAAGATCATTATTGATGCTTACAAAATGCGGGCATCGGATATCCACCTTGAACCGATGGAAAAGCGTTACCGGGTACGTTACCGTATCGACGGTTCGCTCCGGGAAGTGGACGGACCGCCGAAGTATCTGCAGTCCAATTTCACCAGCCGTATGAAAATTATGGCCCATCTGGACATTACTGAAAAACGTATTCCGCAGGACGGTCGTATCCAGTTGTCGGTCGGAGATAAAGATATTGACTTGCGTGTATCATCCATTCCGACAGTATTCGGTGAGAGTATCGTTATGCGTATTCTGGACAAGAGCAGTATCCAGCTTGACATTCCCCGTCTGGGATTCTACGCAGATGACCTTGAATTGGTTACCCGTATCATCAACTATCCGGACGGTATCTTTCTGGTTACCGGGCCGACCGGTTCGGGTAAAACGACTTCGCTGTACGCCTTTTTGAATACGATCAACACCACCGCCCGCAAACTCATCACCGTAGAAGACCCGATTGAGTATCAGCTTCCGGGTATCAATCAGGTGCAGGTTGACCGGCATGTGGACATGACTTTTGCGGCGGCTCTGCGAAGTATGTTGCGTCAGGCACCAAACATCATCATGGTTGGTGAGATTCGAGACCTGGAAACTGCTGAAATCGCCATCAACGCCGCTCTTACCGGTCACTTGGTTTTCAGTACGCTGCACACCAATGACGCTCCTGGTGCGGTTGCCCGTCTGGTTGATATGGGTGTCAAGCCGTTTCTGGTTGCCACGGCGTTGCGTGCGGCAATGGCACAGCGTCTGCTGCGGCGGGTTTGCAAGGAGTGTGCTGAACCATATACTCCGAGTGCTGCGGAGAAGCGTATTCTGGGGTTGTCCGACGAATATCTTGCCAATCACAAGTTTATCAAAGGTAAAGGATGCCGTCATTGCGGCTATACCGGGTACAAGGGGCGTGTCGGTATTTATGAGATCTTCCTTATCACCGAGGAGATAGCCCGGTTGATTTTTGCCAATGAGACCAGTGGAACCTTGCGTTCATTTGCCCGCCGCAATGGTATGAGAAGTTTGCGTGATGACGCAATCCGTAAAGCAGAAGCGGGTATTTCCACGCTTGAAGAGGTTATTTTCGTTACGATGCGGGATGAGAATTGATTAGGGGAAAGAGAGTATAGAATATGTTGGATATTGAAAGTTCTGCACTGATCGATTTGCTCCGCAATGAGTATGCTTCCAAAGGGGCTGAATTTACCGATCACCTCAAGGAAATTGCCGAGGAGTGTGAAAATTCCGGAAAAACAGCTTTTGAGGTGATAATCAACTTCGGATTGCTGACCAAACAGGAGATACTTGAGGCACTTGCAGCCAATTTGGGTTCTTATATCTGGAATCCCAAGGCACAGGATCTGTCCCGGGAAATTATCCGTACTTTGGATGTGGATACCGCCCGTACTTACGGGGTGATCCCGTTGCAGGAGGATGAAGCCGGAGTGCATATGGCGATGCGTCGTCCGCTGGATTTCCAGCTGCAGGAGTCGTTGCGTTTCATTATCGGGAAGAATATTTTTCCGGTGATTTGCGATCCGGATCAGTTTGAGAGCGAGCTTGACCGCTACTATCCGGAAAAAGAAGATACCGTTGATGATATCGTTGCTGAATTGGGTGATTTGGCTGTTGAAGATGAGGATGATGTTCCTGATGAAGACAAGGCAAACGAGATGCCGATTGTCAAATTTGTAGATGTCATTATCCATCAGGCGATCAAAGATAAAGCATCAGACATTCACTTTGAGCCTTTTGAAAAGAATTTCCGTATCCGTTACCGCGTGGACGGAGCTTTGTACGAAATGCCGGAGCCTCCCCGCAGTCTGGCTACTCCGGTCATCAGCCGTATCAAAATTATTTCCGGGTTGAATATTTCAGAACGCCGCCGTCCGCAGGACGGACGTATCCAGTTGAAATATAATGGACGTCCGGTTGACTTGCGTGTATCCTGTCTGCCTACCAGCCACGGTGAATCGGTGGTGCTTCGTGTGCTTGACCGCTCGGTGGTGAATTTGCAGCTGGATTCTCTTGGAATCGGCACGGATGTTTTGGAAAAACTCCGGGAGATAATCCACCTGCCCAATGGAATTCTGCTGGTTACCGGACCTACCGGTTCGGGTAAAACCACTACGCTTTACTCTGCATTGAGCGAGATCAACAAGGTCGAAGATAAAATTCTTACTGCGGAGGACCCGGTTGAGTACGATATTGAAGGATTGGTACAGTGTCCTATCAATGATGCAGTCGGTATGACCTTCCAGAAAGCTCTGCGTGCGTTTTTGCGACAGGACCCCGACCGGATCCTCGTCGGAGAGATCCGAGACTTTGAAACGGCACAGATCGCTATTGAAGCATCTCTTACCGGACACTTTGTATTCAGTACGCTGCACACTAACGATGCTGCCAGTACAGTTACCCGTCTGATGGATATGGGAGTTGAGCCGTTTTTGATCGCATCATCATTGGCCGGGGTGCTTGGACAGCGTCTTATCCGGCGGGTTTGTCCCCAGTGCAAAACCTTTTACACGCCGACGGATGAAGACCTTGACCGCCTCAATCTGGAAAGGGCCCAGGTCGAGGGCAAACAATTCTGTTACGGCCGCGGCTGTGAATTGTGCAGCAATACCGGTTATAAAGGCCGGAAAGCTCTTACCGAATTAATGGTTATCAACGATGTTCTGCGGGATATGATCGCCGACAGTACACCGGCGAATATTCTTGGAGCAAAAGCCAGCGAATTTGGTATGAGAACTCTGCGAGAAGATGGTCTGATGGCGATTTTCAATGCAGAGACCACCGTTGATGAAGTTGTACGTTACACATAATAAATTATAACAAGGAGCAAGCTCATGCCGCAATATACTTATTCCGGATGGGATGGCAACCGTCAGAAAAATTGTAAAGGCAAGATAGAGGCCGCCAGTCAGGATGCAGCGACAATGGCACTGCGGTCTCAGAATATTGTCGTTACTGAGATCCGTGAAGTTGTCAAAGTGCAGAAAACAAAAGCCAAAGCCAAAAGCGGCGGCGGCTTGGGAAATATGACCATCGGTACTCCGGTGATCAAGCGTAAAGAATTGACGGTGGTTACCCGTCAGCTGGCGATTCTTTTGAGTGCCGGTCTGCCGTTGATCCGTTCGTTGAGAACTTTGGAAAAACAGGCGAAAAATCCCCCGACGATGATGGTTTTGGGGAAAACGGCTGATATCGTTGAGGGTGGTGCCACTTTTGCCGAAGCGTTGTCCCAGAGTCCGGAATCATTTGACAAACTTTATTTGAATATGGTGCGTGCCGGTGAAGCTTCCGGTGCCATGGAGATCATTCTTGACCGTCTGGCGGGATTTATGGAAAAGGCCGCCCGTATTGCCGGCAAGGTGAAATCAGCGATGATTTATCCTTCGGTGATTATGAGTATTGCCATCCTTGCGGTGGTGGGTTTGATGATCTTTATCGTGCCGAACTTCCGTAAGATATTCTCTGACTTGCTTGGTCCGGATGAACCGCTGCCGGGAATCACTGAATTTCTTATTGCCTGTTCAGACTCCATGATCGAGACATGGTATTACTGGCTGATCGGCGTGGGAATCATTATTGTCGGATTCAAAGTTGCTGCGAGGATCCCGGCGGGTAAATATGCTTTGGACTGGTGCAAATACTATATGCCGCTCTTTGGGCCGTTGATCATGAAAACTGCAGTTTCCCGTTTCAGCCGTACGCTGGGAACATTGATGAGTTCCGGTGTGCCGGTGTTGAGTGCTTTGGCGATCGTTAAAGAGACCAGTGGTAACGATGTGGTTTCCGATGCAGTGCAGAAAGTTTACGATGCGGTCAAAGAGGGTGAAGGTATTTCCGGGCCGTTGAGCCGTACCAAGGTGTTCCCGGAAATGGTTATCAGTATGGTGGAAGTCGGTGAGGAAACCGGTAAGCTGCCGGAGATGTTGGACAAGATCGCCAATACTTATGACGAAGAAGTTGACAACTCGGTAAGTGCGTTGACCAGCTTGATCGAACCGTTGATGATCGTCGGTTTGGCAGGTGTTGTCGGTACGATCGTTATTGCGTTGTTCCTGCCGTTGACCAAGATCATCGAAAAGATGTCCGGTTAGAGTTATGCTGCAGGTATTGGATATCGGCAACAGCTTTACGCGGGTTGCATTATGGGACGGCGGAGGATTTATTGATCTCCGCCGTTTGCCCACCGGGGAGGTATCTCTAGCAAAGGAGAATTTCCCCCGGGTGGCAGCGTGTGTATATCCGGCGGAGAAAGATCGGCTCAAAGCTGCCGGTATCGAATTTATTTCTGCCTTGAATCAACGCTCAAAAGTGGATTTTTCACTGGTTGACGGTTCTACATTGGGAGCTGACCGGGTGGCAAATGCCATTGCGGCGGCGGAATTTTATCCTCTGCCTGCGGCAGTGATTGACTGCGGTACGGCACTGACGATGGAAGTTATTGATGAAAAATACCGTTTTGCCGGTGGAGCGATCGCTCCCGGACGGAAACTTCTGCGGCAGGCATTGTGCCAAGGCACAGCTCAACTGCCGGAAATTCCTCTGGGGCAGGGGATACCTGCTGAATTGGGGAGAAAAACTGTGGATGCCATCCGCTACGGGGTGGATCTGGGAATTATTGGAATTGTCCGGGAATGGTTGAGTAATGTACAGTGCAGTTATCCGGATCTGACGGTGATTCTGACCGGCGGTGATGCCGGATATCTTGCTCCGGCATTTCCTGAAGCGGTGGTGGCGGATGAATTTTTTACTCTGCACGGCATCCGCATAGCCGGCGGCTATTGATTTTTATTGCTGTTTTGATTGATCTTCACGATAGCGTCTGACGATCTCATATATCCCCAATCGAGTATTATTTCTTATAACCAATGTCAAGAAATATTCACGTTTTTTATTTTTTCTGAACAACTCTCCGGATATTTTTGATAATTCTGTAAATTTGTTGTCATAGTCATTATCCTCATATATCTGTAAAAATTCTTTATCAGTAAGTTTCGGATTGTCCAGTAAAGTACGCACCTGTATAAATTCATCGGCCTTACGGTAAAAATCGCGTGCCCATTTTACCTCATCCGGCTCAAGATATTGCGGGATATCCCGGCAGGCTTTTTCAAAAAGTTCCCTGAAATCAGGGAATCCCTTGAATTCACCGGTAAAATACTGCGAAGTCTTATGTCTGTCCCTTGCCATAGAGACGGCATGGCGAAATTTTATCTCTTCTACTTGGGAATAATATACGTTTTCTATATCCGGAAGCACTGGGAGTTGGGCGATTTCAGCATATTTACCAGATTGTTTGTTTGATTCCGACCGGGAAAAAATTATGATCGCCAGAGACAGCAATGCCGCGACAGCAATACCGGCTCCCACCGTAATCCGGAGAAGAAATTTTCCGGATGGTTTCAATAGATTTTTTTCTGCTGCGATGAGTGCAGCAAGAAAATTTTCCACAGAGGAGAAGCGTTTGGCTTGTTTATTTGAACATGCCTGCAAGTACAGAGGACGGATTATTTTGGCTTCTGCAGCAGAAAACTTTTCCGGCAGGGCCGGGAATTCGGCAACATCAAGCTTGCTCCACAGGCAATAGAGCGTCTTTCCCAGAGCATAACAATCCCGGTCACTTCCGGAAAGCGGCTCATCCGGGACAAATCCGGCTGTGCCGCCGCTTGTTTTATTTGAGATCATACCGAAATCAGCAAGTTTTGCCTTGCCGTTTATAAAAATAATATTTTCCGGTTTTATATCTCCGTGGAACAAATTGTGATCGTGCAGATGTTTTACTCCTCCGGCGATATGATTCATTACCGTTAAAATTTCCCGGCACTCCATCTTTTGCCTAATAATCCGCTGTGCCAATGTGTCAGGAATATAGTTTTGAATATCGGATGAAATATTATCGGCAAGTTCCATTGCATAGAAAAAATTGCCATCCGGCATGGTACCCGTTTGATAAATTTGAACCAATGCCGGATGAGACGGCAATGCCCGCAAAGCACATACCGCATCGTATTCCATATTATGCCAGCGTGTATTGATGATTTTTGCGGCAAGATATTTCCCGGTAACATCCTTTACCAGCCAAACGTCTCCGGCTGCGCCATGTCCGATTGAGCGGCAGACGGTAAGATCGCTGGGAAAATCAGGAATTTTGACCGATAAAAAACTTAAATTCATAATGATTTCAGACCAAGAACCGGATCATCATCGTTCAGCCGGACGATAATGGATTGCAGTATTTCCCTGCATCGTTTTTTTCGAACCGAAATGGTGTTAGGTTTTGAATCAAGCATTTTTGCCGCATCTTTATCAGGTATTTCCCGCAAAATACAAAGTTGGAATACTTCGAAAGATTCCGGAGAAACTCTGCTTTTCAGTTCTTCTATGGCAAGAGAGAGTATATATTTCCGGTATTCGGCAAGATAGATGCTTTCAAACTCCGGAGCGACAGTTTCCACGGTTTCATCCTGGTTGTTTGCAGACGGTGGATCCTTGCGGAAAAAATCTGCGATTTTATGGCGGATGATTCCTCCCAGATAAGTGCGGAATTTTCCATGTACTTCTCTGCGGTAATTGAATTTTCCGTCATTGAAAAGGGCAGCGGCTGTTTCCTGCACCAGATCATCGATATCGTTTGCCGGAATATTTTTTCTGCTTGCGATATTTCTGATCAATGGCAGATAGGAAGCGTAAAATTCCTTCCAGGAGATATTTTCTCCGGCGGCAAGCTTGCCGAGCATTGTTGTTTCAGTAGTGTACATAATAAAAATCCTTCCCCATAATATATCACGCTTGCCGGGAAAAGCAAGGAATGAAAAAATTTTATTAAAATATTGCATCGGCAGTGTCATATTCCGGGGGATTCTGCCGACTATATCAGTGAAAATAAAAACGTGTTCAATCGCAGGGGAGGGGTAAAACAGTAAAAACACCACGGCAAACCTTTTCAAAGAAAAATTGTTTTTTTACTTGATAAAAATCTTAAATGGCGGTATATTAGTCGTCAACCAGAAAGGAGATTGGAAAATCAGGTAAAATAAAATTTATTATTTGAAAATCAAAAATCATAGAAAAGTGCTGTTCTGATCGAAAAACTTGCAACCTTTTTTGTTTATGGAACTCCGGCACATTGGGATTGTTGTGTCCATATTCTATATTGGAATACTGGATGCACGGTTTGCTGTTGGAGTTCCGGGTTTTGCAAGTACCCTCGATTGACACGGCATACGGTGCATCTTTTTTTGTGCCCGAAGATGCTGAGCAAAAATGTAAAAAAAAGGAGGTTAAATGCCTGCCCCTACTAAAAAACGTTGTACTTCCTGTAAAGAGGAAAAGCCACTGTCTGATTTTTATCACAATGCGACCAAAAGTGATAAACACAATTCAATCTGCAAAGATTGTCAGCTGTTGAGCAATGCTGTTAACAAGTCAAAAAAAGTTTCTCCGAATTTTTGATTGGAAGGATTTTTTATGGGATTTTGGAACGATTTGGGAAAAGCTATTGCTCGTGGCGGAATGTCTGAAGATACATTTGACCGTTATTCCGGGAAAAGCGATTCAGAATTGGTCAGATTGGCTAAAAATCATGATGTCAATGCGTTGAAAATGTTGAAAATAAGGATAAGAGACGATGAAGAAATTCGTGAAATGATCCGCCGTGGGTATTAATATGGATTTGGAAAGCTTACCCAATGGAGTAAAGGCTTTTTTTATGCTTATTTGCGGTGTCGTATTACTTTTTTCCGGTTATGGTGCAATTGTCGGAGTCCTTTTTATATTACTGGCGATCTCGATGTTGCGGAAGAACGGGGAGTAATCAAATTGAGTGATAATAATTTATAAGTAACAAAATTATCCGGGATAAAGATATGACTTTATCTCAAAAATAAACCAAAAGGAAAAAATCATGGAAAATCAGGAAATGACGGTAAATGTGAATGTCGAACAGAAAAAATCCAATGCAGCATGGATTTGCGGACTTATCGGTTTTATAACCAGTATCCCCAATACTCTTTGTGCTTTGCTTTGTGCAGGAGCTGCTGCAGCGGCTTCCGGTATTCAGGAAGATGGTACTTTTGATGAAGCTGCCGCTGACAAAGCCGCCGGCGGTGCCGCAGCTTACTTCTGGGTGATCGTTTTGGTCAGTATTGTATGCTTTGTGCTTGCCTTTATGGGCAAAAAGAAAAATTCCCTGGCTACCGGAGTGGCGATACTGGTAGGAGGAGTTTTTATTCTGATCAACGGTTTTATCGGATTTGGCAGTATGCTCTGGGGAACTGCAACCGGAGGACTTTATATTGCCAGCGGTATTGTTTCCATTCTCAATAATAAACGCAGTAATTAAGGCTGTATTACAGGGATTTTGCCGATGTATCAGTACATTGAATTTTTCGGGCATAAAACAGGAATGTTCTCTGTTTGCATCGGCATTGCCCTGTTTACCTGTGTTATTCTGCTTTTCAGGCAATTGAAAAAACTGTCTGTTTCACCGGATATGGAAAATCTGGTGATGCAGTCGGTTCCTTTTACTTTTATCAGCGGTGTTGCGGGCGGTTATTTTCTTGATCTGCTTTTGCGTGGGGGTATTGAAGCACTTTTTATTAATCCGGCAGGATACGGATTGACATTTTACGGTTGGCTGATCGGTACAATGATTTTCCTTTTGTTTTATGCCCACTGTCAGCATATATCCAAATCATTTCTTATGAATTTGTTTTTACCTGCATTTGCTTTGGCACAGGCAATCGGCAGAATAGGCTGTTTCCTGGGGGGCTGTTGTTATGGACGTCCGGCAGCATGGGGAGGCGTCAGTTATCCGGCGGGATCTTTGCCGTATATCCATTTCGGAAGTACTCCGCTTGTACCGGTTCAGCTTTATGAAAGTGCATATTTAATAATAATATTTTTATTACTGTTCTTTGCTGTCCGTTTCAAAAAACGGGGAGCGTGGTATCTGATTTTGATGCCTTCCGGCAGGTTTTTTCTGGAATTTCTCCGGGCAGATGACCGTGGATTTGTTTTGGATAACCGCTTCAGTCCGTCCCAGTATATAAGCTGTGTTTTATTTATTTGCGGAATTATATGGCTGGCGAGAATCAAACTCCGCAGAAATTATTGTAATGAATGAGTTGACTTTACTGTTTTTATTTGCAGAATTGCTGTTTTTGTGGTATATTATAAGAATATCATATTGGTCAAAAAACAGAGAATTCTTATGGACATCAGAAACATCGCTATTATTGCCCATGTTGACCATGGCAAAACCACTTTGGTGGATAAGATCTCCCGGCAGGCTAAACTTTTCCGGGATAATGAGGTAGTCGAGGAGTGCTTCCTTGACAGCAACGATCAGGAGCGTGAACGTGGTATCACCATCCTTTCCAAAAATATCAGTATCACCTACCGCAATACCAAAATCAACCTTATTGACACTCCGGGACACAGCGACTTCGGCGGTCAGGTCGAGCGGGTTTTGAAACTTGCCGACGGAGTTCTGCTTCTGGTCGATGCCGCCGAGGGGCCCATGCCCCAGACCCGTTTCGTGCTGGACAAGGCTCTTTCTCTCAATCTGCGTCCGGTGGTTGTCATCAACAAATTGGACAAGCCCGATGCCCGTCCCGCCGAGATCCAGAACAAAGTTTTTGATCTTTTCTGCGAATTGGATGCTTCCGATGAGCAGCTTGATTTCCCGACGCTCTTTGCCAGCGGCAGAGACGGCTGGGCGATCCGTAATCTGGATGACACCCCGGAATCATTCACTCCGCTTCTGGATGCGATGATCGATTGTGTGCCGCCGCCGCCGGTAAGAGACGGAGCAGTGCAGCTGCAGGTCGCCACTCTTGATTATTCGACCTTTGTCGGCAGAATCGGTATCGGCAGGGTTTACCGCGGTACACTGGATTTGAAAAAACCGCTCTCAATTATCAAACGGGACGGCAGAACTGCTCCGGCACATATCAAACAGCTCTTTACCTTTGAGGGATTGGGCAGACAGGAGACCGATCAGGTGCGTTGCGGAGATCTGTGTGCTATCGTCGGTATTCCGGATGTCGATATTTCCGATACCATCTGTGATGCTGAAGTCCCCGAAGCAATGCCGCCGATTGCCATTGATGAACCGACTTTGTCCATGCTTTTCCGGATCAACGATTCGCCATTTTTCGGCAAAGAGGGTAAATTTGTCAGCAGCCGCCAGTTGCGGGAAAGACTTTTCAATGAAACTGAACGAGATGTCGCTTTGCGGGTCGAGGCTGTCAGCGGAGACTCTTTCAACGTTTCCGGCCGTGGTGTGCTGCATCTGGCGATCCTTATTGAGACCATGCGCCGTGAAGGATATGAACTTTCTGTCGGCAAACCGCAGGTCATCTGCAAGGAGATCGACGGAGTTCAGAATGAACCCATTGAAAGACTTACCGTGGATGTACCAAACGATTTTGCCGGCAGAATCATCGAAATGGTCGGCTTACGCCGCGGCGAATTGATCCAGATGGAATCCCGGGGCAACCGGCAGATATTGGATTTCTTCATCCCCACCCGGGGGTTGATCGGTTTCCGCAGTAAAGCTCTTACCGCCAGTCAGGGTGAAGCTATCGTCAACCACATATTTGATCACTATGAACCATTCAAGGGAGCAATTCCCGGCAGAACCAACGGGGTCATGGTGAGTATGGCGGCGGGCAAAGCATTGCCGTTTGCCATCGACGGTCTCCAGCAGCGTGGTGAATTTTTCATCGATCCCGGTGTGGATGCTTACGAGGGAATGATCGTCGGGGAACACTGCAAAGACGGTGATCTTGTGGTCAACGTCCAGCGGGCAAAACAGCTTACCAACCTCCGTGCCGCCGGCAGTGACCGCAATATGAAAATCGCCCCGGCAAGAAAGATGTCTCTGGAACAGGCTCTTGAATATATCGAGGATGATGAATTGGTTGAAGTCACTCCCAAAACGATCCGGTTGCGGAAAATTCTGCTGACAGAATTGGAACGCCGCCGTCAACATGTAAAAGAATTGGGATTATAACTTGATTTATTCCAACAGAGGTGCTATATTTCTGTGTAACTGTATTTTGTAACATTTAAATGGAGTTAAATTATGGAACACCTGAATGTGCCGCCGACCAATCATGTCAAAGTTCTTGACGGTCAGGGATGGGTCGGTCTGATCGACCATCTCGGCAGTGAATCCACCATTGTCAATGCCGCCCGTGTCTCTTTCGGAAAACTCAAAAATGAGATGGAAGAAAGGGATGTGAAGCTTTTGGAATATCTCATTGCCAATAAGCATACCAGCCCTCTGGAACACATGGTATTTACTTTCAGCATCCATTGCCCGCTGTTTGTCCGTGGTCAGTGGCACCGGCACCGCACCTGGAGCTATAATGAGATTTCCCGGCGTTATACGGAGATCGACATGGAGTTTTACACTCCGTCCGAATTACGCCGTCAGTCGGAGAACAACCGTCAGGCATCATTCAGCGATCCGGATTTTGACGGAACTGCTCTTGCCGGTTTGATTGCCGATCACAATAAAGCGAGCTTGGCACTTTACGACAAGCTTCTGGAGTCCGGCGTCTGCCGTGAACAGGCACGCGGAGTTCTGCCGCAGAATATGATGGTTACTTTCTGGGGTACGGTTGATCTTTCCAATCTGCTCCACTTCCTTGAATTGCGTGACAGTGAACACGCCCAGTGGGAGATCCGGGAATATGCCATCGCAATCAAGAAGCTGATTAAACCCTTTATCCCCAATGTGGCGGCTTATTTCGCCAAACAGGGGCAGGAGTGGTAATTTCCGCAGATTGCGATTTGCGAAGTAAAAAAAGGGGCGTTGCTTACCTCGGTGAGGTTTGGCAAAGGCCCTTTTTTTGATGGCATTGTCCGGAATTTTGTAAAATGGGACAATAAACGGATCGTTATTTGATATTCCGCAGGAAGTAACGTTTGAAGAAGCGTTCCGGATCCAGAGAACGTTTGGCATGACGGAGAGATTCTTCATTCATATCCTGTTCCCGGTTCATGAATTTAGCTTTGCCCCGCAGAGCGATAGCCAGCTGCCAGGTGAGGGTCTGGGAAGCACCTTTGACTGCGTGGTCAGCTTTCTCAAAGTGGATATCCACGGTATCGGTATTGGGCAGGGTGCTGTAAACGGACAATCCGGCAGGATATCCGGGTTCAGCGAAAAGGAGGATCCCCTCCAAGCCGAGTTCTTCAAAGTTATCCCATGCACTTTTCAGAGCGAGAGCTTCTTCATCCAGAAATTCGCACTGTTCCAGACGGGAATTGAGATCGTAAGCGAGTTTTGCCGCCACCGGAATATCCTCTTTGGTGATTTTTCGCACTTCAGCATAGGGCCAGTTAGCCTGAAACTG
Source organism: Lentisphaerota bacterium (assembly GCA_015061685.1). Classification (GTDB taxonomy): domain Bacteria; phylum Verrucomicrobiota; class Lentisphaeria; order Victivallales; family Victivallaceae; genus UBA1784. The sequence goes on along the minus strand of SUWD01000006.1, from coordinate 63,584 downwards.
CTTGACCAGATTGTGTTTTTTTCTCAATTTCGGGCCGGTGAAAGTGGCGATTTTTTCAACGGAGAAAAGATAGTCGATAGCACCCTCATCGTATTCCAGCTCAAAGAAACGGTCGCAATCCGGATAGTCGTCCAGAAATGATTCCGGCACGTCGTAAACTCCGCCGTCGGTCAATCCGGCATCGGCAAATGCTTTGCTGATACGGTAGAGCAATTCATCATCGGTTTTTTCACCGAGCGGATAATGAATGATCCGGGTGGCTCTTTCGTAAACGACCAGACGTCCGGCAATATCGGCAAATTCAATACCGTAAGGCTCCCGGTACATGAAAATGTTGGGGAAACAGGCTTCGCAGCTCTGACTTGCCATTTTGTCCAGTTCTTCATCAAAACGGGCCCGGTCGGACAACTCCACCGGACGCAGAGATTTCAAAGATATTTTCATATTTTCCTTAAAAAGTTATGCTGACCAAATGCTGTTTTCCTGAAGCATTACGCCGGTACCGTTGACCACAGCATTGAGGGGTTCTTCTGAAACGAAAACCGGCAGTCCGGTTTCTTCGGAAAGGAGCTTATCCAGACCGGTAAGTTTGGCTCCACCGCCGGCAAGCATGATACCGCGGTCGAGCAGATCGGCTGCCAGTCCCGGAGGGCAGACATCCAGCGTGGCACGGACAGCCTCCAGAATGGTGGTTATCGGACCCTGGAGAGCCTTGCGGATCTCTGCGGCGTTGATATTTATCGCTTTGGGCATACGGGCGATCATATCAAAACCTTTGACATTCATGGTTTTTTCATCCTGCACCGGATAAGCACTGCCGATATCGATCTTGATCTGTTCTGCGGCAAGTTCGCTGATCTGCATATTGTACTCTTTTTTGAGGTGCTGGGCGATCGCCTGATCCAGAATATCTCCGCCGACACGGACGCTTTTGGCACTGGCAATACCGGAGAGGGAGATCACAGCCACTTCGGTAGTACCTCCGCCGATATCAACGATCATGCTTCCGGTTGCATCGGCGACCGGCAAACCGACACCGACGGCGGCAGCCATGGGTTCTTCCACCAGGACGACCTCTCCGGCACCGGCATGTTTGGCACTGTCCATTACGGCACGGCGTTCAACTTCGGTGATTCCGGAGGGGACGGCGATCAGCACCCGGGGGCGGAGCAGACGTTTGAACCAGGGTACGGTATGTATGGCACGCTGGATGAAGTAACGCAGCATGTCTTCGGTGACTTCATAATTGGCGATCACGCCGTCTTTCATCGGGCGGATGGCGGCGATATTGGTCGGAGTTTTGCCGAGCATCTCTTTGGCGGCACTGCCGACAGCGAGAACTTCTTTGGTATTGATTTTGATGGCGACGACAGACGGCTCATTCAGGACTACGCCCTGATCCCGCACAAAAACGAGACAGTTGGCAGTTCCCAAGTCGATTCCGATGTATGCCGAAAACATCCGAGCTAAAAATTGTGTACTCATTTATATCCGCCTTTTTACTGATTTTGAAAACAGAAACATAAGGCAGAAATGTCTGCCCGGTTCACAGCAAAAAAATTGCCACTTATATAATAAAACTTACAAACACCGTTTTTTCAAGTTATTTCACAATTAAAAAGCATTTTTTTCTCAAAAAAACGTCCTTTGCTTTTGAAAAAAACATCCATTTGTGATATTTTATTGAAAATGTCAGAAAATGTGCAGAAATAAGTTTTTACGGATCAAGAGATGAGATGCGGATAAAAGAATGGCGGAATGGTTTGCTGGTAAGAGTGCCGGATAAACTGGATTTTGCACTTGCGGCATTGCCGGCACTTGCGGCATTAAAAAAGATCGTTCCGGAGAATTGCGGATTGTTTGTTGTTACCGGCAGGGAAAATATCCAGCTTTATCAAGCATTGGAGTTTGTTGATGATATTATTGTCTTGGATATTTCCCGGCGTTTTTGGAGCAAAGATGAATGCCGGAGAGTAAAACAGCTGCATGCCGGAGCAGCACTGCTTTTAGATTATCGATTCAAGGATGTTTTCGGGTTGAAACTTGCCGGAGTTCCGGTACTTTACGGAGGAAATAACAGTTGGTATTCCCTGTTTTTTGCCGGGAGATTTTCAGCCGGTAAATCAGAGATACATGGTCTGCTGCATTATTATAACTCCATTGCCAAAGTTTTTGGCGGAGAAGTGTTTGAAAACTCTTTTCCGGATTTCGCTATTCCGCTTGCCGCTGACGAATTGACCGGAAAGATCCCGTATCTTTTTCATCATCCGCTGCTGTTGAGTATCATGCCGGTAAAAGGCGGCTTTGATTATGCAAAAGTTGCCTTGTGGTGGATCCGTCACGGCGGGATAGTTGCTCTTTTCGGAAACAGCCGCAACCGGGAAATCTGTAAAAATATTGCTCAAAAACTGCCGGGGAAAAAATGTTTTGATTTTTGCGGCAGAGCTGATCTTTTTGCCATGATGTATGTATTCGGTTTTTCTTCATTTTCGATAGTTGATGATCCGGGATATGCCTGCCTCGGAGCAGTGCTTGAAGCTCCCGGACTGACGGTTTGCGATAATGAAAATACTCTGCCGACCGGAATTGTGTCAAATAAGTGGATAACTTTCCGCCGGGAAAAAGGGCAACAGATCACTCCGGCATCAATTATCCGGATCGTACATAAAGAAGCAAAAACTTTGAATCTGCCGCTGCAGAAATCCCGGAAACGGAAAAAAGGCAGGTAAAACCGGTTATTTCACTGTAACGATGCTGTTGAGCGTGCCGAAGTCGTTGGATACGAAATTGGGATTTCCCTCATCCAGAAGCCATTCGCCATCAACGATAAGTTTGTATTCATAGACGCCGGGGGAAAGCTGGACGGTACAAGAGTAAACACCTTTTTCAGTGGAATACTCCATCAGATTGCGTTCCGGATCCCAGTCGTTGAAAACCCCGGCAAGGCAGACTTTGTGTCCCGGAGCAGCAGAATAAGAAAAGCAGACCGTGATGATATCTTTCTCTTTTTTTAACTCTGTCATACTGCACTCCTCCGGAAGGTGTTTATCATGTTACTTTTATTAATATAGCACATGGTATGAAAAATTCAAGTTTCCGAACTGGTAAATGTTCCGAAATGGTGCTATATTATGAAGAAGCAAGGATATATTGTTATGGTTGGATTTGAGGTTTGGCCCGGACCGATGGAGGGCGTTGGCAGTGATGAATTTGCATTGGCAGTTCAAAAGCTGCGGTTGACTTCCCGCTGGATGACGCCTTTTATCCGTTTGACGGATGTGGTGCCGGGGAAAAGAAAGCTTTTTCATAAAATCTCCTCCTATCTGCAAAGCGGGATACCTCTGATCGTGCAGTTGATGGGCAGCGATCCGGAATTGCTGGCACAATGCGGCAGAATTCTGCTTGATGATCCGCGGATTTCCGGGATCAATCTCAATCTCGGGTGTCCGAGTCAGCGGGTGGTAAAACATCATGCCGGCGGCGGATTGCTGAAAGATCCGGCTGCGGCAGTTGATTTGTGCATAAAAACCGCTTCGCTGCTGCCGGAGGGTAAGGTTTCAGTGAAGTTACGCAGCGGTTTTGCTGATCCGGAGGATATGCGGAAAATTCTGCCTGCAATTTCGCAGAGCGGAAAAATTGCCAAAATTTTCTTTCACTACCGTACTGTCACTGAAGCTTACGATTCTGCGGCAAAGAAATACCGGGAAGAGAGAATCGCTGAAGCAGTTCGGTTGTGCGGCAGGACTCCTCTGATCGCCAATGGGGATATTTCTTCGGTCGTTGAGGCACAAGCTCTGGTGGAAACAACCGGCTGTGCCGGAGTTATGATCGCCCGTCCGTGGATGCGTGATCCGTTTTTACTGCGGCGTTTTTCCGGGGATGAGACCGCTCCGGAGGAGGGCAGGGAAAAGTTTATGTCAGTTTTACGCCAATGCGGTGTCGGCGGCGGGGCTTTGATCGAAATGGCTAAAATGTTGTGGGGGTGTGATTCTTCGCAATTCAAAGCATTGATAAAAGATGGAAAAGAAGAATGAAAGATAAAATCAGATTGAGTTTTTTTTGTGATTGGGGTGATTTTCCCGACCGTCTGCTGGCAAGTGCCTTTGCTGAATTTCATGATAACGGGGCGGATAATCTTGTTTTTACCAATCCGTGGATGACCCGTCTGCTCCGGGAACCGGAGTTTTTCCGGACGGTTACTTTTGCTGCCAGAGGGAAAGTAAGATTTAATGATATGCACGCACCTTACGGGGAGTGTTATGATCTTGGCTGTATGTGCCGTGCCAGACGTAAAGCAATAATCGAGGAACACTCCAAAGCGATCACCTATGCCGCCGAATTGGGATGCCGTACCTACACCATGCACGTCGGAGCATACAACAGCGTGGTCGATCACACTCCGAATGAAGTTATCCGGCCGCTGGTCATTGAATCTCTGACAGAATTGCTTCCGGTCGCAGAAAAGAATGGCGTATTCATTGCGGTTGAAAATGCTTTTGAAAGATCCAATACCCCGGATGAAGTGATGTATTATGTCAATTATTTCAATAACTCTTATCTGGGATGCTGTTTTGACTGCGGTCATGCCAATATGATGCGTGATGCAGAGAGAAAGGGTGTTTACAGCGATTATCTGGTCAATCAGGTCTGGCAGGGAAATATCGGATTTGAGAACCATGCGTTTGAAAAAATGGCTCCCCGGATGGTGACATGCCATCTGCACGACAATAATGGGACAGATGATCAGCATTTGCCGCCGGGAATGGGAATGATCGACTGGCAGAAAATGGCTTGGGATCTTTTGAATAATGCTCCGGTGCTGGAGACTTTGCAGACCGAAGCAGAAATTTTCGGCTGCGGCATATCCATATCTGATCTGGTCAAACGTTACCGTCAGATATTCCCGTCATTGTTCTGAATTGATTACCAGACTCTTTCCGGGATCTGCAGCAGTTGGGAAATGCGGTTGCGTACCGGATGAATGGGGTGAGCCGGATTGAGGCGGTTTTTGACAAACGCAAAAGCGATGTCGTAATCCGGCATGTAAAATGCTTCAGTCCCGGCGGCTCCGCTGTGTCCGCAAAACATCCGGGGGTGTTCCGGGAATCCCGGCAGGATAAGTCCCAAAGCGAATTTACTCCATTCATTGACTTTCAACGGATCATCCGGTGAACGGAAAAGTTTGCTTGTTGCGTAGTCAAAGGTCTCATTGCTGACCAGTTTTCCCCGCAGCTGACGGTAAAAATTGACCAGGCCTTTTGCATTGCCGATGCCGCCAAAGGAGGGAATACAGCAGCGTTGTACCGCCGGATCATTCATCAAAACGGCTTCCCATGCCGGTTTTTGCGGCATAAGAAGATCATCCACCGGGACAAGACGTTTGGCAGTTACGGCATCTATGCCGAAAAATATATCATTTTCCAGACCGAGCGGATAAATCACTTCTTCTTTTAGCAGTTGCGGCAGCGGTGTTTGGGCAGCCAGTTCCAATGTGTGTCCCAGCAGCCAGGCAAAAGTAAGAGGGTGATAATGGCATTTTGCTCCGGGGAGATGACGGGACGGCATGGCGGCGATTTTCCGGCACATCCCGTCCCAGTCGGTCAGATCCGGGTTTCCGGAGGGCAAAAGATACATTCCGGCACGGTGGGAGAGCAAATGTTCCACGGTGATATCTTTTTTATCCGTGGTGTTGAATTCCTGCCACAGCGAAGATATTTTTGTGTCGTAGGATATGACGCCTTTTTCCTGCAATTTCCAGGTAAGAGCGGTAAGAAAAGCTTTACCGGCAGAAAAGAGCGGAAAGAGGCTGTCACTGTCGATTTTTTCTCCGCTTCCGTAAGTACCGGAATTGCCGACGGCAATATCAACTACCGTTTCCCCCTTGTGAGCGATACGGAGCTGACAGGCACACTCATTGCCGATGGCGATCTCATCTTCCAGAATCGCAGTCAGTTCTCTGGTTATAAGTTTCCAGGCGAATCCCATGGTGCATTATCCCCGGATGTTGGTAATTCCTGCGTCAAAAAGAGTCCGGGCGATATTGACAAAGTCGGTCACCGCAAGTTTATCCGGACGGATATCCGGGGTGAAACCATGTTTCTGCAGAGTTTCATCAGCTTTCTGCCGGTCACCGATGATCTGACCGAGGACTTTACCCATTTGCTTACGCCGCTGGTTGAAAAGATTACGGACGAGGGAAGTGAAAAGTTTTTCAACTTCCGGAGAAAGAGCGGAATTCTGATTTTTGTGAAATGAGACCAGTGCTGAATCAACTTCCGGCGGCGGGCAGAATACCTGCGGCGGAACGATTTTATCCACGGCAACAGTGTAGTGCAGCTGGGTACGGACGGACAAAGCTCCATACGCTTTGGTGCCGGGTTTGGCGGCGAGTCTTTCGCCCATCTCCTTTTGCAGCATGAAAAACATGTTGACCGGCTGATTTGCGGTTTCCAGCAATTTGGCAATGAAAACTGAACTTATCGCATAAGGCAGATTGGCAACCGAATGGTAAGTTATCCCCTGCGGGAACAATTCATCGTAATCAACTTTGCAGGCATCGGCTTCAATAAGTTTGAAGTTTTCTTTACCGGCAAATTTTTTCCGCAGATATTCTGCCAGACGGTGATCGAATTCAATGGCGGTGACCTTGAAACCGGCGGCGACCATCTTTTCGGTAAGGGCTCCGAATCCGGGGCCTACTTCCAAAACTTCATCGTTTTTTGCCGCACCGCAGTTACGGACGATCCAATCCAGCAGGTTTCCGTCCAAAAGGAAGTTCTGACCCAAACCGCGTCCCGGACGCATTCCCAGTGAATCCAACGCATCGATAAGTTCTTTTTTATTCATAATATCAGTGTTTATGGCATTGGCAAGTTCCGGAGCAGCAGTGTCCGGCACTTGCACATTGTTCTTGCATGGCACAACCGTTTTTACCGGCAGATGAGGAGATCGAACCGATCAGACTCGGCAATTTTTCCGGTTCCGGGTCTCCGCACGACGGACACTCGGCCGGTGAATCGAAACGGGACAGGAGCAATTCAAACTCCGCATCGCATTTACTGCAGTGGTAACGGAATATCGGCATACGGCAAATCCTCCGGCAAAAAGTTGATTTTTATTGAAGCAAACGTTATATTATCAGTTGTACATATAATATAGCACCAAAACCAAGGGTTGTAAAATGTCCGGAAGAAAAAATTTTTTTGACCGCTTCAGTGCCCGCTTTGAATCACTTGATGCCGGCAGCCGTCAGGCTGGACTGGCTCTGCTGATGAAAGAACGGGGATTTTTTGAGACGGTATTCAATGCTGTTGAAGACGGTATTCTGGTAATAGACAAAGAGTTGCGTCTGCGTTACTTCAACCGGGCGGCCAAAGAATTGCTCGCTTTGCCGGACAATATCTCCAATTTGCGCTTGAGCCGTCTGCTGCCGGATATCAACTGGCAGCAGATCCTGCCGGAGGGGGAGGAGAATTGGAGCCGGGTCGTCCGGCAGGAGTTGCAGATACTCTATCCTGAACCGCGTTTCCTGCAATTTTATCTGACTCCGATGGGAGGGGAATCTGATTCAGCCACGGTGATTTTGCGTGATGTTACCGAGAGCCGCCGCAGGGCGACCAGTGATTTGGAAAAGGAGACGGTCAAGGCGGTTTCCCAGCTTGCCGCCGGAGTTGCCCATGAGATCGGCAATCCGCTCAACTGTCTTTCAATGAATCTGCAGATTTTGGAACGCAGTTTTACTGACCCGGAGGAGGCAGTTTCCGGAGAAGATGCCGTAAAAATGCTCCGCCGGTGCGGCAATGAGGTCAAACGTCTGGAGAGCATTATCCGCTCCTTTCTGACCGCCATCCGTCCGGGGAAGGGCGTTTTTGCCAGCGTGGATCTGCAGGATACGGTGGTCGAAGTACTGAATTTCATGCGGCCGGAGATCGAAGCGAGGAAAGTTTCCGTCAAATGCCAGTGGTCGGATGCCATGCCGCCGGTAAATGGAGATCCGGAGCAGTTGAAACAGGCTTTTTACAACATTATCCGCAATGCGGTCCAAGCGATGAATAACGGTGGTTCTCTGGATATTTACGGATACAGTACTCCGGAATTCCGGGTGCTGGAATTTTCCGATTCCGGCAGGGGGATGTCGCCGGAAGATCTGCGTGAGATGTTTATTCCTTTCAAGACCGGCAAGGCAGGCGGCAACGGTATCGGTACGATGATCATTGAAAGAGTCTGCCGGGAACACGGAGCTGAATTCGGGGTGGTTTCCGCCGAGGGCAGGGGGACGGTATTTCAGGTAAAATTTCCGGATGGCAGACGCCGGGTGCGGATGCTGCCGGGAAATTGATATGACAAGTGCATGTAAATTAGCACTTTTTTTGTCAGAATGTTTGTTTTTCCATCTTTGTGTGTTATATTATCAAAGTGTATGATGCCTTATAAACTTCAACCTTAAACATGAGGAACAAAAAAATGGCTTTGGAACTTAAAAAAGATGCCGCTTACGCTCTGCTGGTACCGACCAGTATGGGTGTCCGTCTGACCCCGGTCAATGGTCAGCCTTTTCACTGCAGCGATACTTTTCAGATGCAGGTAACCAGTGCGGAAACCAACGTGGCGAGTATTGCTTCTTTCCTCGGTCTGCCGGTGAAAGTCCTTACCGCTTTCGTCAAAGACAGCCCGGTCGCCCGTATGATCAAAGACAACCTTGCCGGCCGCCACATGGATTATGAAGGTCCGGAAATCGAGCAGGGCGGTCCCTGGGGATACCGTCACCAGTTCAACCTTGCCGACAGCGGATACGGCAGCCGCGGTCCCCGCGTTCAGAATGACCGTGCCGGAGAAGTCGGCCGTCTGCTCAATGTCAAATATTTCGATCTTGAGCGTATTTTCGGACAGGAAGGCGTACAGATCGTTCACCTTTCCGGTTTGATCGCCGCCATGAGTCAGGATACCAGTCAGTTCTGTCTGGAATTGGCCCGTACTGCGAAAAAATATGGAACCAAAATCAGTTTTGACCTCAACTACCGTGCCTCTTTCTGGAAAGGCCGTGAGGAAGAATTGAGTGCAATTTTTGCCGAGATTGCTTCTCTTTCCGATATTCTCATCGGTAACGAGGAGGACTTCCAGCTCTGTTTGAAAATCAAAGGACCGGAAGCCGGCGGTAAAGGAATTGCTGAAAAGATCGACAATTTCAAAGAGATGGTCGAAAGAGTCAAAGCCGCTTATCCCAATGCCGTTGCTTTTGCCACCACTCTGCGGCAGGTTATCAATACCAACGCTCACTTGTGGGGTGCCATTACCAACGTTGACGGTGTCTGGCAGGTCGTTGAACCCCGTGAGATCCATGTGCTTGACCGTATCGGCGGCGGCGATGGATTCGTCGGCGGTTTCCTTTACAGCATCCTCCGCGGCTGGGAACCGGAAAAATGGACCCAGTTCGGCTGGGCGACCGGAGCTCTTGCCACTACTCACCTTACCGACTATGCACAGCCGGCTGATGAAGAGCAGGTCTGGAGCATCTGGAACGGTAATGCCCGGGTCAAACGCTGAATTTTTTCAGTTGATTTGCCGTCAAAGCACTCTCTTGTTTGTGGAGGGTGCTTTGATTTTTTTTATAAAAATGACCGAAGTTCTGTTTTTTACAAAAAGCCAAAGGTTGATTTTTTCTCTTTCCGGTTATATCTTATAAAAAGTCGCATGGAGAGAATATGGATATGAAGTTGTGTTTTTCCGGAAATTACGAGAATTATTCTTTGCACAATCACAGCAATTGGAGTGATGGGGCAGGGGATCTTGACGTTATGTGCCGTACTGCGAAAGAGGCGGGAATAAAGGTTTTCGGCATGTCCGATCACTGGGTGGAACCGCCGGGGGAAGGATTTGATTCAGAATCATGGAGCATGGATCTGTCTAAATTGGATCTCTATGTGGAAAATATGCAAAAGCTCAAAGATGAGCTGGAAGATGATAACTTTACGCTGCTCACCGGTTTGGAGGTGGATTTTTTCTTTGAGAATATCGATCAGGTATTATCCCGTTTGCAGCAGTATCCTCTGGATTATCTGATTGGTTCGGTTCACTATTCCGGCAAATTTCCGATAGATTATTCCATTGATGACTGGATCGGATTGAGTGAGGAGGAAAAGGACGGGATCTGCCGGGAGTATTGGAGAAAATTATCCGGTGCGGCAAGGCGTCGGGAATTTTTATTTATCGGTCACCTTGATCTGCCTAAAAAATTCGGTCTGGTGGATAATGAAAAATACTTCGGTCAGGCATTGGAAGTGCTGGATATCATCCGGGATAACGGGGGAGCGATCGAGTTGAATACCGCCGGATTTTTCAAAGAGTGCAAAGAACCTTATCCGTCACCGGCAATTTTGCAGGAAGCTTATGCCCGCCGGATCCCGGTGATCGTTTCGGCAGATGCACACCATCCGGATCATGTGAAACGCAACTTCCATGAAGCCGGATCAATGCTGCATCTTGCCGGTTACTGATTGCGGTAAAGCATTTCCAGATAGAGAGTTGCCGTCCAGCCGTAGTCGTGCATGACAAGGTGATAAGGTGACAGCGGATTTGCCGCTCTTTTGCCTTTTCGATCCAAATTTGCCGGTTCAGTGATCTTGTCATCATCGTAAAATTCGAAGAGAGTTCCACTGGCAAGATACCATTTCTCGATCTCCTGCATGGTTTCTTGGCAGATTTCCCGGGCGAGGTCATAATAACCGTAACGTTCAAGTCCGAGGATGATAAGATAGTTGATATTGACCCAAACCGGGCCGCACCACATATCTTTGCGGTATCCTCGGCTGTTTTTTGCGACAGATGGGATCCGCAAGGCACTTCCGAAAGTTTCCGGGTTTTTCAGATGTTCGACCAATCTTTCAGCTTGTTCCGGAGTTGCCGCACCGCACAAAAGCGGCATGAATCCGGCACTGGCGGCGATATCGCTCTGTTTTTCTCCGGCAACATCATAATCCACATAGATGCCGAGTTCTTCGTTCCACAATCTATCATTGATAAGTTTACATAACCGCTGATGATGGCCGAGCCAATAATCTTTTCTTTCCGGTTGAAACTCTGCCATCGTTTCGCACTCATGGGCGAGAAAGGCGTTGAAATCCACTGCATCAAGCTGGATTGCTCCATCGAAGCGGCTTGAATTATCCATTCCGCTTTCATTGCCGCGGCAGTTGGCATTTTTCCCGACCTGCCACTCGACCAGTCCGGCTCCGTCGGAATCCCGGTTCGCCATGATCCACTCCAGATATTTTGCCAGTTTGGGAGCAAGGCCGGTGATCCACTCCGGGCAGGGGGAGATCTGATCGATCAATTTCATTCCGACAGTAAGCACCGGCGGCTGGGTGCAGGGATGGAATCCGGATGGATTGCCGCTGTGCGGGATCATGCCGTCAGGCTGCTGGATATCAAACATCGCTGAAATCAGATCTCTTGCCAGAGCCGGATCGATATGCCGGACTCCGATGGCATGAAAAACCGAATCCCAGAGCCACATCTGCTTGTGCGGCCAGCGGTCAGGGGTACTCCAGTAATGAGATATCTGTCCTTCCGGGGAATAGATTTGAGTTTTCAGCTGAGAGAGAGCTTTGGCAACCGTTTTTTGAGCAGCTTCTGAAATGTCCGGACAAACTTTGATCTGCCGCAAAAATTTGCTTCTTTCCCGGATGATATTTTCCTGATCGGCGTGAAGAAAATCACTTTTAAGGAAACCTTTGGCGGCGATGAGCAGCTTATTTCCATCGGAGATGTACTCATATTCCGGAGTGGGATCAAATTCAAATTCTCCGGTCAAAAGCAGGTTGCAGCTGTCGGCAAATGCTCCGGATGAAATTTTATCTCCGGAATAAAAACGGAAAAAATCTCCGGTCAATTCCACTTTGTCCGGCATTTTTCCGGTATAACGGAGAAACGCATCATTGAATGTATCATTTTTCAAGGCGAAAGCAAATCCGTCAAAGGAGGTTTGCAGACATAAAGCATTATTGAAGTCGGTTTCTCCGTCAAGTCCGGAGAAAGCAAGCAGTTGGCCGCCGCCCCAAATGTTTGGAAATTGATTCATAAATGTCTCCTTTACTGTTTAGAGATCGTATCTGATTGCAGTTGAATAATCCGGGTGACTGTTGACATAATCATTTACTTTCCGCCGTTTTTTCAATTCGGCGAAAGATTCTCCGTCCCGGTGGGCGAGGTATCCCAGATCATAGAGCAATTCATCGGAAAAACCGTTGAAAAGCAGCCGGATATCCCCGGTGAAAGAGGGATCTATCCAGCGTAACAGCGGAGATAAACTGGTCGTACAGTTGTGAGTCAGGCTGTTGTAAAATTTCGGGTGCAGATGTTGACGGTTTATTGCCTCAAGCAGAACTTTCAGGATAAACCGGGCTTCTTCTTTTGTGGCATTGGTGCGGTAGAGATACAATTCTTCTTTCCGGTAATTGGTACGCAGTTTGAAAAGATCTTCTTCCGTGCCGACGATCGAGAGTAATTCATATTGCTTGTACAGACCGGGGATCATGCCCTGGGTGACATTTTCCGGCAGTCTGGTTTCCATGGAAAAGGCCAGATACTGTCCGTCGGAAAAGGCAAAAGTCAGCATGGTGTGGGCGACCTCATTCAAGTGATCCCAGTGTGATAATACGACATCGAGGTGAGTAACTTTGTCCAGATCGACGGTCATCGTGATATACCGGTCATCAAAATCTTTTTCGGTGCGGTAGATGAAATCCCGGACATGGTGGATCGTGGCAGTTGAGTTGGTAAATTCAGTGTAAGCCCGCAGTTTCCACGACCTTTGCCAGACCGTATCGTGGAAAACTTCTTCCGGGGTCAGCAACGTAAAGTGAAAAATTATCAGCAGTTCGATCACCGTCAAATGGCTTGCTGCACTGTAATTGCCCCGGAATGTACCAATCAGCAGAAAGAGTACGATCACCGGGTAGATCACTGCGGCAGTCATGCGTAATTCCGCACTTCCGGTCGTATTGTAATAAACAACTCCCCATCCCCAGAAACCGATGATCACAAGCAGTGAAAACCACAGATATTTCAGGAATGTATATATGAAAAATTTTTTGCCCATATTCATCTTGTCATAGTGATTGCTGTTTAAGTAATTCTCTGATAGCGGCACTGGCACAGAAGCAGCCGAATATCGCCGGCATGTAGCTGATACTGCCGATTTTTCTGTCGGTAAAAGAGCGGAGCGGCAGTTCCGGAGAGAAGACGGTCGGGATATTTTTCAGGCGGAGTTCTTTCATTTTTCCCCGCATTATTCTGGCAAGTGGACAACCGTGAGTTTTGCTGATATCGGCGATCTCAACTCCGGATGGATCAAGTTTCCCTCCGGCTCCCATGGAGGAGATGAAAGGGATATTACGTTGTTTCAGTTGACGGATAAGTTCAGTTTTCACCGGCACGTCATCAATGGCATCAACGGCGAAATCAAAATTTTCCTCCAGCAGAGAGGAGATATCTTCCGGAGTTTTCAAAAAACGGTTTATAACATTGAATTTCCCATCCGGATTGATCTCTCTGCATCTGGCGGCGAGGACTTCTGTTTTGGGCGATCCCACCGTGGAATCAAGGGCAATTATCTGACGGTTGCAGTTGGAAATGTCCACCTTGTCTCCATCGACCAGAGTGACTTCTCCGATACCGGCACGGACGATATTTTCGGCGGCATATCCGCCCACACCGCCCACCCCGACGATGAGGACTTTTTTCTGTGCCAGAAATTTGGCGGCATCATCTCCGGTCAAAAGTGCAGTACGGGAAAAACGTTCCGGTATAGAATTCATCTTTCAAATCTCCAAAAAGTCAGCAAAAAATTGATCGGTCAACCGTTCCAGATTTTTCATTCCGGAAGTTTTTTCAGCACCGGAAATTATTTCCCGGATATCAAGAAAAGTATCATCGTCACTCTCAAAACCAAATTTCCCGGAAGCAGAAGCCAATTTTTTCATCAGCCGCAAATCGGATGTTGCCCGATAGTGAAATGATACGGTTATATTGCGTTTCCATAATTCATCCAGCATTTCCGCTGATGAGCGGAAACCGTGGAATAAAACTTTTAAATCAAATGGTTTCAAGGCGGCAAAAAACTCCTGAAATGACCTTACACAGTGAATTACCACCGGTTTATTGCAGTCACTTGCCAATGACAGGAGAGCATGGAAATATTTCTGCTGTATTTCCAGAGCAGGAGAATGCAGTTTATCCAGACCGATTTCGCCGAGGGCGGCAAAGTTTTGCAGATATTCCGGAGAGAAAATTTTGTTTTCATCGTATGTGTCCGGCAATTCCCAGGGGTGGAATGAGAGTGACGTGAATTTACCGGGAACAGGAAATTTTGAGGAGATAAGAGCCCGGTATTCAGAATCTTGATTGTGGGTATGAAAATCACTTGCCATCAGAGCATTTTCCCTGTCCCATTCAACGTGGGGAAACGCAGACGCTGGATATGACACATTGCCAGAGCCAGAGCGTCGGTACTGTCAAGCGGGATGTTTTCCACTGAAATTCCAAATTCAGCCGCCAGCAGGAAAGCTATGCGGTCTTTTTCGGCACTGCCGCTGCCGGTGGCTGCCCGTTTGGCAACACTTGGGGTGTAGGCATAAGCCGGGATGTTGCGGTTGGCAAGAGCGGTCAGAATACCGCCTCTTGCCATACCGAGGATGATCGCCGTTTTGGCATTGCGTCCGACGAAAGGTTCTTCCAGGACGGCACAATCCGGCGAATAGAGATTTATCAACTCATCTATACCGCCATGCAGACGACGCAAACACTCGGTATGCGGCATGGATGGCTTGTTGCGGATAACTCCGCAATCAATTATCTCCATACCGCCTCCGGCAGCCGGATCGGCTTTGATCACACCGTAACCGGTAGTGCGGATCGCCGGATCTATACCGAGGATTATCATAATTACTTCATGAAAGCTGCCGCCGCCTGAAGCATGATTTTTTCACCGAGAGCAGGAGCCATTATCTGTGCGGCAACCGGCATATTGGTCGCACTGTCCATCCCCGCTGGAATACTGATCCCGCAATGACCGGAGAGGTTGAGGGCGATGGTGAAAATATCTGACAGATACATCTGGAGCGGATCGCTTTTTTCGTTGAATTTGAATGCCGTTTGCGGCGTGACCGGCGTCAGCAGCAGATCACACTGTTTGAAAGCCTCTTCAAAGTCTTTTCTGATCAAAGTACGGACTTTCTGGGCTCGCAAATAGTAGGCATCGTAATAACCGCTGGACAGAACGTAAGTTCCCAACAGGATACGCCGTTTCACCTCATCACCGAATCCGGCACCACGGGACTTGTAGTAAGTTTCCACCAGACCGTCGGCATTCTGACGGCTGCCGTAACGGATACCGTCGAAACGTGCGAGGTTGGCACTGGCTTCGGCAGTGGCGATGATGTAATAAACTGCCACAGCATATTTGGTGTGGGGCAGAGAGACATCGACGATTTCGCCGCCGAGGGCTTTGATTTTAGCGATGGTCTCATCCATGACTTTGGCAACTCCGGAATCAAGTCCGCCGGTGAAGTATTCTTTGGGCAGACCGAATTTCAATCCGGCAAGAGAACCGGATGCCAGACCATTACGGGCGGCATCGGCATATCCTCCGGCGGCATTGGGGAGAGTTGTGGAGTCGTGGGGATCAAATCCGGAAATGGCATCGAGGATGATTCCGGCGTCTTCGGCATCGTTGCACAGAGGACCGATCTGATCCAGACTGGAAGCAAAAGCCACCAGACCGTAACGGGAAACTCTGCCGTAGGTGGGTTTCACTCCGACCACGCCGCAGAATGCCGCCGGCTGACGGATGGATCCGCCGGTATCTGAACCCAATGCTGCCGGAGCGAAGTCAGCTGCCACACATGCCGCAGAACCGCCGGATGAACCGCCGGGGACACGGGAGGTGTCAAGCGGGTTGCGGGTCTGTTTGAAAGCACTGTTTTCGCAGCTGGAACCCATGGCAAATTCATCCATATTCAGTCTGCCGAAAGGGATGAATCCCTGATTTTTCAATCCGGTGATAGCAGTGGCATCATAAGGAGACTTGACCGGTTCCAGCAGTTTGGAAGCACAGGAGCAGCGTTCACCTTTGACACAGATATTGTCCTTGACCGCAATGGGAATACCGTCAAAAGCACCGAGGGTTTTACCGGCGGCACGTCTGGCATCGGATTCTTTGGCGGCGTTGAGCATATTTTCCCGGTCGATTTCCAGAAAGGCGTTGATTTCGCCGTCTCTGGCATCGATATTCTGCAAATATGCCTGACAAAGTTCCAGAGAGGAGATTTCTTTGGCGTTCAAATTTTCGCTCAAAGCGTGGATGGTATTTTTTTTCAGATCCATTTCATTCCTCCTCACTGGGCAGTACCCGCGGCACTTTGATCAAATTGCCATGGACAATGCCGGGGGCATTGGCGAGCATGACATCTCTGGGGAAAGAGGGTTGATTTCTGTCTTCCCGCCAGACATTGGTCAATTGTGCCGCATGAGCGGTCGGTTCGATGCCGTTGACATCGACTTCGCCGAGTTCAGCGATGTATTCGACCACCCGGGCGAGTTCTTTCTGCAGCTTTTCAGCTTGTTCGCAGGAAAGCTCAAGCCGGGCGAGATCGGCAACATATTTGATATCGATTTCGGAACTCATTTTCAGATATTACCGCCTTTTTCCAGCGTCAGGGTTTTGGTGACCAGATCGCAGACGCAGGAAGGACCGAAGTACTGGATCGGGCCGGGATAGACAAAACTGGTTTCTTTGGCCCATTCGGCACGTTTGGCGGCGAATTCTTTGAAGGGGGCTCCATCGAGTTCGACGAGGGCTTTGCGGATAACCGGTTTATCGGCACCGTGACGGCGTTCCATATTGAGCATCATGGTGATCGGAATACCTCCGGCGATCCATTCAGCGGCGGGTTTGATGGTGTTGCGGACGCTGGACATGTAACCGGTACGTCCGGCACCGATCAGAGCGGCGGCATTGTAACCGAGGCTGTAGCAATAGTCGGCATCATAGTTGGAGGGAGCGGCACAACGGCCCTCGTAGCCGAAAAAGTGGGTCTGGGTGGCGAATTTGCCTTTGTAGGAACCTTCAGCTTTCATTGCTTTCAGTTTGGTACCGACCATTTCAGCGAGCATTTTTTCGGTTTCGATGAGGGAGACCTGGACGTTGCCGTGGGGGTCACGGTCGTTGCAGAGCTGCATCTGGATACCGGCGGGCAGAGAAGCGAAAACTTTTGCTGAATCGGCGGAGAGTTTACCGGCGGCGAAAGCAACTTTTTCGTTTTTGTCCATGGATTCAACGGCATCGGCATTAGCGGCGAGCAGGTCGTTGAGTTCAGCGATGAGGACTTTGATTTCGGGGATGAATTCGACCAGACCTTCGGGGATCAGGGCGACACCGAAATTCATTCCGTTGGCGGCACGGCCGACGACAGCAGCGGCGATATCATCGACGATCTGACCGAGAGTCATCTTTTTTGCGGCGACTTCTTCGGAGATGATCGCGACGTTGGGCTGGGTCTGCAAGGCACATTCCAAAGCGATGTGAGAAGCGGAGCGGCCCATCAATTTGATGAAGTGCCAATATTTTTTTGCGGAGTTGGCATCTCTGCCGATATTGCCGATCAATTCGCTGTAAACGCGGCAGGCGGTGTCGAAACCGAAGCTGGCTTCGATCCACTCATTTTTGAGGTCGCCGTCGATGGTTTTGGGACAGCCGATGACCTGAATACCGACGTTGTTGCTCTTGAAGTATTCGGCAAGGACGCAGGCATTGGTGTTGGAGTCGTCACCGCCGATGATGACCAGAGCGGAGATACCGGCTTTTTCGCAGTTGGCTTTGGCGGCGAGGAACTGTTCTTCGGTCTCCAGTTTGGTACGTCCGGAACCGATCATATCAAAACCGCCGGTATTGCGGTAGGCGTCGATGACATCAGCGGTCAATTCCATATATTCGCCTTTGACCAGACCGTCGGGGCCTTTGAGGAAGCCGAAAAGACGGCTGTTTTCATTGAGTGATTTAAGTCCGTCAAAGAGACCGGCGATAACGTTGTGTCCGCCGGGGGCCTGACCGCCGGAGAGGATGACGCCGACGTTGATGGCGGCTTTTTTCTCACCGCATCCGGGGGCGAAAGTCAGAACCGGGCTGCCGAAAGTACCTTTGAAAAGGGCCTGGATTTTTTCGACATCGGCAACGGCAGTGGTGGCACCGCCTTCCTGAACGCAGACGGCGGCACCTTTCTGCAAGGCGGCGGGGAGTTTGGGAGCATAGGCGGCACGTGCCTGCTGAAGCGGAGAAATTTTACTCATTTTTCTTTTTCCTTTTTTTATTTGTTATAGGTATTAACCTGTAAAAAATGACAATTACATAAGATAGCTCTGTTTATCCGATTAATCAAGTTTTGCTGAAGGTTTTTTCAGCACTTCGCTCCACGGACGGCGGAAACTTTTCTTATCACTGGAGAAACAGTTGAAGCGGATAATGTGCCAGAGAGCGGCGACACCGTCTTTCCAGCCGATTTTTTTACCCTCATCATAGCGGCGGGGGTTGTAGGAAATCGGCACTTCCCAGATCCGCAGTTCCCGGGAACGGGCAAGTTTGGCGGTCAGCTCGACCTCAATGCCGAATCTTTCACTGGTCAGGATCAGGTTCTGGATCACCTCTCTGCGGAAGGCCTTGTAGCAGGTCTCCATATCGGACAGATGGATGTCGGAAAAGAGATTGGACAGGAAAGTGAGAAATTTATTCCCCATTTCATGCCGGAAATATCTCACCTGTCCCGGTGAATTCATGAATCTTGCTCCGTAAACTGCATCAGCTTTGCCGTTTACCAGCGGCTGGATCACCAGCGGATAATCTTCGGGATCATATTCAAAATCCGCATCCTGGATTATCACATAATCTCCGGTCGCTTCGGCGAATCCTCTGGTAATGGCGGCACCTTTGCCGTGATTGACCTCCTGCTTGAGCAGTTTAACTCTCGGATCATCTTTGAATTTCTGTAATTGTTCCCAGCTTGTATCGGTGGAGGCGTCGTCAATTATCAGCAATTCGCCCACTTCCGGCCGGGCGAGGACCAAATTGATTATTTCGCAGATGGTCTTTTCTTCATTGTAAACCGGCATGACCACCGACAATGAGGCATCCGGGATCGGCAAATTTTTCATGATCAGCACTTCCCAAGTTCACGTGAACGGGCGGCGGCGGCCCGGACAGCTTTGATTACAGTGCCGGTGAAACTCCGGCTCTCCAACTCTTCCAAAGCCCGGCTGGTGGTACCGGCGGGGCTGGTGACTTTATCTTTCAAACCGGCGGGGTGTTCTCCGGTACGGACAACCATTTCAGCTGCACCGATAACGGTCTGCACCGCCAGCATCAATGCGGCATCTCTGGATAATCCTTCGGCGACGCCGCCATCGGCGAGAGCCTGGATGAATTCAAAAACGTAAGCCGGACCGCTGCCGGAAAGAGCGGTGACGGCATCCAGATCACATTCTCTCATTTTCAGGGCGATACCAACGGAGGAAAAGATCTTTTCAGCGAGTTTTTCATCGGCATCACCGGCTTTTTCCGATGAAGCGTATGCGGCGGCACCTTTACCTACGAGAGCAGGGGTATTGGGCATAACTCTGACAACTTTTCTGCAGCCGGAAATTTCCTGCAGTTTGTCAATGGAAACTCCGGCGGCGATAGATATCAGAAGTTTATCTTTGAGCAGTTCTTTATACGGAGAAAGAGCGGAAACGATCATTTGCGGTTTGACTGCGACCAGAATCGCTTCCGCATCGGATATCCCGGATGCCGGATCGTCGGATATTACCTTGATCCCGGTGATTTTTTGGAAACACTCTGCGGCGGCGGACGATGGATCGAATGCCCCCAGCTCATCTGCTGAAAATGTCCCGGATGAGATCAATCCTCCGGCGATAGCGGTCGCCATTTTACCGCTGCCGATGAAAAAAAGTTTCTTCATAATATCAACCTTTATTTAATGACAGCATCTGCCAGACAATAACTGCTGCTCCGAGCAGAAACATGTACCACGAAAAATACGCAAGCTTCTGCTTGCGGATGATTTTGACCAGCAAGGTCAGAGAGGCGAAACTTGCTGCCGCTGAAATGACGAAGGCGGTGATCAACTGGGCAGTGGAGAATGTGCCGGTCTGGAATTTGTTCCCGGTAAGAGTGATTATTTCCAGCAGTGATGCCCCGGCGATTGCGGGCAGGGCAAGCAAAAATGAAAACGTTGCCGCCGCTTCAAATTTTATCCCGGAGAGGATCCCGGTTGCGATCGTCGCCCCGGAGCGGGAGATGCCCGGCACGATCGCCAACGCCTGACAAATACCTACGGTGATCGCCTGACGCAGAGAAATATCTTTTAAATCAGTATTGCTCTTTGCCCGGAGTTTTTCTTTTCCGGAGAGTCGCAAGATCGATGCCGTGATCAGGAATCCCATTGCCACGGAGATCATGTCACCAAACATTTGATTGATAAGTCCGCTTTTTTTCAGGAAGAAACCAAACAGAAAAACCGGGATGCTCCCGACGATTATCATCAAAAGCAGATGGAGTTGATCTTTTTTGAAAAATCCCAGCAGGGTTTTGAAGTAGTAGGCAATTATGGCAATCAGTGAACCGGCATGCAGAACGATGCTGAATGCCGCACTTTCATCTTTCGGCAAATTGAAAAATTTACTCAACAGAGCCAGGTGTCCTGATGAACTGATTGGCAAAAACTCGGCAACTCCCTGCAGAATTGCCAGAGAAACAACAACTGTCCACGTACTCATTGTCTGACGGCTTCCTGATTTTGCGGTGGTGCCGGTGAAATAACTTTGATCGTATTCACGATCCTGTCACCGGTCTCTTTGGTTTTGGTCCATTGGGTTTCTATATCATTGACCTTTTCTGCCGCTTCCGGATTGTGTCGCAGAAAATAGTAGAAATACGCTGCAGCTCCAAGCAGAACTCCCAGTAAGAAGCCTATTAAAATACTGCATCCGCACGAACATTTCATAGAGCCTGCCGCCTTATATCGAGTCAGGGCTGACGAGCGGAAGTAACGTTAATTCAATGATTGGAAATATTCTTTCGGGTTTTGCATCTGATCCGGTATCGGCAAAGAGCATATCCAAACCCTGTGTCGCATTTTGATTTCCGATGCGTATCAGCCGGAATTTATTTCCCGGATATATTGCCAGAGCAGCGGCGGCGATGTTGCTGTAACTGCTGGTATCCTCAACAACGATGAATTGCAGCATCCCTTTGTATTTTAAGCCGAGCTGATCGCCGGTGGCTTTGATCATTGCGGCAACTGCGATAGCTCCGAAGTCCCGCAGAATGATGTCATCACTGTGCATACAGGCGAAATCACATAACTCCGTGTCATCATCGAGATATTTCAAATCCTTCAGCGGGATCACCGGTATGCTGAGGTCGGGAATGGCTTCCGGGTGTTCATAATTTTCTTCTCCGGAGTCCCGGAAAATGAAGTCAATACTCTTTTCAAAAGAGCTGTCATCAACGTTTTCTTCTTCTTCTGCGTCAGTGTCAGGTGTATTGTTTTCAGTATCGGCAACGATCTCATCACCGTATTCTTCTCTGAGAGCGGAGAGTCTTTCCTGCATAGACTTGCGTACTTCATCCGGCACGCACAGCAAGGTCAGGATGTCTTCCAGTTGTTTGGAATTGGGCAATGCCACTCCATGAAGAAATTGGGATATTGCCGCGGAAGACAAGCCCAGTGCTTGAGCGATAATATTCTGACGGATTCCTGATTCACGGATTATTTCGTGCAGATCATTGGCAAAAGATTCACGTTTCATTCGTTTCTCCCCCCCCTGGGTTATTAAGATCACAAAACTTAAAACATTACTATAATATAGTCTTTAATTTTGATATATCAACCTTTTTACGGGCATAAAAGCGGCTTTTTTTGCAAAAAACACTATATATAATCAGTATTATTGTCTTTTGCGGCAAGCCGCAATAAAAAAAAGAACGGGGCGGCGGCTCCGGGGAGAAGCCTTGATGCCGCCCCGTGGGTGTGGGGGCTGTTTTGTTTCACTGCGTTTCTGTTGTGATTGCGGCAGCTTTCTTATTGAACATACTCTGCAAGTATGCGGATACATTTATGACTGTTGTATTCTGCTGCAAAATCCAAAGCGGATTTGCCCTTATGGTCTCTTGCAGTTACGTCAATTCCTTTCCGGATCAATTGCAGCAGCAAATCTGAATCATCTCTTATGGCGGCGATCATCAGGGATGTCCGTTTTGAGTAATCGGTCTGATGTATATCCGCTCCCAGGGCGAGAATAATTTCTTTTGCATGCGGATTGTTGTAGTAAATGCTGTAAAATAACGGTGTCCATCCATCCGGATCATCCTGGTGGTTCAATGGGGCTCCCAGGGTGAGGAGATTTTTCATTTCCAGATTGTCCCCCCGCAAAATAGCCATGCACAATTTCGCTCCGAGTTTAGCGGATTCCGGGACGGAAATATTGTTCAGCCCGTATTTATATGCGGCCAGAATCGTTGAAAATGGCAGGCGTTTCAGATTGCGAAATGCTGTTTCCATAAAATTCCTCTCGTCTTTTTCCTTTACTCAATTTAAGGCATTGGCGGGAAAAATCAATGGTGCGATTAATAAAAATGTTGATTTTTTTTAAATAAAATTAATTTATTTGGGAAAAATGTTCATTCTGATGATTGGAGAGCACTGAAAAATCAGAATTCGACGATCAGTTTGGCTTTGTAATCCGGATCGTCATTGACTGCAACTGCGGAGAGCTGTATTTTTCCTTTATCTTTGCAGTCAAGGGTGAATTTGCGGTCAAGATCACCCATTTGCTCCGAGAGGTAAAGGGCAAAACTTCTGACATTTTCCGCATCGATGCGGAAAGTGTTGTTTCCGGTATTTTCTGCGATGATCCTCGATCCGGACATCCGGATTTTGGTCAATTCATAGTTTTGCTGACACAAATCTTTCACGCTCCAGGCAATATTGGGACCGGTGAGGATGATTTTGTCATACTCTATTGAATCGTTTCCTGCTTCCAGCAGTTCCAGATAACGCTGTCTCGGACGGTGTGCCATCTCCGGATCGGCAGAACCCCGCGGGGTGATCAAAGCTGTTTTTTGAGCGTACGGATCGCGTCGCTGCCCGGCGGCCCAGTTGAGGAAGCGGCACAGAGCCATCTGGGCAGGTTCCCAATGCAGACTGTGTCCACCGTCGTGTTCATCGTAAGTGTGTTCGATACCGTAACGCTGCATCAATTCATGAGCGGCACGGGCAAATGACAATCCGCACCAGTCGTGGTGGCGTGGTTCTTTGTGAGTTTCCCGGTAACTGGCGGCACAATCATATTTGCCGTGCAGAATATAGACGTTTGTTCCGTAGAAGGAGCGGAAATCCGAGATTTGCCACGCTCCGGCACTCAACCACACTCCGGCGGCACGGTCGGCAAAGATCTGTCCCAGATGGTAGGAGCCGAATCCACCCATGGAGTGACCTCCGATAATGATCCGGTTGCGGTCGATCAATGCCCGGCTTGAAGCATCAGCGATCGTGGCATCGAGGCTGTGGAATGCGGCAGTGCGGTTCCAGCGTTTGCCGTCGATCTCTTTGGGGGCGGAGGCGGCGGCAACGATGAATTGACAATTGTCGATGTGCGGCCGCAAAGCTCCGTTTTCCGGATTCAAATAGGTATTGTACGGAGCTGTGTCCGGTGAATTGCCGTCTCCGCCGTGCATGAATATCAGCAATCCTGCCGGTTGGTCAAGATTGATATTTTCCGGTACGAAATAGTAAATTTTTCCATCATTTCTGCCGGGGGCAGGTTCAAAACATGACAATCCGTGCTGGAGCATATCGGGCTAATCCTTATTTTTAACGGAGTTTCAATGTTGCCAGAGCCATAAGAGCGAAGATACCGGAAAGTATCCAGAATCGCACCACGATCTGGGTTTCGGTCCATCCTTTGCGTTCAAAATGGTGATGGATCGGGGTGCAGAGGAAAACCCGTTTGCCGGTAAGTTTGAAAGAAGCCACCTGAATCATTACGGAAACGATTTCCATGACATATACTCCTCCAATCAGAGCGAGGAGCAATTCCTGCCGGGAAAGGACAGCCAGCATACCTACCGCACCTCCGAGGGCGAGACTGCCGGTATCTCCCATGAACATAGATGCAGGATGGCAGTTGTGCCAGAGAAATCCGACGCATCCGCCGCCGAGAGCTGCGGCAAAGACCACCGCTTCACCGATGCCGTCAACGTAATTCAAACCGAGGTAGCTGGCGAAAATCTGGTGTCCCATGAGATAGGTAAAAACAGCATAAGAGAGCGAACAGAAGATCGTACATCCGGAGGCAAGACCGTCTTTCCCGTCGGTGAAGTTCACCGCATTGGCAGCTCCGACGATGATGATCGCTGCGGAAAATACCGGCAGGATCCACCACCATTTGCCGAAAGAGAGCGGAGTTTTCAAAAATGGGACAACGAAACTTTGCATTGCATCGTGAAGTCCCGGACGGGTCCAGAAAAGCCAGACGACGATACCGCCGACCAGAAATTGACCGATAAGTTTCAGTTTCCCCGGCAGACCGTCACGCTTCTGCATAAAGACTTTCATAAAGTCATCCAGAAAACCGATCATGGCAAAACCGAGAGTGCCGCCCATGAGGATCCAGCTTATGCCGTTGGATGCCTGCCATTTGCTCCAGAGCAGAGAGGAGATAAGCACTCCTCCGATAAGCAGGATACCACCCATGCATGGGGTGCTGTTTTTGCGTTTATCCAGCAGTTCTTCCGGGAGGACGCCCTCGTAACGGGCGGCGGCACGGATGTTGAAGTTCCGCAGCATGGCGGCAAAACGGCTGCCGAAAAGGGCAACGATGAGAAATGCGGTGGCGGCGGCTCCTCCGGCACGGAAAGTGATGTAGTCAAAAAGGCGGAGCGGTCCGAAATTTTCGCTGAAGTAAGAAAGATAGTATAACATTTTTTCCCCTGTATGAATATTGTGTTCCGGTCATAGCTGTATTATAGCTCCGAGTTGAGAAAAAGCAAGTTTGAAAAGCAAATATTTTTGATTTTTTTCGACCGGCTTTCTCCCATATTTTTGCAATTTCTCAAAAGTGTGCTATTTTAAGGTTGTGAGAACATTATTTTGGTGGAGGAATTTTTATGAAAGGCATTGTTTTGGCAGGTGGAGCCGGTACCCGGCTGCATCCGATAACGCTGGGAGTTTCCAAACAGCTGCTGGCGGTTTATGATAAGCCGATGATCTATTATCCGATTTCGGTATTGATGCTGGCGAAGATCCGGGAAATTCTGATCATAACCACGCCGGAGGATCAAAGTTCCTTTCAGCGTCTTTTGGGAGACGGTTCCCGTTTCGGTGTGGAATTTTCCTATGCAGTCCAGCCGAAACCGGAGGGATTGGCACAGGCGTTTCTGATCGGCAAAGAATTTATCGGCAGTGATCCGGTGGCACTGGTGCTGGGCGACAACATCTTTTTCGGAGCCAATTTATCTTCTCTGGTGCAGCAGGCGGCGGCAAAAGAGCAGGGGGCGACGGTATTCGGTTATTATGTCAATGACCCGGAGCGTTTCGGCGTGGTTGAATTTGATAAAAATGGCAATGCCTTGTCCATTGAGGAAAAACCGCAGGAACCCAAATCCAATTATGCAGTTACCGGACTGTATTTTTACGACAATGATGTAATAAAGATCGCTGAATCCATTACTCCTTCTGCCCGTGGTGAATTGGAGATAACTTCCGTGAATAATGCTTATTTGCAGCGGGGAGATTTGCATGTCCAAAAACTTGGTCGCGGCTATGCCTGGCTGGATACCGGAACTCATGAAAGTATGCTGGATGCGGCAAACTTCATCCGAACCGTTGAGACAAGACAGGGGATGCAGATCGCCTGTCTGGAGGAGATCGCTTATTATCACAACTGGCTGAGTGCCGGTGAGATCCGTAAAAATATCGCTGATATGCAAAAGACGGAATATGGTAAATATCTGCTCCGGGTCATTGCGGAAAAGGAAGGCAAATGAAAATAACCGAGACCGTTTTGCCGGAGGTGAAAATCATTGAACCCCGGATTTTCAGAGATGCCAGAGGGTATTTCTTTGAGAGCTGGAACAGTGCAGAATATTCTGAAAACGGCATAGACTGCCGCTGGGTTCAGGACAATGAATCGGCATCAGTTTATGGTGTTTTGCGGGGTTTGCATTACCAGAAAGCTCCTTATACGCAGGCGAAACTGGTAAGGGTCATCCGGGGGAAAGTATTGGATGTGGCAGTGGATATCAGGAAAAATTCTCCGACATTCGGCAGGCATGTGATCGTTGAATTAAGTGCGGATAATCACCGTCAGTTGTTTATTCCCCGTGGATTTGCCCATGGTTTTGCGGTGCTTTCGGATGAAGCGGTATTCCAGTACAAGTGCGACAACTTTTATATGCCGTCTTGTGAGTGCGGCATAGCACCGGATGATCCGGAGTTGCAGATAGATTGGCAAATACCGGAAAATTTGCGGATAATGTCGGAAAAAGATTTGAAAAATCCCGCTTTTTCCGAAGCGGAATTGTTTGACTTCAATACGAAAGATTATTTGCAGAATGTCTGAAAAAATTTTGCTTACCGGCGGCAGAGGGATGCTTGGCAGGACGATTTGCCGTGTATTGGGCAGTGATTTTGAACTTATCCCGACTGATCTGCCGGAGGTGGACATCACATCTGAAAAATCTTTAGCAGCGGCATTGGAGCGTTACCGTCCGGATGCCGTGATCCATTGTGCGGCGATGACGGCGGTCGATCTCTGTGAAAGTGAAAAAGAAAAGGCATTTCTGCTCAACGAAAAAGGTTCTGCCAATGTGGCGGAGGTGTGCAAAAGATACTCCTGCCGTCTGCTGGCGATCTCCACGGATTATGTTTTCCGGGGGGATAAGTCGGGAGCTTATTCGGAATACGATTTTGCGGATGGTGGAAATACTGTTTACGGTCAGAGTAAATTTGCCGGAGAGAATGCTGTTTTGCAGATCTATCCGGAAAATAGTCTGATTTGCCGGATAAGCTGGCTTTACGGTTTCGGGGGGCCGAGTTTTGTGCATACCATGCTGCAGCTGGCAGACGGGAGCCGTCCGGTGCTTAAGGTTGTATCAGATCAGTGCGGCAATCCGACCAGTGCGGTCGCTGTTGCCCGCAAACTTGGAGAATTGCTCAAACATCCGGAGTTGACCGGAATAATCCATTTAACTTGTGAAAACGATGCCAGCTGGTATGATTTTGCGGTGGAAATTTTCCGTCAGGCAGGGGTGAAACAGGAGGTGATTCCGTGCCGTACGGATGAATTTCCCCGACCGGCACCCCGTCCGGCAAATTCCCGGTTGGAAAAAAGGCGGCTGGCTGAAAATGGTTTATCTCCCATGCCGGACTGGCGTGATGCTCTGCATGAATTTCTGACACTGGAATCCGGTATCCGGGAACGCAAAAAATAATGCACAGCCGTTGAAATATCAGCAGGATGATACTGCGGATATTATCAGGATGATAATGAGAATCAATACGAATATTCCACAAGTATTGCCGCCCCGGCGGTTTTGATATGATCGGTTCCGGACGTACCAAACTGGAGACCGAAGAACAGTATCATTGAGGATTTGCGGCAAGTACCTCAAACAAGTAAGCAAAAGAAAAACGGGAAGTCGCGGCTCTCCCGGCTTCTTTTCATGGCAAGCCGGGAGAGTCTTGATCGTTTTTTTGCGTTCTGCTGTCTGTGGCGGTGGAATGTACTAAATTACTCAAGCAGAAACTTTTTCTCCCTGAAAAAACAAGAAGGACCGTTGCTTACCTCTGCGAGGTTTTACAACAGCCCCATAAAGAGCTTATTTGCCCGGTTCGGGGAAAACCAGACTGAGTTCAGAGACTTCAAACTCTGCCGGATTGTCCCGGCAGGCGAAAGAAAAGAGGACTTTCTGGGTCAGAGGATCATCGCATCCGAATCCCACCCGGTACTCTTTCCACTCCGGAGAAAGTTCAAAAAATCCGTAGTGGTTGAAAACGGTGGCAAAAGTCGGGCGGTTGTACCATACCATGAGCTGGATCCTTCCTTTGCCGCGGATTTTGCAGCGGATCTCCGCACCGGAACCGTAAAGCGGCAATTCAGGAGTTTCCCAGGCGATATATTGGAAATCTCCGGGCTTATAGCTGATTTTCAGAGCTTTTTTACCGTCATTTTCCACGATTTCGCCCCGGTAAGGTTTGGCACCGAGGGGGGTGACTTTGAATTTCTTAAGGTCGGTTTCTCCGGCATTGAAGTTGTTGAAGTTATCAAACGGCAGCAGATTTTTTCCGTAATAGTCTTTCAGAGCCTCTTTTTTCTGCTGCGATCCACGGTCAATAAGTTTGAAACTTTTCCAGAATCCGAGGACTTGGTCGGTCTTTTCCGCAAGTTTGCTGTTGAAAAGGACGAGTTCAAATTTGGCTTCTTTCACATTCGGAGGGGTGAAAAGCAGCTTGTCAACTTTGGTAAAAGCGGAACTGTTTTCATAGAATCCGAGCGTATTACTCATCAATTTATTGCCGTTGGAATCGGTGTAAGTTGCCCGGATGAGCATTTTCATAAATTGCGGCGGCATCATCTCCCATTGCAATGAGTAACAGTGCAGCGGCTTGACCGGTACAGTTCCCAGAGTTATCACCGCAGAAGCCCGTTTGGCAGGGGTTTTCCAGAGATATCCGTCCCGGTATGGGGTCAGGGTCACACCCAGCGGATAAGGGCCGGTCGGCGGAAGTTCTTTTTGTTCCAGATTCATTTTGATAAAATCGACTTCAGCACAGTTTTTTTCTTCCGCCAGAACGATATTTCCGGCGAGCAATGCGGCACACAACAACGTGGAATAACGCATTTTGATTCTCCTTGATAAAGAGTTGGTACAGTTTTTCACAAGCGTTTGTGAATACAAGCAATACTATACAGCCGCAAAGGGATAATGTCAAGAGGGAAAATGAAAAAAAGTTATTTTTCCGGAGATGAACTTGCCCGGATTATCAATTCCGGCTCCGGCAATTCCGGCTCCGGCAGTTTTTCTCCGGTGATCATCGCGATAAGACGTGCCATGGAGATATATCCAAGCTGATAAAACGGCTGTGAAATCGAGGTCAATGGCGGCGTGGCAAATGATGCTCCGGGCATATCGTCAAACCCCACGATCTGTATTCTTCTGCCGATCTCTTTACCCATTCCGGAATTGTGAATCACCCTCATTATGGAAAGAGCCAGATAATCATTGGTGGCGAAAATACCCACTTTGCGATCCTGCGGCAGTTGAGCGATGTATTGCGTCAATAATCCGTTGTCGTACTCCTGAAAACCGTTGAAATTCACCCAGTATTGCCCGGAAGACAGTCCATTTTTAGCAAGCTCCCCGGCGAATCCGTTGCATCGGGCATTTTGCATATAGGAGTAACTTTTGGGTGAGAAACAGTAAAAACTTTTGCATCCGCACTCAATCAGATGGTTTGCGGCAAGTTTACCACCGGCAATATTGTTGATATTGAGGGTGGTCTCGTGGAATTCTGCATTTGGCGGGGTATTGAGCAGGATGACATTACCGCCGGATTTCCAGTAACGCTTAAAAGCTTCCGAAAGGCGGTTGTCGGTGCTGTTATCACCAAAGTGATAGGTCAGAATACCGCTGCTCCCGGCATCATTGACCTGATCGAAAAAGTGCAGATAATCGTTTTCACTCATGCCGAAATAGCAGTTGCACGGGAAATCATATTCAGCGGCGGCGGCGGATATTCCGAAAACCAGTTCTGCAATCAGCACATCCCGGTAACGCGGCAGGAATACTCCGATGGCGATACTGCGTCCTCTTGCCAGTAAAGAAGCGGTATGATTACGCCGGTAATTGAGTTTCCGCATGGATTCTTCAATTTTCCGCTTGGTTTCGGCGGCGACCTGCTGATCCGGATGAGGATTCAATGCCCGGGAAACTACTGAAACAGAAAAACCGCTGTCTCTGGCTATATCTTTGAGTGTCGCCATATTATGAAATTATCCACTGTTAAACGATCAATGATTTCAGCCGTTTTCAGCATAAAAAAACGGCAAAACTGCTGTTACATAAAATAACACCGTTTTGCCGATTAGTCAAGTTTGAAAGAGTTTATACTTTTTCATCACCGTGTATTTTGATCCACTCTTTCAATTCATCCGCTGTGGTCAGACCGAGATCGGCGACACAGTTGGAGCAGATGATGATTCCCTCCAGCAAACCGGTACGGATAAATTTCCGGGCGATTTCAAGCTGCCGGGTCATTTCTCCATCGGGCAGGGGATTTCCGGTGCCGTAATCCCAGAGATAAACTCCGGCGAAGTACCGCTTACCGGGGACAAGAAGCCGGACTTTCTGCAAATTCTCCTCCATATTGACGAGGTTTTCCGCCTCCCATGTCCAGAAGGATATCACATCACAGCAGTCGGCAAACTCCGTTACCGGATAATCCAGCTGATAATCATACCACACCAGCCAGAGATCAAGTTTCCGGAGCGGAAAATTGTGCAGTTTTTTCCGCATAGCCTGCAAACTTGCCAGCGAATGACGTACCATGGGGCCTCCGGCAGCCAGAGTTTCCGGAGCTGCGAAAAAGTCATCCAGCACAGCCCCGGAAATGTTGGGAAACATCTCCGCCTGACGGATGACTTCATCAAGATCACTGCCGTCATTGTCATTGCGGGTAACCCCGCAGGCGCCGACGGCAGACCAGACGACTTCCCGCAATCCGGCAAGCTCTGCTGAAGCATTGTCAAACGGCGGGAAAGGGCCAGCCGGGACAGCGACCCGGCAGCAATTAGGCACTCCGAATTCACGGCAGAATTCCACCGTCCCCATGCGGTTGACACCGGGGAGGTTGAATTGTGGTACCAGATGGTGGGAGCCGGTTTCCTGCCCCCACACCCAAAGTCTGTCCTGCAATTTCATATTATTGTCAGAGAGCATCGTGTTCTTCAAGATACTTCATGTACCGCTCATGCAGATTGCGTGCCGAGGGGTAGAGAGAGTAGGGGCTGAGGAAGTGGGGCAGCTCAAAGGAGATGATCTTCTCAACATAGGGCTGGACCGTTTCCAGTTTGAATCTCAATTTGCTCCATTCGATCGGCGGGAACTTATAGGGCATATCCCGGTCGAAAGTTTCCAGATTTGACCAGTAGGCAATACCGTGTTTCCGGAAAACTTCGGCGGTGGCTTTGACGTAATTGGGCAGATCGCGGAAGTGGACGTGACCGTCCATGAAAGCGAATGCGGAGATCATGCCTTCCATTTCGGTCAGCAGATAGTCGAAGTGCCGGGCGTGGACATCCGGCGGCACGGGCCAGGAGGGGTCACATTTTGCACCGTGGTAACGCGGAGAAACAATGATCGGGCGTTCGGTATCCAGAGTCCGGATGGTCTGGCAGAGCGGCTTCCAGATCTGATTGGGATGGGTGTGCAGACTGCCCTCATGGCACATGTACCAGCCTTTGAATGCGGGGAATTTATTGTAGCGTTCAAAGAGTTCGTGGATCAATTCTTTATTGATGGCGACCTCATTCTGCCAGTCATTGAGCGGCCAGTATTTGAGGGTGTCGTAGAGACCGATATAAAGACCGATACCGGTGCGTCCGGCTTCTTCGAGGAGGATCTGCACAAGGTCGGGATCTTCATAGAGGGAAGTTTTCATAACTTCGCTTTTGTAAGCGGCACTGTCTTTGAATGCGACCCGGATGATGATGACCGTGTCGATACCCATGCGTTTGAATTCATCAAACTGCATCGCCCATTTTTCACGGGTGAAGTTGTTGCTCGGGATGTCGGAAGCGACCACGTCCACGAAAGTACCGGTAATTTTTTTGAGGCTCATATTTTTATTCCTTTATGTTATTGCGTATATTACGCAGTTGTGATTTCACCAGTGTCCGCGACCGTCATCCAGTTCACCGGTGACTTCAAGGATCGTGAAGTCATAAGCGGCAAGCGAACACTCAAAGTTATTGGCTTTTTTATTCACGGCGATCTCTTTTCCGGTCTGCATATCTTTTACTTTGGCTTTCCGGATGCCTTTGGGCAGAGACACGGTGAATTTGGCATCCCCGAATTGGAGATTGGAAACGATCACCATATACCGTTTACGGATATCGTAACTGGTATAAAGTTCCTGTTCTTTGACCTTGTCATAGTAGCTGACTTTGACATTTTTATCGCTGGCATTGAAAGTATTGTTTTCCCAATAGGGGATGAATTCAATATATTCCTCCAGGGTATCGGCCATGCCGTAAGCGTCCCGGATGCGGTAAATTTTCACCAGTTCGTTGACGTCGCACATGGTCTGATGATAAAGCATGTCAAAATGCAGTGTATAAGCGAGGAAAGTACGGGTACCTTTGGTGACTTCGGGTTTGACACCCCGGTGACGGAGACAGCTGGTGACTTCCGGGATCATCAGGTGCGGTACGCCCCATTGACGGTAGAATAATTCACCTTTAAGGTTGTCGATATCACCGAAAACATGAGCGTAATAGTAGGCACTTGAGGGAGAAGCATCCCGTTTGACCGGCTCATGATAGATGTAGTGGAAAGTTTCACCGGGGATGATGACGTCGCAGAGGCTCAAAGTTGACGCCGGACGGGTACCGGACTGGTGAGCGGTGACCATCTCATTGGGATCGGCTTTTTTGACCAGATAACGCATCCGTTTGAAAAGCTGTCTCTGCCACTCAAAGTGGAAAACCGGCCGTTTTTCGCCGTCATCATCGGTCCAGGCCGCCCAGTCAGCGTAGGTGTGCTGGGGGTTGATACCGTCGTAGTAGATGCCGCCGACGCCGAGTTTTATGAATTCATTAAGGGCATAGACCAGATGGTCAGCAACGGGCGGAGCGAATACGACATCGAGGGTTCTTGCTCTTTCGGTGAATTTTTTATTGGGGGTGATGGCAGGACCGACGGTGGCGTTTCTTTCGGCGAGATTTTTGAAATAGACGGTATCATCGGGGAAGTCCAGCGGCGGCGGGGCAGGGATGGACAAGCGTTGATACTTGAGGGAAAGCATTTCCAGATAAGGATCGTGCATGGCATAGACGTTGCCTTCATCATCCTCATACATGATTGAGGGGGAGACCAGCTGCGGGATGTAATAGTTGGCTTTATTCATACCTTTATCAGCGAGGGCGGCGGCCTTGACCTCTTCTGGGTTGCGGATGATGAGCGGATTGTAAGCACCGCCACGCCAGATGCTTGACCACCAGATCAGCTGACGGATGAGGGAACGGTCGATTTTCTGGTTGGGGGCACCTCTCCAGTTGTAGTTCCAGGTACGCCAGTTTTTGGGCATATTTTTGACGGGCGTGGGGGTGAGGTAGAATTCCAGAACCAGTTCTTTATCAAGCGTCCATGCTTTTTCGATCAGGTTCAAAGTGAAGTCTCCGGAAACCGGGTCATAGACCATCTCGTTGCCTTTGGTTACATGGAAAGCTTTGCCGCTGGGAAAGTTCCACGACATGCCGCAGAAGGTCGTTCCCACCCAGAAAAGCGAGGAGAAACCCGGTTCGATTTTGCGGGTATCTCCACCTTTGACGGTGAGGTGGGCACGGCGTTTCTGTGCTTCCAGACCGGATTCCAGACGGTCGGGTCCCTCCCGGTAATACATGACGAGTTTTTCTTCATTTGCAGAAGTATTCATCGGGAATACCAGCTGTAAACTGTTGATAACGGCACTTTTATTCACCGGGGTAAGTTTGACATTGTACCGGATGGTGAAGTCGAAGTCAAATTTGGCAGAGACTTCAAATTTCACGCCGTCAACGGTGAATGTTGATTTGGCGAGGACGGCATTTTTGCCGGTTTTGCTGATTTCCAGCTTACCGGCATCGATTTTTTTGCCGTTGAGAGTGAAGTATGCCGGGGCACGGAGGATCTGATAATCTTTCCAGGCGGAGACTTTCGGCAAGGCACTTTCAGTAAGCACCATTTTTTTATTTCCGGCGGTGACCGTGGCATTGTAGATCATCAGGGGGGTATGATCCGGGTCGATGTAATCATCACCCAAAGCTTCATATCCGAGTTTATTATCTGCCCAGTATGGTTTTGCCGGGGCAGGGGCGGCGAAAACCGCCCATGCAGAAACTGTGCAGAATAACGTTGAGAGAAGTTTTTTCATGAATTATTCTCCGGTGACATGGTAAATGCCGAATTCATAAGCACCGAGATCAGCGGTGAATTCACCATTGACGATGTCGATTGTTTTACCGCTCTGCATTTCGGTAATGCTCTTGATATTTTGGGGCAGCCGTATCTGGGTTTTGGCATCACCGAATTGGAGATTGGAAACGATAACCATATACTCTTTTTTACCGGTTTTCTGATAGTAACTGACTTTGAAATTCTTATCTTTGGTACGGAAAGGATGTTTTTCCCAGTAGGGTTTGAATTCAACGTCAGCCATACCGAATTTATTACGGATGCGGTAAATTTTGTAAAGTTCCTGGACATCGCACATGGTCGGGAAGTAGAGCATGTCGAAGTGCAGTGTGTAAGCGAGCATGGTGCGGGTGGATTTGTTGCCCTTGAATATCCGGCCGTTTTTGCCGCGGCATTCGGGGAGCAGGACATGGGGGACGCCCCACTGCTTGTGATAGAATTCACCTTTGAGGTTGTCGATATCACCAACGATATGGGCGTAGTAGAAGTCACCATTGGGGGAAGCATCGCGTTTTTCCGGCTCATGATAACCGTAGAAGAATGTTTCACCGGGGATGATGACGTCGCAGAGGCTCAAAGTTGAAGCCGGACGGGTACCGGACTGGTGAGCGACGACCATCTCATTGGGATCGGCTTTTTTGACCAGATAACGCATACGTTTGAGCAGCTGACGCTGTTCTTCAATGAAAAATCTGGGCCGCAATTCGCCGTCGGGATCGGTCCATGCCGCCCACGGAGAATAGTTTGCCTGCGGATTGATGCCGTCGTAATAGATACCGCCGACGCCGAGTTTGATGAATTCATTAAGACCGTACACCATGTGGTCAGCCAGCGGTTTGGCGAAAACGCTGTCCCAGTTGCGTGAAACGGAACGGTATTTGCCGTCATAATTGGCAGTTCCGAGTTTTGCCCGCAGATCATTGATATCTTTGATCCGGATGACATCTTCGGGGATTTCCAGATTCCGTCCTTTGGAACCGGGGGCACGGTGATATTTCTGGGCGATTGCATCGAGGTAGGGGTCTTCCCAGAGGAAAACGTCGCCGTCTTCATTTTCATAGAGGGTGACTGCCCCGATGAGCTGCGGGATGTAGTAATTGGCTTTATTCATGCCTTTGTCGGCGAGAGCGGCGGCCTTGACCTCTTCGGGGTTGCGGACACGCTGCGGGTCATAACCTCCGGCACGCCAGACGCTTGACCACCAGACGAGCTGATTGATCAATTTGCGGTCGATTTTCTGCTGGGGAGTACCTCTCCAGCCGTAGTTCCAGGTACGCCAGTTTTTGGGCATATCTTTTACGGGGGTGGGGGTGAGATAAAACTCAAAGGTACGGGTTTTATCGAGGGTGATGGGTTTCTGGATGATATTGAGAGAATAGTTTCCGGTACCGGGGTCGAAGGTCATTTCGTAACCTTTGATGGGATTCCAGTCCACGGCACTGGGGAAGTTCCAGGAGAGACCGAAATCGGTGGTACCGATCCAGAAGAGAGAGCAGAAACCCGGCTCAATGGGGCGGTAATCGCCGCCTTTGATGGTGAGGTGAGTGCGGCGTTTCTGTGCTTCTCTGCCGGATTCAGGGCGGTTGGGTCCTTCCTGATAATACATGACCAGTTTTTCATCGAGAGCCTGGGTATTCATGGGGAAAACGAGGGCGAGTTTATGGACTTTTACCGCACCTTTTTCCGGGGAGATCTCAATTTTGTAACGGATGGTGAAGTCAAAATCGAATTGGGCGGTGATTTTGAATTTCACTCCGGCGGAAGTAAATTCAGCGGTGCTGAAAACAGAATTCTTACCATCTTTTTTGACGGTGAATTGATCCGGACGCAGACGCAGCTGCATACGGTCATCTTCAAACTCCAGCCGGACAGGATACTTCAGGACATCCAAACCTTTGACTTTGACCGCTTTGGGCAGACCGAATTTATCAAGAGTAAGGCTTTTGAATCCGGCAGTAACGGTGTCGCCGTCAAGCTGCAAAGGGGCATGATCGGGGTCGATGTAATCTTTTCCGACGGCTTCCATACCTAAATTGTTATTTGCCCAGACCGGAAGCTTGGTATCTGCGGCGTGACCGGCGGCAAGAGTACATGCTGCGGCCATGGAGAGGAAAAATTTATTCATGAGTTTTATCCTTTTAACTGTTTTTCCGGGTTATTTGATTTCTTCAAAAACGATATTGTCGAATTCGATGGCGGCACCTTTTCTTCCGGCGTCATTCATCAGATAGACGCTGACGAATTTGGTTCCCGGCCAGAATTGATTTGCCGGGGCAGTACCCAAAGCGGCAGTACCTTTCAATTCAGCGGAATAAGTGGTCCATTCAGCCGGGACAGCTCTCCATGCCAGACAGCAATCCAGAGAAGCACCGTAATTGTGCTGACGGACGATGGTTCCGGCGGGGTAAGCTTTGGG
Source organism: Lentisphaerota bacterium (assembly GCA_015061685.1). Taxonomy (GTDB): domain Bacteria; phylum Verrucomicrobiota; class Lentisphaeria; order Victivallales; family Victivallaceae; genus UBA1784. The sequence continues at coordinate 26,886 of SUWD01000006.1, read as the reverse complement.
GAGCGGGCGGTCAAATTTCACGACCCAGCCGTTGCCGTCATCGGCACGTTTGACTCTGGAAACCAGACTGGTGTATTCAAAATTGGGCAGATCGGAAAGATCGGCTTTGGCATTGAAAGCCACTTGCGAACGCACGGTGCGGCGTTTATTCCATGCGGAAGCATCTTTGACAAAGATCTCCATTGTGCCTTTGGGGGCTTCGGCGATAAGTTCAGTTTCCGTACCGGGCATGATCCAGACGGCAGTGCGGTGAATGACTTTCTTATCGGCGTTATACATGGTAAGGCCGAAACAGGCGATGCTTCTTTTTTCGGGATCTACGGAACGCAGGACACCGGAGAGCCGGTAATTTTTGGTTGCATCAACGGCGATGAGGTCAGTTTTTGCGGTGGTTACCTGTCCGGTAAGGGAAAAAGATGCTTTACCGGCGTAGGGTGCGGTGGTAACGGTGGTGATGGTTTTGCCTTTGAAAGCGTTTCCGGATTCGGCATCACCGCCGGTGATAAGGTTTTCAGCGTGGATTGTGGGGGCGGCAGCGACGGCTGCAGCAGCGATAATGGATTGCAGTTTCATTTGTTTTTCTCCTTTTTTAGGTTGATGTCAGGAATTTGTATCAATCAAACGGGTAAAACCCATATTGAGTTTCCCATGGGGTATGACTTCTGGCGGTCATAGCTTTTCCGGTGTGTGAAAAATTAAGTGGCAGGTATCTGGAATCGCTGCCGTAGAGAAATTCTGAATCTTCCGCATTGACGTGGAAATCGGCAAATACGACATTTGCCATACGGTTATGCCGGAAAGCGAAGCTTCCCTGACCGGCTAAATTATAATTTCCCATATTACGGAAATCGATGGAGGATGTAGCATACCATGTTTCTGCCAGTGCTACTTGGGCAGATGGTGAAGTTACATGACCGATTTTTACCGGGTACTTACATTCTCCCATCCAATCTTTTACAGTGTTGTATGCTGAACTGCCCATTGCTCTGGAATTATAACCATAAGCTACATATATTGCAGACTTATCCATTCTGATCATTCTCGGGCAGAGGAAGGGCTGAGTTTTGGGATCCCAGACATAAGAACCGCCATCATAAGGCATGGTTCCACCCACAATATATGGATATACAGCCGCCACCCACGGCCAGGTGTTGCCGCCGCCGTAATCAAGGGCTGGGAACGTATCTTCAAAATCATTCAGGTAAGCTCCGAAAGCGAATGCGATTTGTTTCATATTATTGATACAGCTGGTGGATTGACCGCGGTTACGCGCTGAATTCAGCGCTGGCAGCAAGATTGCTGCCAATATCGCTATAATCGCAATAACGACGAGCAGCTCGATAAGGGTGAAATTCGACCGGGACTTTTCGGAATACAGGGAAGCAAATTGTCGTTTCATGATGTTCTCCTTTCCATGAAGTTGGATTTTTCTGTATTTCCCGTAGAAAAACTCTCTTTCAAAATCTTTCACAAGCGTTTGTGAAAAGTGAATAATAAAATTTCCATCACAACCGTTTGTGATGTCTTTACCAATACTATAGCACCCGGTTTTATTGTTGTCAAGAGAAAAATAGAAAAAAAGTAGGAATATTATAGTTTGATAATGTCCCGAATTTTGTGAAACCCGTAACAGGAGCTTATAAACAAACATTTTTGTTAACGTATAAAACATATCACATAAGTTGTGATTTGCCAAACCGGCAAGCACGGGGTCGATCTAACCGGTGGATGCAGTGTGAGGCAAGGTCGCAGACAAATCAAGGCGGATGAGCAGGAGTGTACTAAACGTACATGACTGCGAAAACGTCCGCTGATTTGCCAAGAGATTGCCCGCAATGCACCACCGCAGGAAAGATTTCTCACAAAAAAATGAGACAATAACTATAGTTTCTGTTTTGACATATCCTCCGGGAAATTTACCATTTCCCGGAGGGAATATGACCGCCATTTCAATGGTATATTGTTTCAAGGATCAACTGTTGCAGTTCCGCACGCAGCTGATCGTACAGAGCGGCAGGAAGTTTGAAATTGCGGCTTTGGTTGTGCAGAGGGTTGGTCAATTCAAAATTTTCCAGCATGGCGGCAAAGCGTTTCTGCAAAAGCTGTTTTTTCTGCTGATCCGGACACTTTTTCAGCATTTCGTGGAAAGTTTCAATATAACGCAAATCAGATACACCTGCATGGGCAGCGATAAATTTCAATGTCGGTATCGGCTGATCCTGCGTGATGAAAACATAGCATCCGTTATTGGCATAATCTTCCCCCGAGGCGTGAAAATCCCGGAAAGGATCCCAATATTGGGCAAGATAATAAAGTGCCCATGGGGCGGAGCCGTCGAAACCTGATTTTTCCAGATACCATCCGAATGTAAGGCGTACTGCCGGATCAAATCCGCTTTGCAGATTGCAGTAATACATTCTGGACAATCCGGGGACAGCTTTGTGGAGAAGATTATGGTTTTGTGAAGTCATTGATTGATAACTCATCACGACGGTATCAAGATTTTTGATTCTTATCCGGATATCTTCAAAAATGCAGGAGACGAGCGTTTGGATCTGCAATTTTTTACAGACTTCAAAGATGATATTGTTCCGCAGGACGCCTTCATCATCATTCGGTTCATCGAATCCGTAGATGCAGAATTGTTCAAATCCGTATTTTTTTGCTTGAGCTGCGATCTTTTCCGCTCTCCGGCTCAAAATATCCTTACGTTGAGCGAGGAGATTTTCATTGCCTTTCTGTACGCTTTGAGGGGAAATGAGATGTTCCGCTCCCATCAGTGCGGTACGGCGTATTCCGGATTGGCTCATTAATTTGAGCAGTGTATCGCAATAATCCGGCGACAGCGGGCCATTGCGGTAGGCTACCTGAATGACGAAATTAAATCCGAAGTCATTGAGCATTTTCATTAACAAGGCAAATGATTTTTCACTCTCTTTGCCGTTGTAGAATTTTGCTCCTCCGGAACCGATTGCCGGTCCCTGGGGATCAAAAATCACGGCATGAGAGTAGAATCCGGCATTTTTCTTAGCCGGCAGGAGGTCAAAGGGCAGGACATTTACTGAAATATCCAGCGTGGACAGCCGTTTATTTTCGGGAGCAACAGTTAATTTGCCGTGGTAAATACCTGTTTTCTGTCCGGGGACGGTACGGATCAAAAGCATGATATCCCGGCACTCTCCGGCCGGAATTTCCGGTATGAATCTTTCTGCATCGGCATAACCGGCAAGAAAACCGGAAAAGGGTATGCGTAAATCAGTAGCGAGGATATCCGCCTGATGCCCGCTGCCCCACGGGGTTAGAATCCGCAGATCCACTGCTGAAACAGGAATTTCAGAACCATCGGCAGCGGTCAATTTTGAAACGGATAAACGCAAGTTTTTCAGGTCATTTCCGGCGAAAAGACGCAATCTTTTTTCGGCTGTTTCATTTCCGGCGATATTGAGTCGGAATTTGTCGGAAATTTTGCTGTTTTCCGGAACTGCAGACAAGCTCACCGGATCGCAGAGCGGAACATCGGTAAAAAAGCATCCCTGTTCTTTCTTTTCCTCCGGAAAAATAAAATTGTGTGCCCGGTAATTGTTGATCTGCTGCTGCAGAACAGCTTCAAAATTCTGGAGCTGCCGGAAATTGGCGGCGAAAGCAGATGCGGATATTCCGGAATTTCCGGCAATTTGACGGAGATACCATGCCGGTATCCGGGAAGATTTTTTCAATTCCGACAATTCATTTTGCAATGCCGGATTGGGATTTCTTACCGCCAGATCCTGCCAGTTTATTTTTTTTACTGCTTCCCTGGCATTTTCGGTCATGCGGACGAAGAGTTTTTGCGGAGATTCAAGCAAAATCACCCCCATTGCATCCGGATTGAAAAAATAAAATCCGGTGGGATTCCAGGCGGAAAATTGCTCCTCTTTTACCGCAGACGGCTGGGTACGGCAGACATTCAAATTCCAGATTTCTTTATCCGGAGTACCTCCGGCATCGTTGATTATGGTCCACAACTGTTTCAGTGGGATGGCGATTTCCGCATCCCATCCCTCTTTTGTACGCATTGCGGCGGCTTTTACCGGCAGCATCCGGGGAACTTTGTTGAAATACTGGGCAATACTGCCGTCGGGATTTACCGTCAACTGATAAATATATTTTCTGGAACCGGTGATATCGAGATGGATCTCCACGGTTTCGTCGCCGAAAATTTTGCCGTCGTTTACTGCTCTTTTGGCAGAAATGATCTTTTGAGGAGCTGAACTTTTACAGCGTATGGCAAGGATGAGAGTTTTATTACCTTTCCATATCTTAAAGGCAGTTTGAGAAGAGGGGATTTCTCCGGAAAATTCCGGTTTGCAGATCGTCCGACGGAAATCACCTGCCCACATTTCATTTTGCTGATTCCATGCCGGATCGGTCAAAATACCATCAATTTGCGGTTCGGCTGTGCTTTTAACCGGAGAAATCTGCTTTGCATCAGCCGGGCAGGAAACGGTCTTTTCCCCGGCGACCGGGAAAAATTCATGTCCGGTAATGGAATAAGTCCGGTTGTAGCCGTAACTGTTGAAGTAGATCCGCACAAAGGCGGCATTTGCCGGAATTTCACCGGCTTCAATTTTTTCCGGATTTTTCTGCGGAGTGAGCCGCTGTTGAAATTTCGTCCACTCTATTGGCCCCTGATTGTGAAACATCAGAGATTTTGCGTGGTAACCGGGGTAGGGGATCAATTTTTTTTGAGCATCATAAAAGTGACGTCCGAGATTTACTCCGAAGCCTCTTTCATTTTTACCATCGGTTTTCAGCCAGACACTTTGAAAATAATTCAAATTCGGATCAATAGGCAGATAATCCGAATAAAAACTGCGGGCGTTGTCGGCGGCTGTTGCTTTGGTATAATCAACTTTTAGAGCCTTGCGGATAACCTGTATCGCCGGAGCATCAGCGACAATTTGAGTCGGGATGTGCGGTACGGGTGAATAGAAACTCCAATGTCGGAAATTTTTATTTTCTCCGATCGGAGTACTTTCAAAAGAACCGTCAAAATTCAGCAAAGTTGCTCCGGAAACGGCAAAAGACAGAAGTGTTGTCATTAAATAACTGAAATATTTTTTCATATTGATATCCGGTGATTATTAATTGTTATTGTCTCATTTTTTGTGAAAAATCTTTCCTGCGGTGGTGCATTGCGGGCAATCTCTTGGCAAATCAGCGGACGTTTTCGCAGTCATGTACGGGGAGTACACTCCTGCTCATCCGCCTTGATTTGTCTGCGACCTTGCCTCACACTGCATCCACCGGTTAGATCGAACCCGTGCTTGCCGGTTTGACAAATCACAACTTATGTGATATGTTTTATACGTTAACAAAAATGTTTGTTTATAAGCTCCTGTTACGGGTTTCACAAAATTCGGGACATTATCTATTAATTGGGATAGACCCATACTTCCAACTGATTACTCTGGTATCCGTAATATACTTTGCTGTTGATGCTCCGTTGTCTTTCGGTAAATTCTCCCGGAGTGTCATCTTCCACATGTCCGTCCAGACATGCGACATTGGCGGTATTGGAGTGGCGGAAGTGAATGCTTTGAGCTGTTTTGCTGTTTCCGAAAATTTCCGAGGTTTGAGTAGGTCCGTTACTGCCGTTGACGAAAGAATCAACCAGCAGAAAATGGGTGGAATGACTCTTTATGCGGGGCAAAGACAGGTAGAATCCGCTGCTGTCCTGAATATAAGTGTCCTGATTGTTTAAAATATTGGTTCTGCCGTTGCCGCCGCTGGGGACTGCGTAAGTGTAATAGTACCAGTTTGATGGATCTGAAGCAACCGTGGTCATTGAACCGCACCGGGCAACGCCGTAATTGCTGTCCATCGGGATGTAATTGAGAGACATACGTTTGTCGGTACTGGTGGGGTGAGGATTGCCGCACATAAAACTGCCCCATTGCCTTCCGGCGGCATCCTGACCGTCATTGCAGACAAGCATCATGTAATTGCTATGATCCTGTTCATACATCATGAATCCGGTTATGCACTGTTTCATATTACTGCGGCAGCTGGCAAAATTAGCCCGTTCCCGGGCGGAATTGAGGGCCGGGAGCAGGATCGCCGCCAAAATTGCGATGATCGCAATAACCACCAACAGTTCGATCAGCGTGAACGCTGATCGAGTGAAGCACGGCTCCGCCGTGTGAAGTGCAGCGTTGCTGCATGAAGCGTTTGCCTGCGGCAAACATGAAGCACTTGCTTTGCAAGTATGATGCGGCGTATTTTTGTGAGCGGCACTCTCCGTATGTTTCCGTACACATCCGTACTGATCCGTACAAATAAAGCCTCTGAAAAAATGACGGCAGTGTTGTGCGATGACCACCAGCAATTCGATCAGAGTGAAGTTGCGGAACTTTATTTCTGCATGTCGACGTAAATGATGTTCCATAATAAAACCTTTTTTATTTTGTTGAGAAATTTGTATGAGATCACCGTTACATACTATAAATATAGATAACAAAAGTTGCAAAGTCAACATCGGGATATGTTTTTTTGTGATAAAAGTTGTATCATTGTATTATTATCGAAGTATTTAACTTGCTTGAAATAATCATATTATTTGTATTTAATATTTGAAAAAGTTGTATTATTATGTTATATTAACCAAGTGAATGGAGGGGAATATGTTTACAAAAACTCATTCTGTTGAGCAAAGTCTGCTGCGGGAGATCCTTTCCGGGGTATATCCGCCGGGAACAAAGATCCCCTCGCAGACACTGTTGATGCGTAAATACAATGTGTCCCGGACAACGTTACTGCGTGCTTTGCGGCAGTTGACAGCCGAGGGATATTTGCATGGTCAGCGTGGCAGCGGTACGTTTGTTAATGCCGGAGGTAAAAAGAAACGCAATTATCCGGTTACTGTTGTCGGAATGCACGGGGAAAATTATCCTTTCGGAGAGATTTTTTCTGAATTGGGGCAGGTCAACTGGCAAAGTGAAGCTGAAATAGCTTCACATCTGGATGATTTCGCTCATCCGCACAGTGCGGTCATCTGGCTGCTGCCTGCACCGTCATCAATATTGATGATGGAGTATCTCCACCGTCGCGGAGTCCGGCAATTACTGATAAATCGTGATTACGGAGATTTTGATTGCATTTGCAGCGATACAGGAACGGCACTGCGTGCCGGTATCGGCAATTTGTGCAGCAAAAACTCCCGGGCTCCGGCTCTGATTGCTCACCGTCAGGATAACCGGCGTCCTTATTTGAGCGAATATATAATTTCTTATTACGAAGCATGTACTTCATTGGGGTTGTCGCTGTCACCTGAGTTGAATTGCTGTATGGACTTTTCTCCGGCGATGACTGAATTCCGGGAGATCGGCAAAAGGCTTTTTGACCGTCCGGATCCGGTACGCAAGATCGTAGTACTCAATTTTGAATTGGTTTTGCCGACCCTGATGAGTGCATTGTCTTATAATTTGCAGTGCGGCAGAGACTTCCGGATATTGACGCTGGAAGTTTCTCCCGGTTGGGGGGATGTTTCGGGGATCCAGAGTATTTGCCATGATTACCGGATGTACCGCCGGGAGGTAAATTTATGGCTGAAGTCTCTGGAAAACCGCAAAATAAAACACTTCCGTCATTTCATTCCCCGGCTTCTGATTGATGAACCGCATTATACTGATTTTTCCGGGCATATTCCGGATGAATGATTTTTTCAATAGCCCAAGCCATTGCCTTTGAGATGATCCAGCCGGACTTGTCCGTTGCGTCTTTCATAAACGCCGGGGCGGATTTTCTCATCCGGCAAAGATGCTTCGGGGCAGAATTGCGGAGCGTTGCACTCCACGCCCATGATCGTCCCGACATGAGCTGCAAGCTGGATATGCGGCACTGTGGCGAGCATGGGGTTGGTCAGATCCTGCACCATCAACTGCATACCGTGCTGTTTTGCCCAGCAGGCTGAAAGCAATGCTCCGGTCTGGGTTTTGCACACTTTCAAAGCGACACCGTTCCAGCCGAGAGAAAGGCCAAGTCTGACCAGCTGCCAGTCGTGGGCACTCTCGTCCATAAAAAGCGGTTTGCGATTTGAACAGCTATGGACATCTATTCTGTTATTTTCCAGATCGTAGGGAAATGGCTGCTCGACATAGAGCAGGATCTCACTTATTTCCGGGTGTTCCAGAGCCAGTTTATCCAGAATATCATCGACATATTGCGGATCGGTGACCAGACAGTTGAAATCAGGCGAAATTGCCTTGCAGCCGTATTGCAGAGCGATCGTGCCGACTGCGGTCAATCTCTCATAATCCCATTTTGCATCCCGTCCGGTAAGTTTTATTTTCAGGCAGGTCAAACCGTCTCTTTTGATCCACTCCTGCAAGGTCACCGGGAAGCCGTCAACCGGTTCGCTGCCGGTCAATTCAGCCGGGGTGAGCAAATCTTTACCGCCGACCAGATGCCATACCGGCAGAGTGGAGGGGAGTTCCCTGACGAAGAAATCTTCCGGGTAGAGACCGGCAAATTGCGGATCATTGTAGAACCATGCCAGATCGTGAGTCATGAAATTGCGGTTATACATTTTATAAGTCGGCAGATCATTTGCCAATCCCCAGGCATCGTGCAGGGCGATATCAAAGGCGGAAACGCAGATCAGAGCTGCCAGATGCGGCATATTGCACTTATTCAAGGTATTGAATTTTTCCAGCAGTCCGTCAAGTTTTCCGGTCAGTAACTTATATCCGGCACTCATCGGATCATCTCCATTCGCCGGGACAGGATAGTTACCGGCAATGAATTTGCAAAATTCCGTCATCATATTTTCCCGTTCGGTGAAACTTTCCTCTCCGGGCCATGCCCAGGCGGCGGAAAGCGGAGTTTCCCCTCTGCCGATCGCTCCGTAAGCGGGCAATTCGACATGGGCGATTTTCAGAGAATCAATAATTTCTGCACCGAATTTCAGCGGCAGACGCAATTTTACCGGGATGAATTCAAGCATATTTTTACCTTGTGAAACGTACATTTTTACCGTTTTTTGCAGCTTCATAGATCCCGCAGATCAATTCCACCGCCCGGCGTCCTTCCTGTCCGTTGAGGAAAAGCGGTTTGCCATTCAAAATGGCATCGGCAAAGTCATTGAGCTGGGCGGCATGTCCGGCAATACTGATATTTCCGGGAGCTGAACCGCCTCCGGTTGAGATTCCGGATTGCGTATTGACCATAGATTCATCACCGGGGAGAGTATCGGTGAATTGCCATCTGGTGATCTTGTCTTCCTCCAGAACGACGCTTCCTTTGCTGCCTGCCAATTCCAGTCTCCGGGGGAATCCGGGGGCACATGAGGTGCTTACTTCGACCGTTCCGAAAGAGCCGTTGCGGTATTTGATTGCGGCACAGAGATTATCCTCCACCTCAATATTGTGAGTAAGAGTGCCGGAAAAAGCGGCAACTTCTTCGGGTTCTCCATTGAGGTAGAGCAAAAGGTCGATCATGTGGACAGCCTGATTCATCAAAGCTCCTCCGCCATCCATTGCCCAGGTACCCCGCCAGTTTGATCTGCTGTAATACTCATCGGCTCTGAACCAGTGCATCTGCACGCTGGCAAGGAGCATTTTCCCGAAACGTCCCTGATCGATGGCGGCTTTGATCTTTTTCACCGGTTCGGAGAAGCGTGACTGAAAAACCGGGGTGAGCAGAACATGGTTTTTCTCACATGCCCGGATGATCTCATCGGCTTTTCCGACGGTGATTTCCAGTGGTTTTTCACAGAAAATATGTTTTTTGGCATTGGCGGCGGCGACGGACAATTTTCCATGCATTCCTGACGGAGTGGCGATGGTCACCGCCTGAATATCCTTGCAGGATAGCAGTTTATCCAGCGAATCAAAAGCCTGACAGCCGAATTTTTCCGCCAGAATTTGTGCCGCCGGGAAAACCGGGTCATAGACCCCGGTGAGGCGGCAGTTGGCAAGAGATTTGATTGCTTCGGCGTGCCATGAGGCGATCATCCCGGCGCCGATAATGCCGAATCCGACTTGATTGGTCATAGGAATCCTTAAAGTGATATCCGGAAGTTACCGGTATTGTTTCAAATGTTCTTCCCGTTTGTTCAAACAATCCTCCAGATATTCATCCAGCGTGACAAGTTTGAATTCATCAATGATATCCCGGATGGTCAGGTCATCAGCTTCGCAGGTCATCAATGCCGAACCGAGATAATCGGGGATCCGGATATTGACTTTGTTGCCGTACTTTGCTTTGATTTTCGGGAATTTGGTCATATTGTAATCCAGATGGATTATCTCCCGGTCGAGATTCAACTCGGCAACGGCGACCGGGTTATAGAAAATATTGTGACTGTGAGCGATGGATTCTCCCTGTGGATCAAGTATTTCCGGAGCTTTTGAACAGGCTCCGGCAAAATAAGCTCTTGACTCATACGCCCACATTTTCTGCAGCAGTCCGCCGTGAAATGCTGATGAAAAAGCGATGATATCCGGATGCAGATCCCGGCATCTGTGCCGGAGTTCTTCAAAATTAAGATCGAAGCATGTGGCACAAACCACCTTCCCGAAATCGCATTCAAAAACCGGCAGTTCTGTTCCGGCGACCGTACCTCTCTGGTATTCACCGGGGAAAAGGTGGTTTTTGAAGTAGAATCCCATGGATTCACCCTGCCGGTCATAAATTTCCGTGGCATTACGCCAGATGCCGTCAAGTTTCAAAACGGCATTATAGGCGATGTAAGCGTGGTGTTTTTTTGCTTCCGAAGCGAAAAATTCCCGGAAAGTATCTTTTCTTTCTTCGTAATAAGCATAGAGCTCATCGGCACTTTTAGCCAGATAACGGTCACAGCATTCGGTCATGACCAACAGATCGGTATCATGCGGCCAGACGAATTTATCCAGATCGTTTTGGAAATGTTCTCCGATAAGTGCCACAGCCTCTTTGGGAGAGGATATTGTGAGATACGGAGAAATATTATTGCATGAAACACATACTTTTACTTTGTTGCTCATAGCAGTGCTGCCTTTACTTGATTTCCCTGATATTCACGCTGTCGATCCAGCACTCGGCATCGCCCATATTGGCGAAAGCGACCGGGGTTTTGAAACTGTTCATGGCGATTTCCGGAGTGGTAAAGCGGATCGAATAGACGAACCAGTTTCTTTCACCGGGTTCCGGTTTGACATCGGTAGTGGCGAAAATATGGCTTTTCACGTCTTTGCGGTAGGTAAAGGGATAACCCTGTACCCGGAGGCATCCTTTATCGCCGTTGAAACGGACTGCAAAGGTCAGTTCATATTTTGTTGCCGGTTTGAATACACCATACTGCACCACGTTGTAAACCCAGGGCAGGGAGATGGGATTTTGCGGCCAGCCGGAACCGGTATAGTGAGGGCCGGCCATAGCCGGATATTTGTGGTTGATATTCAAGGGGGCGGTTTGCCGGGGGAGCATGAGTGAATATTTTCCGGAATGGGGATTATTTGCATCCAGTTTACCGCCGACCTCTTTGGGATTTACCGGACTGTCGGCGGACTGCTGATAGGCGATATTGTAGAAGTGGTCGCTGCATCCCCAGATATCCGGCCGCAGATCGCCCTCGGGATGATTTTCAAAGCCCCGGTTGCTCAATTCAGGAGCGAGGATGATCTTATCGGCGGTTTTTCCGTTGACGTTCAAACAGACATTGACATGCTCCTGGAGTTCTCTGCGGTTGTGAAGTTTTACCTCGATGACCTTGCAGGAATCGGCTTTCAAGGTGAATTCCGGCGTGAAATTCTCCACGGTCAATCCTTCCGGCAGCAGCAGTTGTGCGGAAATTTTCATATCTTTTTTGCCGGTATTGGCGAAAGTCATCTGCAGAGAATCCTCTCCGGCTTTCTGCGGGAAAACGAGCATGGCACGCACCATTTCCGCTTCGGGGGCTTTTGCGGCGATAATGGCACTGGCTGCTTTCCCGGCGGGAGCGGTGATGACAAGGTATTTGCCGTCATTTTTGATATTGCAGATGCGGAGAGTTTCGCCGTCCATATCGTAGATGAAAGCGGAATCGGGCAGATTTTTCCGGATATCTTCCGGCAGACGGTTCAGATCCAGAGAAACGGTCACATCCTTTTTCTCAAAGGGATTGTGGAAGTTTATGACGATACCCTTGTGATCTTTTTCATTCCGGACGAAGTATTTGGCTCTTACTCCGGGGGCGGAGAATTTCATGCCTGCCTGATCCCGGAAAACTCCATTGTACATCCAGTCGCAGATCCTTGCCCGGTGCCAGTTGAATTGTCTGGCGTTGTTGGCAAATTCACAATCGGTGAAGTTACGGGTGAAAAGGTGATATTCTCTGGTTGCATCTTCCCAATCGGGTGCTCCGTCGGTAAACGCATTGGCACAGCCGCGACCGATTTTGATTGCGGGCATGGCGAACATCATCGGGGCACCGTCCACGCCGTCAGAACCGTTCCGGATGACAAATTCGATGTACTGGGTGAGGAAGTCCACGGCACCTTCACCGAAGAAGCTGAACCACGGTGCGGCGGGCCGGATTTTTTTTAGGAGGTACTGATACATTTTTTCGGTACCGGCCATCCGGGCGCCGTACTGGGGACCATGATCGTGTTCACGGTTGTAACACTCCATGTAATAGTTGCACTCATCGGTATAGACGGAGAAGCCATATTTCCGGAAGTAAACTTCGGAGATGGCACGCTGGACATAATTTCTCCAGAGAGAATCATCCAGACACATGCTGTTATCCTGCGAGGCGTGTTTGCCTTTTGCCCAACCCCACGGCATAAGTCTGCCGTTCCGCAGCCGGACGCCGCCTTTATGGGCTTCGCCGGGTTTGAGCAGGAGAATATCGCCGAGTTCCGACTTTTTGAATCCGGCGATATTATCCCAGGTGGCGTAATCATCGGAATACCCCAGAATATCGTAGTAGGCATAGTTGGTCACTCCACCGTTACGCAGAGCTTCATTTTCCTTGTTGATCTCCTCCGGAGTTCCGAGTCTGGGCAGATAGGCCGGGGTGTACGCCACTCTGCCTCCCAGAGTCCACAAGCCATTTATTCCCATGTAATTGAGCATGACGAGCTGCTGATTTTCCGCTCTGCCGACAGGGAAGATACGGTTACGGCCGAGGGAGTGGATATTTTTGGAATATTTGGTATTGACATTGGAGAAATCCATCCAGCTTCTTGCCCAGATACCGTAAAGGTCACAACTATCGTATTCATCGCCTCTGACAAATCCTCCGAGGTAGCTTACGGTAACTTTTTTGCCGGGTTCCACTGCGTAGCGGCGGCAGGTTTCAATGTCTGCACCGGTATTGTTTTTATTGGGGATCATGCTGAAACGCACGCCGATACCGTCAGCCATTCTCCGCTGGAGGGTGAATGATCCAACTCCCGGGGTGTAGAAAGCCATATATCCCATGGTCTGCACTCCAGGATGATAATGAAACGTTCTTACTCCCTGAAAACCGACCAATGCTCCGGGATGATTGAATCCGGTCATGTCATGAGTCCGGGTAAGGCGGATATTTTCTGCATCCATGCCCAGACTGACTGATTTGAAGCGGGGGAAAACGATATCCCGGATCTCAAATTGAGATTGATTGTCAACGGTCAGATCCCATGTGGGAGCGCCGGATTTTTTGGGCAGAGTGACGGTCATAACGGCATTGACTTTATCCATAACGTTGTAAGTTACGGTCAAAATGGTTGCATCGTCACTCTTTTTAAGTGTGGCAGAGAGAGCTTTTTCCGGCTGGGCGATCGGGTTCCATTTGGTAAAAGGAGCTTGAGCGTAATCCATTTTAAAGAGTTTCTGCGGTTGTTCCGGCGGGATGATGGTGGGGCCGTTTTTGACCTGCCAGATATTGAGCGTACCTTTTTCCGGGTCAAAAGCAAGGATCTGGTCATCATTTTCCATAAAGATCCGTTTGGCAGGAGTGATTACGGCTTTAACATCCGGAATACCGGCTTTGGCGGCATTTTTATCCATCCGGAGCCGCAGTCTGACCTGACCGCTGCCGAAAATACGTTTAGAAGCGGCAGGGTAGAAAGGTGAATCATCCACGGAGATGAAAAGTTTTGCACCGGGGACATCTTCTGTGAGCATGGCACTGTGGATCTGTCCGGTAAAAGGAGCGTAATCGATCTGGGCCTTTTCAGCTTCCTTGCGTTTGGAATATTCCGGGGTAAGCGAGGGAGCTTTGGCATTTTCCGGCAGGAGAGCGATGGCGGCAAGGTTGCAGTAGTAGAATCCTCCGCGGAAGCGGAAAGTATGGAGGCCTTTTTCCATTTTGATTTTATTTCCGGGCATCCAAAAGTATTGCATATTGCGGTAGGCTGATTCATTGAAAGGGGTTTTTTCCCCGTTGATGAATCCTCTGCTGGCTCTTATATGCAAGTGATTGTTGTCAATGGAGTACCAGAAAGCCTCCTTTCGGCCCTCTACCCGGTTGAATTCCATCGTGAATTTCAAAGCTCCGGGATTGGTTGCCCGGATGAGGAACCACGGTCTCATAGTGGCATTTTCCGGCAATTCAAAATCAAAAGAGAGCATATTGCGGTTGTAGCTGCCGTTGTAAAGCACTTTTCTGCCGGGGAATTTTTCATCGGTGGTGAACCATGAATTTTCTTCGGGTGCGAGGATGGCACGGTCAGTTTGATCTGCGGGGACGATGATCTGTTTTCCGGCATCGGGCTGATATGGACTCATCAGATGCCATTTACCGTCTTCAAACTGCCGGAGATTGAGGATTTTTTCCGGGACGGGGCGGATCTCCAGAGTGTTCTCCGCACTGAAAAGGGCAGAAGCGGGGAACACTGCCGCCAGCAATGCGGCAATGATTGACTTTTTCATGAAAATTTTCCTGTGTTAGAGATTATTGCCACTTAAAGTATAATGGTGTCGATTCTCTGGCAGATTGCCACATGATGGGGTAGTACCAGCCGAAAGCACTGGTACTCATTGCCCGCAGTCCTTCGCCGTAACCGGCTGCCACATGACCGTCAGCAAAAGTGGCATTGATATATTTTCCATGCCGGGTGTCCGGGACATTGGTCGGGGAGACATCATGTTTGAAAAGAGAATTAGCTTCCCAAATCTCATTTGGATTGGAATTTTTATAATGTCTTGCTTCTGTTATCATCAGATGATCGGAAGGACGTTTTACCGCTTTTCTGCCGCAAAACGCCTCGTTTCCCGAGCAATATGCTGCTCCTCTTGCATTGTATATGTAGCCCAGATTGTAACTGTTATGACGATCAGGGTGTTCGGTGGCAAAAGTATCTGCCGGACATATCGCCCATCCCGGGATGCCGGCGTGAATTGTATAACTGTTTGGGTTGCCGTCTCCATCCGGGCTGCTGGGAAGAATTCCCACTGCCGGCAGCAGCAAATCGAACCAGGTACCGACATTATCTCCGGTGTCCCTGCGGCCGTGCCGCATATAATAGCCGTCGTTGCTCTCCTGATACATGCCCACAGCAACGCCGAATTGTTTCAGATTGTTGATACAGCTGGCACTGCGGCCACGCTCCCGGGCGGAATTAAGAGCCGGGAGCAGGATCGCTGCCAGAATGGCGATAATCGCGATGACCACTAAAAGCTCTATCAGTGTAAAATGCTTTTTCATAATGATTTACCTTTTATTCGGCAGTGACTTTCACATTGCGTAATTCAACTTGCACTTTGGGACCGGTAACGTTAAAAGTTACTTTGATCTGGGCGGTTCCGGTATAAAAGCTGCTGAAAGTTTTGGAGAAGCTCATCCATTCATTGCTTTTGTTTCCGTTTCCGGCATAAATGAAGCTGTTGCCGCCCATGTGCTGACGGACAACGGTTCCGGCAGGATAATCTTTGGTGAAAGCTTTCTTGAAAGGAATTTCCACGGTATTATCATCATTGACAGTGATTTCATTGATGATGGGATTGGGGGCAATATCAAGATTGGGCAGATCGCTGCGGTCAGCTTTTGCATTCATAGCGAAACGGCAGTGATGGTGGAATTTCCAGTTTTCCGCATCTTTGAGGATCATTACTTTGTCTCCGGCTTTGATCTCTTTGGCGAGCGTGGCAGTTGCTCTTGAGACGGTGAATACTGCAACGAAAGGAATCTCTTTGCCATCAGCAGTATAGGGAGTTACGCCGAAATAGACCGAGACCGGTTTCGCCGGATTGACGATACGAAATTCGCCGGAAATGGTATATTTTTTACCACGGGGAACTTGGATGAATTCCTTTGCTCTGATGGGCAGATAACCGGCTGTGGCGGTCAGGAATCCCTCTCCGGCAGTGATTTTGCTGCTGTCCCATGCTCCGGCGGTATTGCCGTCAAAGAGGACTTCAGCGTTTGTGATGAGAGACATTACGGAAAAGAGAGCGAGGCAGAGAAGTTTTTTCATTTGTTTTTCTCCTTTTTTTGGGGTTGTTTTTTTTATCGATCAATTCTGGGTGAATTTCAAAGGAATACCTTGTTTTTTGGATTCCAGCAGGGCAAAACCGAGATCATTGGCAAGTTTGCCGTCCACGCCGCTGGCAGTATGCGGTTCAGTTTTTTCCATACATGCTTTGGCAAAGTGGCAGAATGCGTCGTGCCATCCTTTGTCGCAGAAAATGTTGCGTTCCTGCCACGGAGCATCTTTTTCCGCTTCAGCGATCTTCTCCAGTTCGCAGGTAAAAGGCTGTTCGCTGAAAGCCGCTTCCACCGGGACTATTCCACTGGAGATTTTGGCATCCGGTTCGACCAGACGGCTGCGGAGGATTTCGTAAAAAGAGTAACCCCAGCGGAGTATCTGCGGATTGTATTTGCAGCGTTCCGGAGGGAAAAGATGGTCTTTTTCCCCGGCGATACTGCGGATACGCAGATCAACGAAGTCCCGCATGGAAATGGAACCGTCTTTGGTAAAAACTTCGATCATCTCTTTTTCCAGCAGCGGGGCACCTGCCTGACTGGTGATGGTCAGCAGGAAACGTGAACCGTCATTATATTCGAGGATGACGATATCATTCTCATCGTCAGTACCGCTCATGAAAACTCTTTCCGGGGTTTCGCCAAAAATGAAAGAGGCAAGGTCGAGCATGTGACACCCCTCATAAATGATATGGGCCCGGTCGTGGTAAAAGGTGTCATTGGTTTTATTTTTGTAGTAGTCATTGGTCTGCAGACGGTAATTTACTATCCACGGACGGGGCAGTTTCCGGAGAACTTCCATTGATTTGCTCACCGCCGGAGCAAAGCGGCGGTTGAAGCCGATGGCAAGGCGTCCTTTGGCACGTTTTTCGGCGGCGATGACCATTTTTTCCTCCTCCGGGGTATCGCACATGGGTTTTTCGCACCAGACCCATTTTCCGGCATCGAGGGCTTCCACGATGAGTTGAGCGTGGGTATCCTGCCGGGTACCGATCACGATAAGATCTGTTTCCGGATCATCGAGGAGCTTATGATAATCAGCAGTAACATAGTCCGGAGAATATTTTTTCTCCCGGGCAGAGAGTGTTTTTTCATTCAAATCGGCGATGGCCCGTATTTTTATGAAATCTGTTTCATGGGCAGTCGGCAGGTGGTGTGCTTCAATGAAGCATCCGGCACCGATAAAACCGACATTGACCTTATCTGTACTCATTTGCATTGTCTCCTTTTGAGTTGCCGGAGATAATATATAACCGGAAAAAAGTGATTTCAATGCATATTTTTCTTGAAAAAGGGGTAGAAAACGCATATATTAATACAATAAACAAATATTTCAGGGTAAAATGCGATGAAAAAAGAAAATACAGAAATCCATTTGCGTTCCGGCGGGTGGTGTTGTAAATTTCCGTGGCGCAGTGCCATAGGAGATCCGGAACATTTTCATGACTTCTGGCAGATCGACCTGTGTGAAAAAGGTGAAGCAAGATTGAAAACCGGGGACAGCAGTTTTCATTTGCGGGCAGGGGATCTGGTGATAATTTCCCCCGGCTTGAAGCACCGTTTTATTTATCCGGTAAATCAGGAATTCCGCTGCTGGAGTTTCAAATTTGACTCAACAGCTTCAGTTTCTCCTCAAATCGTGCCGGTTTGTGATGATGAAACCAGAAAAGAACGTCTGGTTATTGTTGATACCGTGGGCAGAATGTGTCATGGTTTTTTCCCGGAGAATATCTTGAAACGTCACATTGATTTTGCCATATCCGAGGTGTTTTCTTTCGCCCCCATTCTGGAATCTCTGCTTTCCGGGATCGTAAAAAAATGGTTTTGGGAACGATCCGAAGAGCCGGTGAGGGAAAAGCTGACCGATATGATCAATGAATATGTCTATCAACGCGGCGGCGAAGCCGTATCCGTACAGGAAGTCGCTGAAAAATTGGGATATTCCGCCGGACACCTGCGGATCCTGGTACAGCAGAGTACCGGCAGAAGCACCAAATATCTGATCGATCAGGCAAGGATCAAAATAGCCAAAGACCTTTTGCTTTATTCAGATATGCGGGTAAATGAAGTATCTGCACTTATGGGGTTTGCGGATGTAAAATACTTTTCCCGTTTTTTCCGGAAATATACCGGAGTTGTTCCCCGGGATTACATCCGCAGCAAAAGGATGCTTTGACCGATTCTCTTATCAGCGGATCAAAATCTTTTATTTCTGCAGATCAAGGAGATATATTCCCCGCTTGCCGTCATGGATGGAATCAACGGTGACGAATCTGCCGTCCGGACTCCAGCGGGGATGCAGGTCATTGCGCAGATCGACATTATTCACCGGACCGTGGTAGAATCTGCCCAGCTCCTCATAATCTCCGGTTGCGGCATCAATTATCAGAAGATACTGGTAAAACTCCTCATCCAGATAACTGTCGGCAAGGATTTTGCTGCCGTCAGGAGAAAATACCATGTGCGAAGCATAACCCCTTGCCGGAGAAATTTCTCTGGCGATGAATGGACGTTGACTCTCATCGAAAACCACCGCACTGTGCCCGTTTCCGGTCCAGTCGGCATCGACAAGGATCTCTCTGGGGGTTCTGCCCCAGATCTGGTGGGAGATGAAATTCTGCCACTGACATTCAGACAGAACACATGCCGGATCGCTGCCGTCAAGGCTGACGGTGTAGAGAAAAGTTTTCCATTTTGCATTGGGATTATCCGCCGGATGCTGACGGAAAAGCCAGAGCAGACGGCTTGAATCACAGTTGAAAATGGCATGATTGAGCCATATTCTGGCATCTTTGGTGCAGTATGAATAGGGATGTTTTTCGATCATGGTACGGTAGGAGACGATGAGTTTGTATTCACCTGATTCCAGATTCATCAGCCAGATACCGTCCTTATCCATATCTTTTGGCTTCACATCGCTGCTTAAGGGGGTGTCGGCGTAACTGTAACCACGCCGTGGTATCCGGGAGAAGTCCAGCGAAACGGCCCATTTCCCATCCGGCGAAATGGTATATACCGGCAGATCATAACTGCCGGCGATACCTTTGCCGATCTGGAATATCCGGGCGACAGCTTTATTCAACTTCTCATCGAAGTCGTTGTATATGAAGCAATCTTTGCGGTGCTTGAGAAAGAGCTGCATAGCTCCCTGCTGATGACACCAGCAGCGTGTGGAGACAAGTTCCTCATAATTGCCCTCTTTATCGGTCACGCCGATACCGGCGGTCTCTCCGGGGATCGGGAGGCGGGACATTTGCGGGATGTGCATGACCAGATGTTTTGAAAGATCGTGATTCCACGGGTTGCGGTCGTAATAGCCGAAAAAATAGTGTCCGTCATCCGGGGTGATTTTCTGCCAGTTGTAAGATTTGCTTATGGGGTTTGGCATGATGATTTTCCTTGAATTTGATCTTTCTGAATTACTTTTCCAGAGGTAATGCCTATTTTTGATCCTGCTTGGCCCACTTATATTTCTTTCGGTCTTCGGCAGTGATTTTGCGGATGACCCGGGCAGGGTTTCCGGCGACCAGCGTATCCGCCGGTACATCCCGGATGACCACAGATCCTGCGGCGATTACGGCATTGTCTCCGATGGTAACTCCGCCGATGATGGTGACCGATCCGCCGATCCAGACGTTATTGCCGACGGTTACCGGGAAAGCATATTCCCAGCCGTCGATCCGGTCCTGCATATCCAGCGGGTGTCCGGCGGCTAAAATCGAAACATTGGGGGCGATCCAGACATTGTCACCGAAACGGCAGGTATTGCCGTCCAGCACGATAAAGTTGTAATTGGCGAAAAAGTTCTCTCCGACCTCGATCCGGAATCCGTAATCGCATCTGAAAGGCGGGAGGATATTGCAGTTTTTCCCGATCCTGCCGAAAATTTTGGCGAGGAAATCCCGTCTTTCCTGAACCTGTGACGGACGTAACAGGTTGTATTCATAAATGGCATCCTGGATTTTGAAGCGGAAATCCGCCATTTCGGTGGTGGTATTGGGGTTGTAAAGCAGTCCGGCTTCGGCTTTTTCCTGTTCGGTCATGCCGCCGGGGACGGGTTTGCAAAGGATCGGTTTGTTTTTCATATTTCTGTCTGTTCCTGATTACAAGAATAGTATCACTACTGTCCGGTAAAAATTACCGGAGTTAATTGAAATTGTCGGGACTTGTTATATATTAAAAACGACCAAATCCTTAATATTTAACAAGAAAGCCCCGAACAGTGTATTACAATAGCATCTATTCTCAACTTTTCAACGTTATCCCCTGATATCGCTTTGAAAAAATCGTAAAAAAGTCAGGCGGAGACTGAATTTCTGGAAATCGGCCGCCGCCCGCAGAAGCCCTGACAGCTCCCGCAGAGCGGCACTCCAAACCCTGTTTGATTTTTCCGGTTGACTTTACCGCCGGATAACTTTGCAATTTTCCGGGAAAGCATCTTGTCCTACTTCACACCTCCGGGGGATGGCGATACTGGTCAAATAGCGACATCCCCAAAACGCCTTTTCACCGATGGTCGTGACACTGCCGGGAATTGTGATACTGGTCAACTTTTCACACTCAAAAAACGCATAATTGCCGATGGTCGTGACACTGTTCGGGATGGTAACACTGGTCAAATTTTTACACCAGCTAAACGCATGATTGCCGATGGTCGTGACACTGTCAGGGATCGTTACACTGGTCAAATTTACACACCAGCTAAATGCCCCTTCACCGATGGTTGTGACACTGTTGGGGATGGTAACACTGGTCAAATTTTCACACCCATGAAACGCACTTCCTCCGATGGTTGTGACACTGTTGGGGATGGTAACACTGGTCAAATTTTTACACCTCGAAAACGCATGATTGCCGATGGTCGTGATCCCTTCCAGAACAATGTATTCCCCCCGGAATCCACCGGGAAGATAGAGCAAACGGTTGTTTTTCATATCCAGCAATGCTCCGCTGTCATCCTCCTTAAAAACGGTATTGCCAGCTGATACTTGAACTTTTTGCACTTTCTGAAACGCCGCTTCACCGATGGTTGTGACACTGTCAGGGATCGTTACACTGGTCAAATTTTCACACCCAGCAAACGCACAATTGCCGATGGTCGTAACACTGTTCGGGATCGTTACACTGGTCAAATTGCGACACCCCCAAAACGCATAATTGCCGATGGTCGTAACACTGTCGGGGAGCGTGATACTGGTTAAATTGAAACATGCCTCAAACGCATTATCCCCGATGGTTGTAACGCTGTAGGGAATCGTGATACCGGTCAAATTTTCACACCCGTTAAACGCCCAGTCGCCGATGGTCGTGACACTATTCGGGATCGTTACACTGGTCAAATTTACACACCAGCCAAACGCATTTGCTCCGATGGTTGTGACGCAAGAGGGAATAACTACGGAAGTGACATTTTTCGGACATTTCAACAGCGTTTTGTTATCGGAAGAAAAAGTTATCCCCTGTTGTTTGGCGGCTGCAAGTTTGCTCTTCCACCCTTCGCCGAAGGCTTTGGGGAACTTTGAATGCAAGGCGGCGATTTTTTCTTTATCACTGCCTTTGGTGTTGCGGATACGCCGCAAAATATTATGCTGCAACCGGAAAGAGGGATTTGCTTTAGTAAATGTTTCAGCAATCCACATTTCCACTTTTTGACATTCCGCTTCAAAATTCCCGGCGAATGCCGTAACGACCGCAAAAAGCGTGGCAAATAAGGCAAGTTTTTTCATGTTGTTTTTCTTTCTGGTTGTGTATCAGAATCATAAAATTTGAGTTTTTTACACTACCGTCCGGTAAAAATTACCGGAGTTAATTGAAATTGTCGGGATTTGTTATATATTAAAAACGACCAAATCCTTAATATTTAACAAGAAAGCCCCGAACGATGCATTACAATAGCATATATTCTCAGCTTTTCAACTTTATCCCCTGATATCGCTTTGAAAAAATTGTAAAAAAGTCTGGCGAAGACTGAATTTCAGGAAATCGGCCGCCGCCCGCAGAAGCCCTGACAGCTCCCGCAGAACGATACACCAAACCATGTTTGATTTTTCCGGTTGACTTTACCGCCGGATAACTTTGCACTTTTCCGGGAACGATTCTTCAAAAAGACTATTATTATAAGATGATTTGGTGAATGCGGGAGAATCCAACGCTTACGGATACCGTCAATATCTGATCGACAGCGATCGTGACTGAAACAATAAATCATTTATTGGTGTTGTCTCAATTTTTGTAAAAAATCTTTGCAACCCCGGTTTACCCGGTTGACAAATCACTGCCAGTGCGGTATGTTCGATATCTGACAATGACGGCAAAGTTATACAACTTGACATGTCAATTTCACAAAATTCGGGACATTAACCATTTATTCTCCGGGCGGCTGGAGAAATCTTGCCGCTTTTTTTTTACTATCGTATCTTCAAAGTGGCAAGGCCGATCATGGCAAAAAGAATGGCGATGATCCAGAAGCGGATGGTTATTCGACTGTCCGGAATCCCTTTTTTCTCATAATGATGGTGCAGCGGAGCCATCAAAAATATTCTTTTGCCGCCGGTCAACCGGTAATATTTCTGCTGAATGAATGATGAACCAAGTTCGATGATAAAGACTCCGCCGATGATGAACAGCAATACCTGCTGACCGAGCATAATGGCAATCAGCGACAATGCTCCGCCGAGAGCCAGACTGCCGGTGTCGCCCATGATCAAGCTGGCAGGTTCGCAGTTGTGCCATAGGAATCCCATACACGCTCCGGCAATGGCACAGGCGTAAATGCCGACTTCGCCCGCTCCTGGAACAAAGGGAATATTAAGATATTCAGCAAATATTTTATGTCCGGAGAGATACGAAATCACCGCAAATGCCAGTGTCGCAAAAATCATACAGCCCGAAGCCAACCCGTCTTTGCCATCGGTAAGATTCACGCCGTTGCTGGCACAGAAAAGCACTCCGAAATTAAGTAAAAGCATGAAAATCAAACAAAGCGGCATAATAAAGAGTGGCATTGTGAACCACGCTTCACTTGAAAAAGGAGTCATTACGGAAATATTTTCACTGCCCGGCACAAACTGAAACGCCTGTTTGAAGCAGGGCAGAAATATTTTCATAGTAACCGTTCCGTGCGTTTTGTAAAGTGCATAAATTGCAACTACCGAAATAATCGCCTGCACAATGATCTTGGTCTTGCGTTTCACTCCGTCACGTTCCTGCCGTAAATATTTGAGTTTGATAAAGTCATCCACAAAACCCAAGGTTGCCAACGCCAGTGTTGCCAGAATAAAAACCACAAGTTTACGGTCGCTGATCATCCCCCACAACAAAGCAGAAAACACTACCGCACCAATAATGACCACTCCACCCATCAAAGGTTTGTGGGGCTTTTTGCCGCCATTGGTACGGGAGGATTTCTGAATACAATGCTTTTGATAAAACGGCAGCAAGGGAGGTATGGCAAATATCGTCAGCAAAAAAGCCGTAAAAAACGCTCCTTCGGCACGGAATGAGATGTACTCAAACAGCCGCAAGGGACCAAAAAAATCGCTGAAATTGTGCAGGTAATAGAGCATTTTTCACTTCTTTGCTGCTATGCCGAATGGAATATGTACTGACGGCGTGAATTTCTGGGCGGCCTCCAGATGCGGGTGCTGCTGATCGTCAAAGAAAATGTGCGGTTTCAGCGTTTCCAATATTCTGCCCTTATCCATGCCGCCAAGGAAATGGGTTTCATCAACGGTGATGTTCCAGCTGCGGAGCGTGTGGATCACCCGGCGGTGCGCCGGGGCACTGCGGGCGGTGACGATGGAAGTTTTGAGAAAACGCTTGTACTGGGGATCACTTTCCTCCCGTTCATCTTCCAAATTCCGCAAATTGCCGAGTTTGCGGAAAAGATCGCCCAATGGGCCGGGGGAGATGGCAGTTTCCGCATTGGCGGTTTCGGAATCATAAAACGCTTTGATACCTTCGGTTTGGAAAATCTTTTCGGCACTGTCATCAGCGATCACACCGTCAAAGTCAAATGCTACCCGCAATTCGGCATCACTGGCATCATCATTTGCGGCACTGGGCAGCACCAGCCCCGCCGGATAACCGTTGTTAAGTGCTTCAGTTACATCAAATTCATTGCCGGAAAGAAAGAGGGAAACGTTATACGCCGGAATGTAGCGGAACGGGGAGTTGCCGCGGGTAAACGCCGCCCGGATGATGCCGAGCTTGTAATGCTCAATCGAATTGAAAACTCTCATTCCGGTATCAGAATCATTGCGGGAAAGCAAAACAACTTCTGCGGGCTGGCGTTCCGGGAAAACGGTATTGAGTTCCAGAAATCTCCGCACAAAGGGAAACGCTATCCCCGGAGACAGCACATCGTTTTCGTGTTCCCGCTGATACTCCCGATAGGCGCGCACGCCCTCGTCGCGGAATACGGTATCGGCTTCATCCAGTGCAAAGAGTGCAC
Source organism: Lentisphaerota bacterium (assembly GCA_015061685.1). Classification (GTDB taxonomy): domain Bacteria; phylum Verrucomicrobiota; class Lentisphaeria; order Victivallales; family Victivallaceae; genus UBA1784. The sequence continues at coordinate 2,026 of SUWD01000006.1, read as the reverse complement.
TGGATGCAACTGCAATAACTAATTTTTCTTCAATAGGGTACGCCATAAATCAGTTTTCCTGTGACAAGCCGGATATGCCGGATGGGGCGGATACTGTATAGCCATTGTGCGTTAAAACTGTTTTGCACAACTTAATAAAGTCTTCTTGGGTCAAATCGTTTTTAGCATCGTTTGCGATCCATGAACATATAACGAAATCCGGTTTCGGTTCTGCATTTTTATGATCAATTGTCGGCATCAAAGCAAATTTCTTTTTGAAATCCTTACCTTCTGCTTTGGCATCATCGTTTTTCCAAGTTCCGATTTTTTCCCACTCCAATTTATCGCCGGTATATGGACATTTATTTACTTCCATTGCTGCTATCGCCTTATATATAGCATCCCGATATTCAGCCCGTTTTTCGCCATCGTTAAATTTTTTTGTATCATCTATTTTTGACAATTTGCTTTTATCCCGTTTCCACAAAGATGCTGCTTTTTTTACGACCCAAGCATTAAATTTTTTCTGTTCTATTTCGGGTGCCCATTGAGAAACTTTTCGCCAAGCTTGTTTTTCTGCGTCTTCCATTGTCAGACATTCCTCCTATCCGACCTATCCAGCTTATTTATATTTTTTCATATTATACTTTACAGTTGCTCTTTTTGCAATCACTTTATTTGTTATTTCCCGGAGAAATATCGGCTTCAACCTGCGAACAAACTTCAAACTCTGCCACGCTTTTCCCTTGCTGAAAAACTGCCAGATCAAACTGTGTATCCTGACACGTTTGCCGGGAGATAACGATCAGATTTTCGACATTTTTCTGCAAAGCATTGCTGTATGCAGTCGTTTTGAGTTGAATAGCAGGAGCAGTATCTTTCAACTCAAAGTTACAGAATTCATCCAACAGAATGATTGGGATATTATGAACATCCGCCAGTTTTTGAAAAATCCCGGTGATATGGTTGGCTCTTTTGCCGCTGGTGTATGGATATTTTCTCTTTGGCAGATAGATTTTCTGCATATCAAAAACAGCAATATCAAAGGGTGTTATCCGTTGCAAAGCCGAGAATCTGCCGCAGATTTCTTCGATCCTTGCAGTTTTGACCGCCTTATCCTGATATAAACGGAAACCATTGTTTACATCGGGCAGAAAATCAACAGCGTTGCCGTGTTCTCCGACCGAGAAAAAAATTTTATTTTCCCAAACTTCCGGATTGTTGCCGCCCCATGAATCCGCATAAACAAAACCGCTTCTGCCGGCGTTTGCGATCATATTGACAGCAAAATGCTCCACATCCCACGCCGGAGTGAAATTGAATCCGGCAAGGCAATAGAGTTTACCCTTTTTCAAACCGCCGATACAGTTGTCAAGAGCTGAAAATCCGGTAGAGATCATAATGTCTCCTTTTTCATTTTTGCAATTTTTCGGTCAAGTACAGTCAATAAATCCACAAACAAATTGTGCCGCTTTATTGATCTGCACCACAGTTCAAAAACAGTCCGATTGCGGCGATAACTATGTTCCGGAATAAAGCCGTCCGGGAAATAAACCTCCAATGCCGACTGAAAATCCGGAAATTCAGCCAGCGTTTGACGCTCCTTTACCAACTTGAAAGTATGAAAGCCTTTTTGTTTCCACGAAATAAAAAGAAACGGCGAATATAAGGTTCTGTCAAGTTTGCTTTTCAAATATCCCAAATTACGGGAGCAATTATCCAGATAGATCCGCATCGGTTCGCCATTTTTGTCTTTGCCATCAATGCGGATCATTTCCGGTCTGGTTCCTTCGAAAGGAGTTTTGACGATGCAAAGCGAATTTTCCGGTTTCAGAAACTCCGCAAGCGAAGAAACTTCCTTGATCTCATAAATATCCCTTTCGGCAAGTTGGCTGGATGAAACAGTGTAAGTAAGCATACTCAAACCTCCTTCTGGTTTTGTTGTTTTTTCAGATGCTTTAAGCGGACAACTTTTACTTTTTCCCGTAATTTTTCGTGATTCCGCTGCAATTCGGCAAGCAAAAGTCGGCGGACATGAGCGTTGGGA
>SUWD01000030.1 GCA_015061685.1 Lentisphaerota bacterium | reverse complement strand
TCCTGCGGTGGTGCATTGCGGGCAATCTCTTTCTTCTCCAAAAAATCTCCCTGCGGCCGCGGGAGAGCGGCCTCGCCGCTCGGGCTTCGCCCTCGGCGGTTGCAGTCGATTTTCCGGAGGCCTCGCTTACGCTGTCCGTGGCAACGTTACCGTTGCCACTCCTCGCTCTCCGCCATTCCGTGCGGCTTATGCCGTACTCATGACTGCGAGTAAGGCAGTCTTTGATTTTATGTTCAGTCATGTACGTTTAGTACACCTTGTCCCGGCGTAGTGGAACGAAGACGGATCCTGCTCATCCGCCTTGATTTGTCTGCGACCTTGCCTCACACTGCATCCACCGGTTGGATCAAACCCGTGTTTGCCGGGTTGAAGCCGGTCGGATCGAACCCGTGTTTGCCGGGTTGACAAATCACAACTTATGTGACATGTTTTATACGTTAACAAAAATGTTTGTTTATAAGCTCCTGATTGGGTTTCACAAAATTTGAGACATTACTAATAAATTATATTGTATTTTTTTCTGAAAATGCGAAAAATCAAAAAAATACGCCGGGGCATTATGTTCCCGGCGTAAAAATCAGAGCAGAATTACTTGCTCTCGTAACCGAAATTGCCTTTATTGGCATCAAAGTTATCAGCTTTGATCACGATATAACGGGCATTGAATGCCTCATCCAGATCGTCTTCATCCGGATGGAATTCGAGGTCGATATCGCCGGTTTTGTGGGAGATGGCAGCGACGATCTTGCCGTCTTTGAAAGCTTTGGCGATACCGAGCATTTTGCCGTCCATACCGGAAGCATTGTCGGTGAGGATGATTTTCGGACAGTTGGAATTTTTGAGCAAAGCGGCAAAGGGTTTCATGACTCCGCCTTCCATCATGCTGATATCCAGCACGAGATAGTTATCTTTGGTCAGAGTTTTCAGAGCATCGGCAAAAGCTTTTGGATCAACCATGCCGCTTTCAGCGGAAGTGACACTCTTATACTCGGCATTGCCGCCGGATTTGGTAAAAGCAGCCTGAACTTCTTTGCTGCTCTCACTGTCCAGATCACTGGTGATCCAAACCGCTTTGGCACCGTTAAGCTCTTTGGCGACGGCATTGACAACAGCCATACGGTAAACCACCCAATCACGGGCGTAAGCCTGATCTTTATTCATGTAGGCGTAGAAGTAGATCCCGAGACCGACAAGCATAACTACTGCTGCACCGACCTGCAAAGGCTGATTTTTGATCTTGGCACAGACCAGAACGCCGATGAAACCGACTGCCATAATGGCAATTCCCAACCACATCATAATTTTTTTCTCCTGAATTTATTTTTTTTTGTGTACACGATCCGACAGACCGTATGTTTCATCTATACATTATACCCCAATATTGAAAACGTCAAGCGTTTTTTGAAAAAAAATTACGATTATATGAAAATTTGCAATATTTCCTGCGGCGGGGTATATTATATGAGGTCAATAACTGTATGAGGCAATTCTTAAAATAACGTGAGGTAAAAAAAATGATCAATCCGGGTTGGATCGACCTGCAGGTCAACGGACACAATGGTGTGGATTACAGCGAAGAAGGGCTTACCGCCGATAAATTTATCAAGTCTGCCGAAGAATTGATCGCCACCGGGACGGAGATTTTCCTGCCCACGATCATCACCGGTCCCATCGGCAAACTCTGCCGTCACGCCGCACTGATCATGGATGCCGTTGAAAAACACGGTTTGCAGAAACATATTCCCGGTATCCATTTTGAAGGTCCTTTCATCTCCCCCGCCCCCGGTGCCGTCGGTGCCCACGATCCGGATTGCGTCTGCGTCCCCAATGAGGAGAATATGACCCGTCTGCTGGAATCCGCACAGGGCAAAATCAAAATCATCACCATCGGTGCCGATGTGGAAAATGCCGCTTTCGCCGTGGATTTCCTCAAAAAACACCATGTTGCAGTCAGCGTCGGTCATCACATGGCAACTTACGACGATGTCCGCAATGCCGCTGATGCCGGAGCCAGACTGCTTACTCACCTGGGCAACGGCTGCCCCAATCAGATCGGCAGACACCACAATCCGATTTTTTCCGGACTTGCCGAGGAACGCCTGACCGCCATGATCATCTCCGACGGTCATCACCTGCCCGGTGAACTGGTCAAAATCATCATCCGCACCAAAGGCGTGGACAAGACCATCATCACCAGTGACGCCTCCAGTCTGACCGGTTTCCCGCCGGGAGAATACAGCACTCTGGGCAACCGAGCGGTATTGTATCCCAATGGCAAACTTTTCAATCCGGACAAACAGTGTCTGGTAGGTTCCGCCTCCACGATCAGCGATTGTATGAAGTTCCTCGCCTCTCTGGATTTCCTCTCCATGGATGAATTGACCCGGGTCGGCAGACTCAACGCACTGGAACTGCTCAATTCACTGGAAGCGTAAAATCATGATCAGAGAACCGTTTTTCACTTTGCCCGACGGCAGAACCGCCGAAATCATCAAATTGCGTCATGCCGATGGTTTCGGCGTGGATATCACCAATTTCGGCGGCTGTATCGTCTCTCTTTTCACTCCGGACAAGGACGGAAAGCTGCAGGATGTGGTTCTGGGATGGGAAAATCCGGCAGATTATCTGACCAATGAACCCTATTTCGGAGCCATTATCGGCAGAGTTCCCAACCGGATAACTGACGGCAGATTCACTCTGGACGGCAGAATTTATCAAATGGTTCTCAATAACAACAACTGCTGTACTCTCCACGGGGGATTCAGCTACGCCCACCGGCTCTGGAATATTGAAAGTGCCTCCGGCAATGAGCTGATCCTTACCCTTTTCAGTCCCGACGGCGATGCCGGATTCCCCGGCAATCTGCTGGTGCGTGCGGCATACCGTCTGCTGGAAGATCACACTTTGGAAATGGAGATCTCCGCTGAATCAGATGCTCTTACCGTGGCTGACTTCACCAATCATGCCTACTTCAACCTCAATGGGGAAAAGAGCGGTTCGACGGCGGATCACACCATAAAAATTGCCGCAGATAAAGTTACTGCAACGGATGAATTTCTCCGGATCACCGGGGCAAAAGATATCATCCCCGGCAGTTATTACGATCTGCGGCAGGGGAAAAAATTCAGTGAGATTTTTGCGGAAAACGCTTCCGGCTTTGATGACAATTTCATCCTCGGTGACAAAGATCATGTTTACCGGGAAAATGCTGCTGTCGTTCATTCAGAAAATTCCGGGATCACCATGAGGATCCACACCAGCCGCCCCGGAGTGCAGTTTTATATGGGCAGTTTCCTTGATACCAGAGGGAAAAGCACTTACACTCCCGGCAGCGGATTCTGTCTGGAGACCCAGAATTGGCCCGATTCCATGAATCATCCGGAATTCCCGCAGATCACAGTCGCTCCGGGCAGACCGCACCATTCAGTGACCCGTTACTGCTTTTCCTGACCGGTACGCTCCTGACAGAAGCGACTGGAAATCTCCCGCAAAAGTGAAAGATCCAGCTTGCCGCTGCCTAAAAGCGGCAGCTGATCGACTTTGCAGAAGTTTGCCGCTTTGGGGATCCAAAGGTTGGAAATACTGCGTTCACGCAGCTGATCGACCACCTCTGCCGGGGTGAAAGGCATTTCATCGGTGTAAAGTACCAGCAGAGCTTCGCCTTTAAGCGGATCGGGAATACTGCCGACTGCCACTGCCCGGTTTTCACAGCGGCACATTTCGTTGATGATCTTTTCGACCATTTCGTGAGGAACCATCTCTCCGGCGATCTTGCTGAAACGCGAGAGTCTGCCGCAGATGTGCAGATAACCGTTTTCATCCATTCGGGCGATATCCCCGGTTTTGTAGTATTCTCCTGCCATGACTTCACGGGAGAGAGCTTCATTATTGAGATATCCCTGCATGACCAGAGAACCTTTCACGCACAAAATACCCTCCTCACCCGGCTCGACCGGAGTGAAATCCAGCGGATCAAGGATACGGACAGAGATATTTTCCAGCGGAATACCGATACTTTCACTGCATCCGGCACGTTTCCCGGTATCGGCAATATCCGGGGCAAGATTGATGGATACCACCGGAGATAATTCCGTACAGCCGTAGCACTCGACCACTTCCAGACGGTTGTCAGTTAAAATCCGGACTTTTTCTGCGATGTCGGCACGCAGTTTTTCCGCTCCGGTGGCGATCACCCGCAGAGAAGCAAGGTCATCTTTCTGACAGCGGCGGAGATATTTCTGCAGAAATGAGGGCGTGGCAAAGAGCATCGTCGCTTTGTAACCGGCAAGCACCCCACGCACCGCCGATGAATCCAGCGGATTATTGACGTAAGTTACCGGTACCCCACGCATCACCGGAAGCCAGAAACAGACATTCAACCCGAATGAGTGGAATAACGGCAGATTGCCCACGATCATATCAGAAGCAGCATTAACGGCAAAACCGGATGCCACACTGCGGGCGTTGCTGTTCAAATTATGCTGGGAGAGCCGGACACCTTTGGGATTGCCGGTCGATCCGCTGGAAAAGAGCAGGACTGCATCTTTTTTCAGGTCAAAAGCCGATAAGGGCGAGAGCATATTCATAAATTCGCCATTGGGCAGGAAAAAGAGTCCGGCGGCGGTGATGATCCGGCGGAAAATGGAGATCTCCTTTTCCATATCCTCCAGATAAAAGATATTTTCTCCGGGATTCACCCGGAGCTTATCCACAAATTTGCTCCCGGTGATCACCATGCGGAGACCGGCACTTCTTACCGAAGTATCAAATACCTCCTGGGAAGTGCTGTGATTCAGCGGCACAGCAGTGCGGTCTGCCATCAAAATCGCCAGCAAAGTCTTTATGGAATCGATACTGTTGGGCAAAAGAGTTCCCACATAACGATCCTGCGAAGTAAGTTTGCGCCGGATGACCCGGCTCAAAAGAGCCGCTTCCCAGACCAGTTGAAAAGTGGAATACTCCTTGCCGCCGTAATCAAAAAAGCGTTTTTGGAAAAGATTTTTCTTTGCCTGTTTTACTGCCGCATGATGCAAAGTCACCTCGTCCGGTAAACTTTTTACTGCCGCTTCGGCACCCAATTCGATGACCTTTTGCCGGGCTTCAAAGACGGTGGTATTTTTGGGCAGGGGTTTGCCGAAAGTTATTTCGGAAAAGAATGGCAGTTTATATTTGCGTTTCACCCCGGAGCGGTGAAAGAAATTGGAGAAAATACTTCCCCAGGCAAAGGAGATATTCACCGGGATGACCGGGACATCCACTTCCGCAGGGAGCATTTTTTCGTAGCCGGGTTTGAATTCACCTACCAGACCGTTGCGGGTGAGCTGTCCCTCCGGGAAAACACAGATCAGACCGCCGTCGGCAAGGTGTTTGCGGATGTTTTTCAACACCTGGGCAAGACTTTTCAATTTGCGGCCGTTGGGAACTTTGAAAAATCCGGTCAGCCGTGCCACGGAACCCAACAGCGGCAGAGAAAAGTATTCATCGTACAAAAGAAAACGTATCTGGCGGCTGGTACAGGCACTTATAAGCAGACTGTCGATGACCGAAACATGATTGCACACCAGCAAAGCCGGCCCTCTTTCCGGGATGTTTTCCGCTCCGTTTATCCGCAGATGATAGAGCCAGCGGCCCAGAGTGAGGATCACAAAACGCAGCATGAAGTTAGGCAGCAGCCACATTGCCAGCAAGGTGAAAAGAAAAACCGTTATCCCGAATCCTGCCAGCAATACCTGATAAGGTACAGAGGCAATATTTTTCAAAATCGGCGGAGCCCCGGCAACTTCACTGCCGCCGGGAGAAAGCAGTATGACCAGCAGCAGAGCCAGAAAACTTACTGCAAAGATCACTGCACGCTTCAATGCCAGTGCCGCTCCCCGGCACTCCGGACGCAAACGCTGCAGAATATAGCTTTTCAGCGGAACCAGCAAAATTCCCCCGGCAAATCCCGTGAATGCCGACCAGAACCACGCTCCGGAATAAAACAGTATTTCCGTGGCTGCTCTGCCCGGGTAAAAGATGCTTATCTGCCGGGCTTCACCGGGAAAAAATATCAACAATGGCAATGCCAGAATTATTCCCAGTGATCCCAGCGGGATCAGACCCAGTTCGATCTTGTTCCGTGAGAAGATCCCGGCACAGAAACAGCCGATGATAAATCCCAGTGCCGGAGAGAGCAGCAAAAGGAAGATATTATCCTGACTGTTCATATTCAAGGCATATTTGCCGAAAAGCACCAGCAGCGGCAGAGCGATCAATCCCAATCCGGCGAAAGAGACTTCCGCCAGTACCGACGCCCACAATCCCGGACGGCGGCAGATGGTATGCCAGGCACGGGAGAGAGTTTCCCGCAGATGGTATGCCAATTCTCTTTTGCTCTGCACCGGAGAGATGACCGGTACGATCTTCACCGCCGACCAGATGGCAATGAGTACCGAAACCAGCAGCACCGGCAGCACCACCCCCGTCAGAAATGCCCCCGGGATCACCGCAAGTCCGGCAATCAGACCGAATGTGGAAATGGAGATCGTTTTGCCGCATGCCAGAGAGAGTTCCGGCTCGGCAAAAGTTTCCGGCAGCAGCCCCTCGTAGGCAGGAGCGGTAAAGGCATTCTTTATGGAATTGCCCAGCAGTGCCAGCAAGATCCAGATACAATTTCCGCCGGAAGCAAGAGCATCAAGGGCGTAAGCTCCAAAGAGCAGCAGCGGCAGATCCAGCAATCTTGCGGCAATGACAATGTAACGCTTGGGAAGCCGGTCGGAGATGAAACCGCTTACCAAAGGAAACAGCAGAGAGGGAAGCACTGATGCCATGGCTGATGCCAGCCAGAAAAGAGTGCTGTTCACGCACGCCGGAGCTGAATTTTTCAGCACCAGCAGTGTCCAGATGCAAAATCCGCTGAAGTTGAACGACCCGAAAAAACCGGTCATTATCAGCGGCCATGTACGCCGTGGTATGGATTTGTCAGACATATCAGCCCCAATTTTAAGCTCAATAACGGTTTGAAGTCATTCTGTGACAGTGCCCCGGATTTTGTAAAACCCGTAACAGGAGCTTATAAACAAACATTTTTGTCAGCGTGTGAAACATATCACATAAGTTGTGATTTGTCAAACCGGCAAACACGGGTTCGATCCAACCGGTGGATGCAGTGTGAGGCAAGGTCGCAGATTTATCAAGAGATTGCCCGCAATGCACCACCGCAGGAAAGATTTTTTTACAAAAAATGAGACAATAACCATTTTATTAAGATACTGCAAAAAGAGTGTTTTTTCAATATCTGATGCAAAATTACTCCGGTTTTTTCTTGAGTTTTCAAGAATTTCTGACGGAACGAGGTTGAAATGCGTTTCAAAAAGACATATTGTGTTCCTGGAGGACAATTATGAAGTATCTGGGACATCTGTCAAAAAAAGATCCGCTTTTCAACTATCTACGGTATCAGATCATGCCGCAAACCGGGGCGGACGGCAGAGATGGATTCCGGGTTTTTTCCAGTTGTTCCTCCCATGCGGTCTATATTTACGAAGACCGGGCAAGCGGCAGCCGGGTGGTCGGCAAATTTTTCGGTGTCAATGAGAGCGATCCGGAGCGTGCCAGACGTAAAATGTATCTGGAATTTCACAATATCGAGAAGTTCCGCCGTTTTCTCGGGGACAATCACTACGTTGCCCGGGCATTGGGATGCAATGAAGCTTTGAATTTCCTGCTGGTCATTGAGTACTGTTACGGTGAAGCACTGGACTCCGTCATTATCCGGGCGATATTCCAAAACGGGGAAAATGATCTTTTTGACAAGCTTGGAGCTTTGGGGAATTTTCTGGTGACCGTACACAACCGCTCGGCGAAACCGGTGATGGTGGATTTCAACCGGGTATGCGATTACTTTGAAAATATCGTCGGACAATTGCAGGATATTTCCGACCGTCAGGAGAGAGATTATTTTTGTGCGGCAGCTTCCGGATACCGGCACAACTTCCTGATGTATCAGGATCAGGAAGTTCTGGTACATGGGGATGCCACGCCGTCCAATTTCTTTTTTGGCGGCGGCAATTACGTTATCACCTTTGATCTGGAGCGGATGCAGCGCAGTGACCGGCTCTTTGACACCGGGCGGATCGCCGGAGAATTGCAGCACTTTTTTCTCCTGCATACCGGGAATAAATATGCCGCCGAACCTTTTATCCGCCACTTCCTTATGGAATACTGCAAACCCTTTCCCGATCAGGAAAAAGCTTTTGTTTCAATTACTTCCCGGCTGCCCTTTTATATGGGGATGACTTTGCTGCGGATCGCCAGAAACAACTTTCACCCCGGAGAATACCGCCGTATTTTAATTGAGGAAGCCAAAAAAACGTTACAGTAATTTTCAGGAGTTGAATCATGATAAAAGCCATCCTCTTTGATCTCAATGGCACTGTGATCGACATTTACACCAGTGAAAGCGATGACAACATATACCGGACGACTGCCAATTTTCTGGATTATTTCCGCATCCGGATCACCCCGGATGAGTTGAAAGAGGAATTTTTTTCCGGTGTTTCCACGCAAAAAGAGCAGAGTCAGGAGGAGTTCCCGGAATTCGATGCGGTCAAACTCTTTGAAAATATCATCCGCCGCTACTCCCGTAACGATCAGCTCCCGGTGGCTCCGGAAGTCGCCGCAAAAGTTTTCCGTGCCGCCGGCAGATACAAACTGCAAACCTATGACCGGGTGATTGATACTCTGGAGATCCTCCGGCACAGTTACAAACTTGCCGCAGTTTCCGATGGTCAGCCGGTTTGGGCATTGCCGGAGCTGCATTTCTGCAAACTTGCCGGATTTTTTTCCCCGGTCATCATTTCCGGAGATTACGGTTTCCGCAAACCCGACCGCCGGATGTACATGACCGCTTTGAATAAATTGCAGATAACTCCGCAGGAGGCGGTTTTTGTCGGTAATGATATGTACCGGGATATTTACGGAGCCGGGAGATTGGGGATGAAAACCATATTTTTCCACTCCAATCAGGGCGAAAAAAATTGTTGCGGTATTGAAGCAGATTATATCATCTACCGTTTTGAAGAAATTTTCAACGCTTTGAATTTCCTGCAGGATCAGAGCAGACGCAGCTGAATGATGTCGGAATCTTCCTCATCATCCTGACGTTTCCGGTTGCGTACCGCCCGGCGGGGGATGGTTGAAACCGCTTCACGGGGACTGCCGGAATTTTTCTCCAGCAATTCCAATATGCTCTGGGCCCGCTCCAGAACCGCCTGCGGCACTCCGGCAAGCCGGGCAACGTGGATACCGTAACTGCGGTCTGCCGCTCCGGGGATTATCTGCCGCAAAAAGATGACTTCATCGCCGTATTCACGGACGGCAACATTGAAGTTATTCACCCCTCTGCGGGTCTGGGCAAGTTCCGTCAATTCGTGGTAATGCGTGGCAAACATCGTGCGGCACCGGGGCTGATCGTGAAGATATTCAGCGATCGACCATGCCAGAGAAAGACCGTCAAAGGTGCTGGTTCCCCTGCCGACTTCGTCAAGGATCACCAGACTTTTTTCCGTGGCATGACGCAGGATATTGGCAGTTTCCACCATCTCCACCATAAAGGTACTTTGCCCGCGGGAGAGGTCATCTGCCGCACCGATACGGGTGAAAATGCGGTCAACCATGCCCAGCTGCATACTGCGTGCCGGGACAAATGATCCTGCCTGTGCCATAATGACCAGCAGTGCCGTTTGCCGGATGTAGGTGGATTTACCTGCCATATTCGGCCCGGTAATGACCATCATCCGCTTTTCGCCGCAGTCAAGGAAAGTATCATTGGGGACAAATGCTCCGCTGCCCATGGAATCATCCAGCACCGGGTGTCTGCCGTCACAGATATTGAGCCGGTCATCATCGAAAATTTCCGGGCGGCAGTAGCCGTGGGTACGGGCGGTCTCGGCAAATCCGGCAATGGCATCCATCTCTGCCAGAGCATCGGCACTGCGTTGGATATCGGCGGTGCAGCTGGTCGCCATACGGCGTAATTCGTCAAAAATTTTCAGCTCCAAAGCTCTTGCCTTTTCCTCGGCACCCAGAATACGATTCTCCAATTCTTTGAGTTCCGGGGTGATGAAACGCTCGGCATTGACGAGGGTCTGTTTGCGGATGTAATCTTCCGGTACCAGAGAGAGGTTGGATTTGCTCACCTCGATATAGTAACCGAAAACGTTGTTGAATTTGACTTTGAGCGATTTGATCCCGGTACGCTCGATCTCCCGCTGCTGGATGGAACTGAGCCACGATTTGCCGTCGGACGCCGCTGAACGCAATTCATCCAGTTCCGGCGAATATCCGGGGCGGATAACTCCGCCGTCATTTATGGAAGCAGGCAATTCATCGGCAAGGGCGGCAAGCAGAGCGGCAGTAAGTCCGGAAAAGTCCCCGATATTGGCGACACACTCGGCAAACAGCCGGGCGTAGAGACTCTCAAGCAGGATCTTTATGGCGGGCAGAGATTCCAGAGAACTGCCCAGATTCTGCAGATCTCTCGGCGTGGCGATACCCACATTGAGTCTGCCGACGATGCGTTCAAGGTCTTTGACCACCCGGAGAGATTCCCGGAATTCCGCCAGAGCCAGCGGATCGACCACAAAGTTTTCCACGGCATCCAGCCGCCGGACGATCGCATCGTGATCCCGGAGCGGCCGGACGAGGAAACTGCGTAATTTCCTGCCGCCCATGGGGGTGACGGATTTGTCCAGCACGCCGAGCAGTGAACCGCGGCGGGAATTCTCAAAAAGCGAACCGGTTATTTCCAGATTACGCAAAGTTATAGGATCAAGTTCCAGTGTTTCTGAAAGCGTGCGGAATTGCAGCAGCGTAACGTGGGCAGCCTCATGCCGGAGATTCTCTGAAGCATAACGCAGCACTGCCGCCGCCGCCGCTACTGCGGCATCTTTGCCGCGGAGACCGAAACCATCCAGCGTCGTGCTGTGAAAATGTCTGCACAAATAGTCAAATCCGTCCCAGCTGTCAAAGGAGTATTCATCCAATTCGCTCCATAAAGGAGCTTTATCTCCGGCAGAAAATTCTCCGGAAGCGAGCAATTCCTCCTGCAATTTGGCAGTGACAAGCACTTCAGCAACTCCCAGACGGCGGATCTCGGCGGCAAGATGCCCGGCCGTGCCGGTCTGACAGACGGAAAATTCTCCGGTACTGACATCCAGTGCCGCCAGAAAAAGTTCACCCTCCTTATCTTTGGAGACCGCTCCGAGGAAGTGGTTGCCGTCATCATTGAGCAGCGAGTTGTCGATCATGGTTCCCGGCGTGATGATCCGGGTGATCTGCCGTTTTACGATACCTTTGGTGACCAGTTTGGGGTCTTCGACCTGTTCGGCGATAGCGACTTTCAATCCGGCGGCGATCAGACGCGGCAGATAACTGTCCAGAGCATGATAGGGAAATCCGCACATGGGAGTACCCTGTCTTTTGGTCAAAGTCAGATCCAATGCCCGGCTGACTGTTTCGGCATCCTCAAAAAATTCCTCATAAAAATCTCCCAGCCGGAAAAGCAGAACTGCATCCGGCGGGATCTGTTCTTTTGCCTGCCGGTACTGGATCATCATGGGAGTAAGTTTACTGTTGTCTGCCATTACGCCCTCCTGCCGGGGAAAAATTCTCCGGTATAACTTATCAAAGCTCCGTAAGCGGATGCCGCCGGTTTGGAAATGGTGATTTTGATCCGGGAAACAGCGAATTCATCCAGAATTTTATTGCCGAGAAAAAGGGCAAGAGCTTCCAGAAGCTTGAATGATGAGGCACTGACACTCTCCACGATACACCTTTCCACCGCCGAATAATCCACCGATGTCATAAAGTCATCGGTTCCGGCGGCTTGGGTGGAATCATAATCAAATTCCACATCAAAGATCAACTCCTGCCGGTGTATTCTCTCATGATCGAGAGTGCCGATAACGGCATTGACCCGGAGATCGTTTATTTTTACAGTACCCATTTACAATTTTATCCGTTTTTTTACTTCCGAACTAAATTACCACCGATTGAATATTTTTTCAAGAGCAGTTGCAGTTTTTTCAACGGCATACCGATAATATTTTCCATTTCGCCGGAGAATCTTTCAACGATCAATTCCCCGTGATCCTGGATCGCATAAGCCCCGGCTTTATCCAGCACCGGCACACACTCAAGATACTCTTTGATAACTGCATCGGAGAGCTTTTTGAATTTTACTTCGCTTTTGCAGCTCCATACTTCGGCAATATCTTCTTCTTTATTGAGCAGAGCCATGCCGGTAATTACCTCATGAGTTCTGCCGGAAAAGCTTTTCAGCAAAGCAAAAGCCTCCGCCATATCTGCCGGTTTGCCGATGGCACGGTTTTCAAAAATTATCATGGTATCGGCACCAAGCACCCAGCATCCCGGATTAGCGGCGGCGACTGCCAGAGCTTTGTTCCGGGCATTGATCTCCGGCACCAGAGCGATATCTCCGGCACCGGTCAACTCCTCAATATCGACACTCTGCACGGTAAAATCAACACCGCAACGCCGGAGCAAATCCTGACGTCGCGGCGAAGCTGAAGCAAGGATCAGCGGATAATTTTTCACTCTTTTTCCGCATCCGTTCTGATATTGAGTTTTACGGTATGATCCGGAGCTTTTCTTTCTGTCCCGGCGTTGGAGATATCCTCACTTTCCGGGACTTCCGGGGAGGAGTTGTCGCAGTTGAGGATAGTCAGTTTGATTTTTCCGATATTCTCAATACCGAAAGCACTTTTCATCTGATCTCTGACGATCACCGAAAGAGTTTCCATAAGTTTGGGAGCTGTACCGTTGGCGGCATCCATACGGACACGCAGATCAAAATCGTACATTTTTCCCCGTTTGGCGACCCGGACCCGGATTATTTCCAGTGAATTTATTTCCCGTACCGCATGTTTGATCACTCCGGTAATGGCGGCGACACTGACTGAAATTTGTCCGGCACTCTCTTTGACAATGATCCCGGTACAGGATCTTTTGCGTACCAGAAGCCACCAGAAAAACCGCAGAAGCCAGAAAAGTACTATTCCGGCAAGCAGTCCGGCAAGGAACGGGTGGGCGATCAGGGTTTTGACCGCCTGATTTTCAATGATCGGAGAAAGCCACTGAAGAATTGTTTCTTTCATGTTAAAAATTCCTTTACTGGTTGAATTCCTGGGCTTTAAGCACTGCGACAAACGCTTCCTGCGGAATATTCACCTGACCGATAAGTTTCATCCGCTTCTTACCCTCTTTCTGTTTTTCCAGAAGTTTGCGTTTACGGGTGATATCACCGCCGTAACACTTGGCAAGCACGTTTTTCCGCAGCTGACGGATGGTTTCACGGGCGATGACCTTGCCGCCGACCGCCGCCTGAATGGCGATCTGGAACATCTGCGGCGGAATCGCATCCCGCAATCTTTCAGCGACCTGACGGCCTCTCTCATAAGCCATATCCACATGGACGATACTGCTGAATGCATCCACCGTTTCGCCATTGACCATAATATCCAGTTTGACCATTTTCCCTGCCCGGTATCCGGCAGGTTCATAATCCATACTGCCGTAACCGCGGGTGATGGATTTGAGCTTGTCGTGGAAGTCGATCAGAATTTCATGCATGGGCATTTCAGCGGTGATGATAACGTGATTGCCGTCCACACCGGTGGTATTGGTGCAGATACCGCGTTTGCTCATGACCAGATTCATCACGTCTCCGATATACTCATTGGGGATCATCAGGTGGCAGTTGATGACCGGTTCTTCGATGCGTTCGATACCGGAGGGATCGGGCAGGTGAACGGGGTTGTCGATCTCCAGCAATTCGCCGGATTTCATATAGACGTGGTAGATAACCGAGGGGTAAGTTGCCAGAATATCCATATTGTATTCCCGCCGCAGCCGCTCCTGGATGACCTCCATGTGGAGCAATCCCAGAAATCCGCAGCGGAAACCGAATCCCAAAGCGGCGGAACTTTCCGCCTGATAGAAAAATGCCGCATCGTTGAGCTGCAGTTTTGCCATGCTTGCTTTCAGCTGATCGTAATCCGCTGTATCAATGGGATAAATACCGCTGAATACCATCGGACGCACCTCCCGGAATCCGGGCAGAGGTTCGGCACTCGGTCTCTGGGTGTCGGTAATGGTATCACCGATACGGGTGTCGGAAGGGGACTTCAAATTGGGAATGATATATCCCACACTGCCGGGACCCAATTCCGGATCCGGACGCATATCCGGGCTGAAGTGTCCGACCTCTTTAAGTTCACTTTCTATGCCGTTGGAAAAGAGTTTTATCCTTGTTCCACGCTTGAAAACCCCACGTTGTACCCTGACGAAATTCACCACTCCCCGGAAAATATCATACCGGGAGTCAAAAATCAATGCCGCAGAACCTGATTCATCACCGACCGACGGCGGCGGGATCCGCTCGATCACAGCTTTGAGCAATTCAGCGACGCCTTCGCCGGTTTTGCCGGAAACACAGAGAGCTTCTTCCCTCGGCAGAGCGAGGATCTCCTCCATCTGCTCGTAGCACAAGGGCAGATTGGCGGCGGGCAGGTCGATCTTGTTGATGACCGGGATCACCCGGAGATTCTGCCGGAATGCCAGATTGACGTTGGCAACCGTCTGGGCCTGGACTCCCTGCGTGGCGTCGATCAGCAAGATCGCTCCTTCGCAGGCACTCAAACTGCGGCTGACCTCGTAAGTGAAGTCAACGTGTCCGGGAGTGTCGATAAGATTCAACTCATATACAGTATCCCCCTCCGGGGCGTACATCATACGCACCGGGTGGGATTTGATGGTAATACCGCGTTCACGCTCAAGGTCCATACCGTCAAGAAGCTGCTCCTGCAGATCCCGTTTTTCCACGGTACCGGTGATTTCCAGCATCCGGTCGGCAAGGGTGGATTTGCCGTGGTCGATGTGGGCGATAATACAAAAATTGCGGATGTTTTTCAATTCTGCCATAAAAATAGTTTTCCAATACTTCGTTTATCTGCCGCTGACTTCTGCGGTCAGTTTCGCCTGCAGTTTTGCGGCAAGGTCATTGGCGATCTCCGCCATTTTTCCTTCGGGATACTTAAGCTGCCGCCAATTCCAGCGGAAACCATCCTCCGCACCGCGGGGAATAACGTGCAAATGGGCGTGCATGACCACCTGTCCGGCAGCAGTACCATCGGCAAGATGGAGGTTGTAAGCGTCAAATTCGTCCAGACGTTTGAGCAGAATTCCGATACGGCTGGCGACATGGAACATCCGTCCGGCAGTCGCTTCCGGAATACTGGCGGCAGACTGGTGGTGTTCTTTGGGGATCACCAGCGTGTGTCCGAAGTTGATGGGGGAGATGTCCAGAAACGCATAGACCAGATCATCTTCATAGATTTTGGCACCGGGAATTTCCCCGGCAATGATTTTACAGAAAATACAGTCGCTCATGATCAATTTCCTCTGAAAAGTTCAATTATAGATTTCTGATCTCCGAAAACGGTCAGCTGATCCCCCGCTTTGAGCGTGGTATCCGGTCCGATCGAACAGACATTAAGCCCGTCCGGAGTGTATTTCAACAAGATGGTGATATTGTGTTTGCCCCGCAGATCAAGATCCCGCAAAGGAATATTTTCCAGAGCCGGAGGCACGATCACATCGGCAATGGCGGAACCTTTGAATTCAAAAATGTCGGAGATATTGGAGAGCGAAAGTTTGCGGGCAAGACGCGATGCCACGTCCAATTCCGGCTGGATGACCTCATCGGCACCCAGACGGTAGAGGATCTTCTCCTGAATGGCACTTTTGGATTTGATGAATACTTTCTTCGCACCTGCCTGTTTGAGCAGAGTCAATGCCAGAACCTGACTTTCAAAATAACTGCTCATGCCGAGAATGACCGCATCGAATTTATCGACATTCAACTCCCGGACGACCTCCTCGATGGTAACATCCGCAATGACCGCATCGGAAACTTTGTCCTTGAGTTCCTCAATACGGGCAACATCCCGGTCGCAAATCAGCACCGTATTGCCGCTGCGGGCCAATTCGGTCGCCAGTTTCGCCCCGAATGTCCCCATGCCGAATACCGCATAACTGTTTTTTGCCATAATCAAAACTCCTCTTTTTCCGGATAATTTTTCATCTTTCAACCGACAATGATTCTCTCTTCCGGGTAGTGCAGTACCGCCGGTTTCTCTTTGCCCACGAAGAACATAATGATCGCCAATGGCCCAACCCGTCCGGCAAACATACAGAAAATCACCAGCAGTTTGCCGCCGGCATTGAGTTTCGGGGTGATCCACCCGGCATCCAAACCGGTTCCGCCCAGTGCCGAAGATATTTCAAAAAAACATTGACGGTCGGTAAGCTGCGGCGAAAACGCACTTAAAAGCAATCCGCCCAAAACCGCTATCAGAATAAATATCACCGCAATGGTAAATGAACGCAATACCGTCCGTAATGGTACTGTCCTGCCGGAAATTATCACCGCATTGTCCCCTTTGAAAGAGCTTATCAAGGCAGAGAAAATCACCGCTAAAGTGGTGGTTTTCAAGCCGCCGGCAGTAGAACCGGGCGATCCGCCGATGAGCATCAGAATTATCAGCAGCGTCAGGCAGGCCGGTGAAAGTGTGGCAAGATCTACCGTGGAATACCCCGCCGTGCGGGCCGTTATGGAAAGATAAAACGCATCAAAAAGTGCAATGTCGCTCCCCGTAGGTGCCATGCCCAGCAGAAACAGACTCAATGTACCTGTCGTGATCAATATCGCACAGCAACGCAGTACGATCCGGGAGTGCAGACGCATTTTGTGCCGGTGATCCCGCACCATCATTATCAGGTCGTAGATCACATAAATCCCCAGACCGCCCAGGAAAATCAAAACCAGCGAAATCGTCTGAACATATCTGCCGGTTACAGCAATATCCCCGGCAAGCGGCCCGATACCGGCATTGCAGAAACTGCCCACCGAATAAAAAATCGAATACCACACCGAATCGAAAAATCCGAAACCTTTGAACAAAAAGCCCGGCAGCATCAGCAAAGCTCCGAGTGCTTCGGCAATGAATGTATAATGGGCGATCACCCGGAGCAGTGATTCAGTGCCGCCCAGAGAGAAGCGGTCATTGAGATTGTACATGACCAATGTTTCATTGATCGACAAACCCCTGCCGGCAAAGAGCAGGATCATCGCACTCAAGGACAAAATACCGAAACAGCCCAGCTGGATCAGAAGCAAAAGAATGAATTGCCCGAAAAAAGTAAATTCATAAGTCCCGATCACCGCCAGACCATTGAGACAAACCGCACTGGTGGCAGTAAAAAGGGCATCCAGCCAGGAAAGCTCAACCTTGCATACTCCGGGGAGCTGCAGCAGTAAAGTACCGATCGCAATCAGAATTGCAAAAGATACCGGCAGACCGCCTTTTTTGATCAGATTGAGCTGCATAAAAGAGCCGATGCCTTTCTTTTACCAGCCTTCAGTAAGTTCGGCAACGATCGTTTTAGCTGCATCGAAGCATGACTGACGCAGGGCATTCTGACGGGAAGTCTCCATATCCGGGCCATTCAAAAATTTGGATGTGCCGCTGACGGCATGGTTGGAGATCAGAGGTTTGCCTCTGCCGGGGAGAATTACCGAATACTGCACGGTAACGGTACATTTCCACTCGTTGGCAAGGAAGCTGTCCTCTCCGTTGATAGTGGCGTAATCCAGAGCCAGATAATCGACTTTGGTGATTTTGGCATAAATGATGCAATCTGCCTGCTTCATGGATTCCAGTTTCATTGCACCGTCGGTAACGATACATTCATTAAGTAGTCCGCGTAAAAGAGCTGAAGCATTGTACGCAAGAGTATCATTTATCACCGGAGCAACGGCGACACTTTGCAGCTGGGGATGGCTCAATGATCCGAAACGGTAGGCACAGCCGGAAGCAAACAAAGCAGCAGCAGCGAACAAAACAAGTATAAATTTTTTCATCATTACTTTTCTCCTCCGTTGTTTCCGGAAAGATCTTTCAGCACTTCTCCTTTTATATCCGGCACATTGAGCAAAAAGTGGTTGCCGTTTTCTCCGGGAGCAGCGAGCAGCAGACCGGGTTCATCCGGGATGGAATAAGATTTGAGATCGGGCATACGGGCCTCGATTTTCTCCTGCGGGGCAGCCGGGAGGAAGTTGTCGGAAATATCCACCAGTACCGCTTCGGCATTTGGAGCTGTTTTGCTGTCGGGATACTCATTCATCACTTGGGCGAGGTATCTTTCAGCGACCTCTTTTCTGCCGTTTTTGCGGTAAAATTCGGCGATCTCAAAGAGTTTTTTCGCCTGCACATCTTTGGCTTGAGCGAGGCGGTTGCGGGCGAATTCGATCTCTGAAGCGTCAGGATAACGCTGACAGAAAAGTTTGAAAAGTTCCACCGATTCATTGATGTAACGGCTGTCGCCGTCTCCTCTGCCGGCAAGGTTGAAAAGAGCATTGGCAAGGGCGAGCAGGGCATATTTGCTCTGTTCACTTTTGCCGTGCCGCTCCAGGATCATCCGCAATTCAGCGACGGATTTTTGGGTTTCCCCCTCCTGATCGAAAAATATCGCCAGCTGCATGTGGGCTCCCGGAGCATATTCGGAATAGGGGGCCCGTTTCAAGGCTGCCGAAAAGACTTCTTCAGTGCGGTTGACATCCACCAGATAAGGAATCCAGCGGAAGACCCAGAATGCCGGTTCCCGGTAGCCGCCGCGGAAAATCTGACCGATCTCAAACTCTCTGGCGATCATATCTTTGCAGTTGACATACTCCGGATAACGCTCCAGAAGTTCCTCAATGGCAAGGAATTCCCGGTAATAAAGTTTGCACATCCGGTAAGATGCCGCCTGGGCGATCAGACTGTTGGCACGGATCGTCATATTTTTGGTGTGGAAACGGCAGCTCTCAAATTTCTGTGCCGCATCGTAATATTCACCGTCGAGATAGAGCTGACGCCCTTCGCTGTAGATCTGCGAAGCGGTATTGTCGTCGGCAGATACCGTCAGCACAAAGAACGAAAGCAGAACGAACAGATAGAATTTTACCGGATTTTTCATCTTTTTCACATGAGTTTGAGGCCGGGAAGATCCTGTATGTCGATGATCCCGGCGACAGTATTGTCGTCATTGACCACCACCAGATCATCCACCCGGCGTTTTTCCACCAGTTTAATAACTTCAACGACCATGCTTTCCGCATTGATCGAAATGGGAGACGGAGTCATCACTTCGCTCATTTTTCTGGTCAGTACGGCATCATCCTGAGCGGCACTGCGGCGGAAGTCACCATCGGTGAAAATTCCCAGCAGTTTACCGTTTTCATCGGCGATAACTGCGGCACCGCTGCGGGCGTGGCTCATAGCGTAGAGAGTTTCCCGCACGGTGAAATCCGGCGGTACGACTGCGGCATCGGCGGCTTTACGCATGACATCGGAAGCTTTCATGGTGACCATTCTGCCGATGGCACCGCCGGGATGACGGCGACCGTAATCGCTCTTGGTGAAACCATTCTTATCCAGCAGAACCATTGACAGGGCATCGCCGAGAACCAGCAGAGCCGTGGTCGTGGTCGTCGGAGCCAGATTGAATGGACACGCTTCTCTGGGGACAGCCATATCCATTACGAAGTCGCTCATTTTGGCGAGAGTTGATTCTCTGTTGCCGGTGATGGCGGCAAGTTCCACACCGAGGCGTTTGGCGGGGGTGAGGACGACGAGCAGTTCTTCAGTTTCACCGCTGTAACTCAAAGCGATCATCAGATCGTTTTTCTGCAGAAGTCCCAGATCGCCGTGACGTGCTTCGACCGGGTGCATGAAAACAGCCGGATTGCCGACACTGGAAAGTGTGGCGGCGATTTTTTTGCCGATGTAGCCGGATTTGCCGACGCCGGTAAGGACGATTTTGCCTCCGGCATTGATGGCAGCTGCACAACGGTCAACAAGGATCTCAAAATCTTTGCCCAGATTGTTACGCAGAGTAGTAACACCTTCGATTTCAATATCAAAGACTTCGCGGGCGATTTCCAATGTACTGCGGTTGCCGCTCATACTTTTTTCCTTTCCCGGTGCCTTACAGACGGCACGCACTGATTTCCATAATGATTATTCCGCGGCCGCCGAGTTCATAAAGCTGATCCATGACGGCATTGCTTTCCTTGCGTTTGACCATGGATTTGACAGCCACCCAGTCGGGATTGCTCAAGGGAGCGATCGTGGGTGATTCGATTCCCGGGGTGATTTTGCAGGCTTCTTCGAGTTTGCTTCTTTCGATATCGTACTCGACCATGACATATTCAGCGGCACGCATGATTCCCGTGAGCCGGGCGATAAGCAGGGCAACTTCCGGGCGTTTGGCGGTTTCTGAATTACCGGCGATGACGACCGCTTCGCTGTGGAGCATGGGTTCACCGACGATCTCCAGACCGGCTTCCCGCATGGTTGCACCGGATTCGACCACGTCAGCGATGGCATCGGCGACACCGAGGGCGATGGAAATTTCCACGGCACCGTCAAGTTTGACCACTTTGCAGTTGAGATTGCGTTTAGCCAGTTCATTTTTGAGCAGACTGGGATAGCTTGTGGCGATCCGCAGGCCGTTGAAATCGGCGATGCTCATATTTTTCTCTTTGGGAGCGGCGAAGCAGAAGCGGGATTTACCGAAACCCAGCGGAAAGATGGTTTCCACTTCGGCACCGCTGTCCATGGCAAGGTCGATCCCGGTGATACCGACGTCGATGATTCCGCTGCCGACGTAAAGAGCGATATCCCGGGGCCGCAGGAATACGAAATCGATTTTATTTTCCGCATCCCGGATGACCAGTTCCCTGCCGCTTCTTTTGCAGCGGTAACCGGCTTTGATCAAGAGATTGACAGCACCTTCGCTGAGGGCTCCTTTGTTGGGCAGAGCCAACTTCAAATTTCCACTGAAGTCATTCATAAGTACTTGTAAATATCCTCAAGTTCCAAATTACGGTCGATCATCATCACCTGCAGATGGTAGATCAGCTGGCTGATCTCCTCGGCGGTGCGTTCTTTGCCTTCATATTCGGCGGCGATCCAGGTTTCGCCGGCTTCTTCGACGATTTTCTTGCCGATGAAGTGGGTTCCTTTGGCCAATTCTTTGACGGTTCCGGAGTTGGGATCACCGTTTGCGGCTTTGGTTTTCAACTCGGCGAAAAGGGTTTCAAACGTTTTCATTTTTCTGTATTTCCCGATAATTCTGACAAAATTATACATTTCAATGTATATAATATAACTCCGGGACACGATAAATGCAAGAGTTTTGTTATAAACTTGCACCTTTTGCACTTTTTGTATGGAAAATTGCTCTTATATGTGCTACATTATATATGCATAATAACTGTTGAAAAAGAATAATTCATGGAGAAATGTCATGCGTATTGCCCTGCGTAAATCGCCTGCCGGAAACAGTGGAAATGCTTTCCAGCCCTATCTTGATACTTTCCTGCTCCCCGGAGCAAGCACTCCGCTCGGTGGGGTACTGGTGCTTCCCGGAGGCGGTTATCATCACCGTGCCGCACATGAGGCAGATTGTGTGGCACAGAAATTCAATGAGCTTGGTTTTCATGCTTTTGTTCTGCAATACCGCACATATCCGGAGCATTATCCATCTCCGCAGCAAGATCTGGTGCGGGCGGTGAAAATCATCCGTGCCAATGCTGCCGCCTGGAGACTGGATAAACTGGCGGTATTGGGTTTCTCCGCCGGAGGTCATCTGGCGGCATCCGGGACAATACTTGCCGACAAGATCAATGCTGACGAGAATGATGAAGCAGATAACTTTTCCGGTAAAGCCGATGCGATGATCCTCTGCTATCCGGTAATTTCACTGACCGATGATTTTGCCCACCGCGGCAGCGGGAACTTCCTCTTTGGTGAAAATGTCCCGGATGAGGTCAAAGCGGCACTTGACATGCACAAGCTGGTCGATAAAAACACCCCTCCGGCATTTCTCTGGCACACCGCCGATGATAATGCTGTACCGGTGAAAAATTCGGTTGCGTTTGCCGAAAAAATGTGGCAGTGCGGCAACAGCTGCGAATTGCATGTATTCCCTCACGGCTGTCACGGTAAAGGCTTGGGATTCGGACTTGCGGATATCAAACAGTGGCCGGCACTTGCCGCACAATTTCTGGAAACGACCGCCGGTTTTGTCCGGGCGTAATGTGATGAAAGGTCTGATACGATGATGAATAAAAATTCCGAAGCAATACTCAATTTTGAGAATAAAGAGATCGCTCTGCCGGTGATCTGCGGCAGTGAAGGGGAAAAGGCCCTTGATATTTCCACTCTGCGTAAAAGCACCGGCTTGGTCACTCTGGATCAGGGGTTTGCCAATACGGCAAGCTGCTGCAGCCAGATCACCTATATCGACGGCGAAAAGGGTATTCTGCGTTACCGGGGGATCCCCATTGCCGAACTTGCCGCCAAAGTTTCCTTTGTCGATGTTGCCTATCTTTTGGTACACGGCACTCTGCCGACGGAAAAAGAACGGATGGACTTTTCCAGTTTGCTCAACTATAACTCATTGCTGCATGAGGATATGCGTCACTTTTTCGACCATTTCCCCAAAGGGGCGCACCCGATGCACATCCTCTCCACAATGGTCAATGCCATGGCGGCATTTTATCCGACTGTGGACGTTACCGCCACGGCACGCAATATTGAACACTCCTGTGCCCGGGTGATCTCCATCGTCCGCACCATTGCGGCATTTGCCTACAAGAAGTCTATCGGTGAACCCATCGTTTATCCCCGGCACGATCTGTCTTACTGTGCGAACTTCCTCAATATGATGTTTGATTCTCCGGTGAAACCTTACCATATCAGCCCGGAAGCGGTACGTCTGCTCAACGTGCTTTTCATCATCCACGCCGACCATGAGCAGAATTGCTCCACCACGGCAGTGCGTGCCATCGGCAGTGCCCAGGTGAATTTGTACTCCACCATTGCCGCCGGTGTTTCGGCACTTTCCGGCCCGCTCCACGGCGGAGCCAATCAGGCGGTCATCGAACAGTTGAGAATGATCATGGCTGACGGTGATGTGGATAAATTCATCCGCAAAGCCAAAGATAAAAATGACAGTTTCCGGCTGATGGGATTCGGACACCGGGTTTACAAAACCTACGATCCGCGGGCGGAGATCGTCCGTAAAGA
This sequence comes from Lentisphaerota bacterium, assembly GCA_015061685.1. GTDB lineage: Bacteria > Verrucomicrobiota > Lentisphaeria > Victivallales > Victivallaceae > UBA1784. Next base: position 5,224 of record SUWD01000030.1, on the reverse strand, counting down.
GTGTGAAAAATACCTCAAGGAAACCGGTATCAATGATCCATTGCTGGATATCGCCCACAAAATCGAGGAGATCGCCAGAGAAGACAGCTACTTCGTTGAACGCGGTCTTTATCCCAATGTGGACTTTTACACCGGTATTCTCTACCGGGCAATGGGTATTCCGGAGAATATGTTCACCGTGATGTTCGCTCTGGCACGTCTGCCCGGATGGGTCGCCCACTGGCGGGAAATGATCGGTGACAGCACCAAGATCGTCCGTCCCCGGCAGATCTACACCGGCAGAACTCCTTCGGAAGTGGGTTCCGAGATCGAGAATTTCTCCCCTCCGTCACTTCTGATCTGATACGGAGAAGCAGGTAATGCAGTGGATCATCCTTGCCGCATTGCTGGTCATAATCGCTCTGCTTGCGGTATTGATATTACGCAAACAGGGCAATGACCGCATTTCAGAGATTTGTGAAAATGGTTTCGCTTCTCTGCGTAATGAGTTGAATGACAACTTTTCCCGTCACAGAATGGAGCTGCAGCAGAGCTTTCTTATGCAGCAGGAGATGGTGAAAAGTTCTTTTACCGACTTTATGAAGTTCCTGCAGGAGTTCCGGGATGCCGTCCGGCAGGCGGATGAAAACAGTGCCGCCAAACTCGCTGAAGCATTGCAGAATTACGGTGACCGTACCGAGAAAAAATCCGCCGAATTGATCCGCACCATCGAGGAAAAGATCCGTCTCTTTGAGGAAAGCACCTCCGGACAGCTGGCAAGAAACCGGGAGTTGATGGATGAAAGACTGAAAAATATTCAGGATGAAAACCGCTCCAAACTTGACGAGATGAAAAAGACCGTCGATGATAAACTCCAGGAGTCCATGGAAAAGCACTTCAACGAATCTTTCCGGCTCATCAGTCAGAGATTGGAGGAGGTTCACAAGGGCTTGGGCGAAATGCAGAATCTTGCCACCGGTGTCGGTGACCTGAAAAAAGTCCTTACCAATGTCAAAACCAGAGGAAATATCGGCGAAATTCAACTCTCCGCCATTTTGGAGCAATATCTCGCTCCGGATCAGTACGCCGTCAATGTCGCCACTGTACCGAACAGTACGGAAATCGTTGAATTCGCCATCAAACTGCCCGGAAGCAAGGATGATGAACCGGTATTTCTCCCCGTGGACAGCAAATTTCCGGTGGAGGATTACCAGCGGCTGCTTGAGTGTTATGAACAATTCCCCCGCATGTCGGTGGAGGTCAAAAAAGCACAGGAAGCCTTTGCCCGTACCGTCAGAAAAAGTGCTTCTGATATCCGGGAAAAATATATCTATCCGCCCAATACGACCGCTTTCGGTCTGATGTTTGTACCCAGTGAGGGGATCTATGCTGAAATTCTCCGTATCCCCGGACTTTTCGAGAAACTGCAGAGCGATATGCAGATCTCCGTGGTCGGCCCCTCCAATCTGGTGGCATTTCTGAATTCACTGCAAATGGGATTCAAAACTCTCGCCATCGAAAAGCGTTCCAATGAGGTCTGGCAGATCCTCGGTGCCGTCAAAACCGAATTCAACAAGTTCGGCAACGAAATGGATGCCACCAGAAAAAGCCTTGAATCCGTGGTCAATCACATGGAAAAAATCGGTACCCGTTCCCGGGCATTGGAGCGTAAACTGCGTTCCGTGCAGGAACTTGCCACGGAAGAAGTTTCCGATCTGATCGAATAAGGGTGCTTATCATGAAGTTGACCGGCAGAATATTGACCCTGCTCATGCTTTTTCTCCTCGCCGGATGCAAGGATGAAAACAAAACCGTACCGCCGGTGTCGCAGATGGTAAAAGTTGTGCCGCAGCTGGATGAAAATCTTTCAGCTTTGGGGATGAGAGCCGCTTGCCCGGCGGAAAATATTCTGGAACTGCAGGACAAAGGCAGAGTTGTAAAACTTGTTTCCGGCAGTGCGGCAGCTTTTGTTGACGGTATTCCGCTGCAGCTGCCTGCTCCGGTAACTCTTTCGCCGGAAAATTTCTGGTGCATCGACCCGGCAACCGTACAGAATATCCTTGTGCCGCTGATGGAAAAACGCAGTTTCCCGATCCGCAAAATAGTTCTTGATCCCGGCCACGGCGGTCATGATAAAGGTGCGGTTTCCGCCGACGGTATCATGGAAAAAGATCTCAATTTACAGCTTGCTTCGGCAATCGCTGAAGAATTGGAAAAGTGCGGTTTCGAAGTCCTCCTCACCCGGCAGGATGACCGTTTCCTCACTTTGGATGAGCGTCCGGCTTTTGCCGCAGAAAAGCAGGCGGATATCTTTATCAGCATCCATCACAATTCTTCGAAAAATACCGATGCTTACGGGTCGGAAGTTTTCCTCCTTAAAAGCGAAAACGAGGAGGAAAATAAAAGAATCATATCTTCATGGTATCCGGCATTAGCCATCGCCAAAGAGCTTACCGTTGCGAATTTTTCCACCTCACGGGGAGTGAAAACCGCCCGTTTCAAAGTTCTGCGTTTATCCACTATCCCGGCTCTCCTGATCGAAGCAGGTTTTGTCAGCAACAAAGATGAAGTGAAAAAACTTGCCGATCCTGTCCACCAGAAAGTTTTCGCCAAACTGACCGCCCGTGCCTTACTTTCTTTTCACGAGAAAAGAAAGTAAGCAAAGAAAAGCTGGGTGTCGCGGCGGCTTCGTCGGGCGCAGCTCCGATCCATGCGGAGTCAGCAGCTCGCTCCACTTGATAAACTGCGGTACGGATGTTAACGGACTTTTACGGACACTTACGGACAGCTGGTGATAGTCAGCAGTCTGCGGTGGTTTTGCTTCATGTACCCACGCCTCCGGCATTAACCACCGTCAGTTGCCGTTGCTCTCCGTTTGGACCAACTCCATATCGGTTACTTGCGGCAGCATGATATTATCTTTGTCTGCTTGAGTAACTTTTTCCGGCTTGCCGTTACGCAGATACCAAACTTCTACAGTTGTTTCTCTTGATATCTCTTTTTTTACCCTGCATCCGCCGGAAAGGAGGAGTATCAGGAGCATGAAAACAGTTATTATACGCATAAAATTATTGTAATCAATAGATAATGTCCCGAATTTTGTGAAACTCGTAACAGGAGCTTATAAACAAACATTTTTGTTGACGTATAAAACATATCACATAAGTTGTGATTTGTCAAACCGGCAAGCACGGCACGGGTTCGATCTAACCGGTGGATGCAGTGTGAGGCAAGGTCGCAGACAAATCAAGGCGGATGAGCAGGAGTGTACTGACGTACATGACTGCGAAAACGTCCGCTGATTTGCCAAGAGATTGCCCGCAATGCACCACCGCAGGAAAGATTTTTCACAAAAAATGAGACAATAACAATCAATGAAAAAGCAAAGTGTTTTTCCGTTTGCAGAAAAACACTTTGCCGATTGTTTTAACAACTCTTTTTTGAGAAATTATTTCTCAGAAAAGTTTGCCGACAATACCGGAAACAAGGTTGTCAACCTTACTCTTTTCAATTTTGTTGAGCGGAGAAAGATCGACATCTTTACGGGTCGCTTCACCGGTGCTTCTTTCACGGAGTTCACCTGCGTAACTGCCATTGGTATTGGTGGTGGATTCAAGAACGACTTTCTCCGGAGTCAGAGTTTCGCAATCGAGTTTTTCCAGATACATCGGCAGACCGGAAAGAGTGACGGAGTAGTTGGTAGTAGCCCAGAAACGCCAGGTCGGGTGGGTTTTTTCGCTGACAACGGTGGTAACGGCAACAACGTAATCGCAATTGGTCTGGGCGAGGAACTTGGCATAGGCATCTTCAACGGCTGAATCATAGTCAGTACCTTTGCCGATTACGGAAATACGCTCGGTGCCTGCTTTGAAAACCGGACGGAAAAGCTGTTTGCTGGCACCGAGATTGGGGGAAACCATAGTGCGGGCAGCCGGATTGAGACCAACAGAGGTGTAGTGGCTGTTCTCAATACAGGTCGGGTCATTTGCGATGGGTTCGCAACACATTTTGCAGCCGGTGAAAGCCAAAGCAGCCACTGCGGCCATGCCGCCGATAAGGAATTTTTTCATAATAAATTTCTCCTATGAATAAATTATTTTCGGGATAAAACACCGTGTTTTGATCCCATTGATATGTGAAGCGGGCTTCCTTATATTTTCCGCATTCAACCAAAATTTTTATTTGTCATCATCCTTGATATCAATAAAGATAAAACCGGCGAGGAAATCGAGAAATTCCACCGGATGCAGTTGGAGATTGACTCCGGCATAGCAACTGGCTTTTACGCCGATGGCATAGGGATCTTCACAGCCGGATTCTTTCATTTTTTCGATGTCGATCTCGCCTTTGTACCGCTGGCGGAAGGCTTTGTAATCACCGCAAATATTTTTGCGGTCAGTTTCGCCAAGACGCAAATTCAGGAAATCTGCATACCAGTTCTGCTGACGGAAAAGACCATTCTGATTATTGAATCCGAAACCGGTTATGTAAGCGTAACCGACACCGGCTCCAAAAGTTGCATAACGGGTAAGGGAAAGATCAAGACCGATTTCGCCAACACCGACTTCGAAAGTGAAGCAATCCACCAGATCGCAGATGCGGTTGGGGATATACCACAAAATTGCAGAACCGATACCGGAAAAAAGTTCAGCTCTTTCTTCAGCATCTTCAGCAGCCTGGATTTCAGCTTCTTTTTCTTCAGCTTTATTTTTGCTCTCAATTTCAGCTTTTAATTTTGCAATTTCCTCGTGAGCCCGGGCGACTTCCTCTTTTGCCCTGGCAGCTTCTTCTCTGGCTTTTTCGCCGGATTCGATTTTAGCTCTTTCTTCAGCTTCAGCTTCGGCTTTTTCACGGGCAATGGATTCTTCGGTATCGCTCATTTTACTGTTAAAACGCCATCCCCAGTAAGAAGCATGGAGGGTATTGGCAGCACCGAGGCACAACAACATCAGAAACAACAAGGTTATTTTTTTCTTTAAGTTGAACATAAATTTTCTCCCTTTGATATATTGTTAGGTTAATATGTCTGGTTTATATTGATGGACGAAAAAGGGTTTGTACTTCCCCGGGTGGGAAAGTACAAACCCTGAAAAAAGACACAAAAGTTCCGTGGAATTCCAAACAGGAAAAAGGAAACGTTATTCTACTTGGCTTGGCTTGGCTTGGCTTGGCTTGGCTTGGCTTGGCTTGGCTTGGCTTGGCTTGGCTTGGCTTGGCTTGGCTTGGCTTGGCTTGGCTTGGCTTG
>SUWD01000029.1 GCA_015061685.1 Lentisphaerota bacterium | reverse complement strand
TTGGCGTTATGCGAAAGATTTTCCGTCAATACCGGAAAACTCAAAATTGATATACAAAACCTATCCGCAAATGATTTCTGCTCACATTATGAAATCAGATACATATCAACGCGATTTTGATGCGGGAGAAATTGGATTGCAACCGATCCTTGATTTGGAAATTCTCATAATGCACCGGATGTTGTATGCAAAAAATCTTCCGGAAGCGATGCGACAAAAGCTTGTAATGGAGCAATATAAACGGTATAAACAAATCCTGTCTCTGGCAGAAGCTGCTTTTGCCGCAGGAGCAGAACCCAAAGAATTTGTCGATATTGCCCAAAACAATTTGAAAATTTTCGTAAAAAAACACAATATCAAAGAATAGGTGTTGTCTCATTCTTTGTGAAAAATATAACCTGCGTTGCCGACAACTTTTTTGAGCTTGCGAGAACTATTCTGAAGAATTAAAACACCCTCCAGGTCTTAAAAAGGAGTTGATCTCATGGAAATACTTGAATCTCTGCGGTATGCCTTGCGTAGCCGGATCATCCCCGGCATTGTGCCGATCACCGATTTTCAGCGGCAGGGGGCAGATGCTCCCGGTGTTCCGCTTTACGTCCGGGAAACGATCATTGAAGCGAGTGCGGAAAGTTTTTCCCGGAATGCCGAGAAGCGGCTTGCCACGGCGTATTGTAAAGAAGCCGGGAGCAGGGCGATAACCCCGCAACCCGACGAGCGGGTGCCCTCCGTACGACGGAGGGCGAAATTTTTTTGTTTTTTCAGAAGTAGCGTTTCAGCAGGCCTTCAAATCCTTTGCCGTGGCGGGCTTCATCTTTAGCCATTTCGTGTACGGTGTCATGGATGGCATCGTAGCCGAGTTCTTTGGCACGTTTGGCGAGATCGAATTTACCGGCACAGGCACCGCATTCGGCTTCGGCACGCATTTCCAGATTCTTTTTGGTGCTGGAAGTGAGGACTTCACCGAGGAGTTCGGCAAATTTGGCAGCGTGTTCAGCTTCTTCAAAGGCGTAGCGTTTGTAAGCTTCAGCGATTTCGGGGAAACCTTCACGCTCGGCCTGACGGCTCATGGCGAGATACATACCCACTTCGCAGCATTCGCCCTCGAAATTGGCTTTGAGACCGGCGACGACTTCCGGGTCGATACCTTCAGTGGAGGCGACAACGTGTTCGCAGGCGTAATTCTGTGCGCCGGAAACAGCTTTGAATTTCGCCGCCGGAGCTTTGCACTGGGGGCAGTTTGCCGGAGCTTCATCACCCTCATGGACATAACCGCAGACAGAACAGACAAATTTCATTTTCATTTCTCCCTTTTTTTATTTTCATATAATGTTCTTTTTCAGAACCGGAGATAAAATAACCGGGGTTGGGAAAAAATGCAAATGACAAAAACGAAAAAAATCATATTTTTTTCGCATATTCAATATCAGGCAGCTTACTTGCTCAATTCCAATGAGCGGCTGTCCCCGGCGGCACCGGTATTGAAGTCAGGTGAACTGCCTGCACTTTGCCGGGAGAGCCACTCACCGCCAACTGCCGGAAGAATATTATGACCGCCTTCAAAAATGGTCAATCTCACCTGCCGGGAAACTTTACGCAAATAGACCTTGTGTTTGCCGTAAGCAGGATCACCCGGCAGGAACTTCAAATGAGCCGGTATTGCCCGGTTCTTTTCAATAAAAGCGATATCTTCTTCGGAAATACGGTCTTTTTCATCCGCAAGGATATTGTAAGCTCTTATGGCATGTCCGACCGGCACACTGCCGGTATGACCGTCATGGATACCGGTACTGATGTCCACGGCTACTTTGTCAACGGCATTGGGCAGCCAGGTCAAAGGGGAGCGTTTTCGGGCTTCTTTCAGGGCGTTATCACTTTCTTCCGGGTCACCGCCGCAGGATATTTCAATGTGTTTCCAATAGCTGTTTTTAAGTTTTTTACTGTCTTTGTGCCAGCGGGCGATATCAGAGATCGGACACCATGCTGAAACGGCACAGAAAAGATCCGGGCGGCGTCCGGCGATCAGCAATGTACAGTGACCGCCGCCGGAACCGCCGAAAAGATAGATGCGTTTGCAGTCAACATTGAAATTGCGGCACATGTAATCCACTGCATCTTCAATATCGGAAACCACCAATTCAGATCCGCAGGCATCCGGATTCCAATTCGGTCCCCGGAAATTCGGATGGATAAGGTGCCAATTACGTTCTTTGCAAAGCCGGACGAAACCGCTGCTGTCGGACTTGTAGGAACTGCTCCAGGTGTGCAGAGCGACCAGAAGCGGGCGTGCATCATTCCCGGAAGCTGCCATAATCATTGCCGGCTGTGCGGTCTGATCAAATTTGCTGGTAACTTTGACTTCCCGGATTCCGGAATTTTCCCGGAGTTCACCGGCAGAAACAACAATGGCGGCGATCAACAGTATCTGGAACAAGTATTTCATGACTTCATATCCTTTCAGCCACGGAACTGCATATTATACAGGGTTTTGTAATGTCCTTTTTCAATTTTAAGCAGTTCTTCATGAGTGCCGCATTCGACCATTTTCCCGGCATTGATGACCACGATTTTATCGGCATTTTGAATAGTTGACAACCGGTGGGCGATAACCAGAACGGTTTTATCTTTCATCAGGTTTTCGATCGCTTTCTGTACGATAGCTTCTGCCTTGTTGTCCAAAGCGGAAGTTGCTTCATCCAGAATGATTATCGGAGCATCTTTCAAAAATGCTCTGGCGATGGCGACCCGTTGTTTCTGACCGCCGGAAAGCAGCACGCCGCGTTCCCCGATCTGGGTATCCCAGCCGTTTTTCAAAGTACCGATGAATTCATCGAGATAAGCCATTTTCAGAGCTTTGCGTACCTCATCATCGGTGGCATTTTTTCTGCCGAGCAGGACATTTTCCTTGATCGTACCGGCAAAGAGAAAGTTGTCCTGAAATACCACGGCGATATTCTCCCGCAAACTTGCCATGGTGTAATCCCGGATATCCACGCCGTCGATTTTGATCGCTCCGCCCTTGACGTCATAGAAGCGGGGGATCAGACTGACGATGGTGGATTTGCCGCCTCCTGAATTGCCGACGAAAGCGACAGTTTCGCCCTTTTTGATCTCCAGAGAGACATTGGAGAGTACGGGTTTGTTTTTGATGTAGGAAAAGCTGACCTTTTCGATGGATATTTTGTCATTGATCCCGGCAAGTTTCCGGGCGTTTTCCCGGTCGCGGATCGTCGGAACGGTTTCGAGGATGGCGAATACACGCTCAATAGCAAGGAAGGACATCTGGACGGCATTGAATTTATTACCCAGAGTTTTGATGGGATTGTAGAGCATGATCAAAGCGGTGAGGAATGATACGAAACTTCCCGGAGAGAGCTGACCGCTCAAAATCAGGTGGGAACCGTAACCGATAGCCATACCGACACCAACGGAAACGATCACGTGCATCATGGGGGAGAGCCATGAGGTACGTTGAACGATCTTGATTTTGAGTTTGAAAATGCTGCCGAGGATCTCGCTGAATTTATTTTCCTGATGCCTGGCAAGATTGTAGGCGATGATGGTTTTGTTTCCGGCGTAAGATTCATTGTAGGCAGTAATGGCGGAAGCTGTGGCATGGACGGTTTGATCCATGACGGCTTTGATTTTCTTGCGGAGGTTGGCGAGGGGGAGGAAAGCTCCTCCGAGGACAACGACGGCGATCAGGGCGAGCTGCCATGAGTTGTAAAAGAGGACTCCTACCAGAGCGATGGATGAACAGAGCCGGGAGATGAATAACTTCAAATTTTCCAGCAATCCGCTGCAGGCGATATCGGCATCGTTGTTGAAACGGAAAACGATATCTCCGGACTTTCTGCGGTCGAAGAAGCCGGCCTCAAAAGAGAGCATTTTCTTGTAGAGGGTGAATTTGAGATCGTTGGTGATCTTGCCGCCGACCCAGGTATTGAGGTAGGTGGCGACATAGTTCAAAATCCCCTGAAAGCAGGTAAAAGCGACGATGGCACACGGGATGAGCCATGACGACTGAAGGGATTTCTCAACCATAACCAAGTCCATATACGGACGCAGAGCCAGAGCGATAACGGCATCCAAAGCACCGATGGGGACGCAAATGAGTACCGCCAGCAAAGCTCTGAACCAGTATGGCTTGACATACGGCAAAATCCGGGCATAATTCTGATATGCCCGGGAATTTTTGATTTTATCAAATAAAATCATTTTTTTAATGTTTCAACGTAATTGATATTTTAAAAAACAACAAATAAATTACCAAATATTTTTTCTCTCTGACGACACTGAATATTTTCCGGAAAAACCGCATATACCAGTAACTTAATTTTACATCGAAAGTAATATCTTTTTTCAGACGTTCATAGACATCATAAATCATATCATCTTTTGCGAGATAACTTGCATAAAGCGAACAGAGATATTGTTTCCGGTGTGTCTTGTAATATTGCACATCAAATACATGGGCGAAATTATCAAGTTTGCCGAGAACATCGAGAGCCAAAAGAGTCCGGCTGCATTTAGGACAGATGCCGCAATTCTGCCTCTGGTACCAACAGACATGCAAATATTGTTGAACTATAGGATTATCGACGATAGTGGCAATTTTTTCAAAACGGGTTTTGGCACCACCTTCGGAAAAGAGCAGCAAGTTACGCGTACTGAAGCAGGGCAGAGAGAGCAATTCATAATATGCTGTCGAGTATTTTGAATTGTTTTTGATATTAAAGTAACTGAAATCTCTGCCGGATGAACCATAATAATAGGTCTGCCAGAGCTTCTGCATACAATAAACTGCAAACATCGAATAATAGGTGTGATTGTGCTCAAAAGGCTGACGGAAACGCACACTGATATTTGAATTTGTTTTAATCAATGGCAAGCCGAATTTTTTCGCAACGACTTCAGCAGTTTCAGTAATTTCGTCCTTGATCCTCTTTCTGCCATAATTCTTGTAGCCGGGAATATTGAATGAGCCAACCGAATTTATGCAAAAGTGAGTAAGCTTCATCCCGGCATAATTATTTTCCAGATTGGAAATAATCGCATGGAAAGAGTCTATTCCGCAAGACAAACCGGTGCCGACCGCTCCGGCATTGGGCATCGGTTTATTTTCAACTTCAGCTACTATCTTTACCGGGTGCATCAACTCATCATGTTTAGTCAGAGACGGCATCAGGTATTCATTGATTTTATACAGCAATTCGCCGGTTATCGGAGCTTCTGAAACAATATCATGTTTATGAAGCATGGCAAATCTCAACAAAGCAATGACAAAGGCATCACCCCGCTCAAAACACAAATATTGAGCATACTCGTTATCAACTTCAAAAAAAAGCGGTCTCACCTCATCGTCAACTTTGACATGAGTAATCAAGCGGCTTTTTCCTTCCCATGGCACTACGCGTGGGTGTTCAATAAAAATCATCTGTTATTCTCCGGACTCAAGTTGGAATTCAGGCAAAACCTTTACCAGATCCGGATTCAGTTTGCTCAAATCCAAGTACTCTCCCAATTTATAATCCCATTCACGTGGGGTATATTTCCCCCAGCCGCCGCCGGGTCTGAAAGTCATTTCGCTGAGCATGAGCTTGTCTTTCAGGTTGTAGAAATCAATTCTGACAAACGGGAAATCTTGAGCGATGCTTTCGGCGATTTCGATCATTTTTTGCAGATTTTCCACATTTTCCAATTTTTTATCGGAATTTTTGTAATCTCCGTAATTGAAAGGAAGCGGATTGCCATCCAAATCATAGTAGGTGAGGGTTTGGGTGTTATGAGTTTTATTTACTGCAAAATTATTTGCCACATAGAAACATTTTACCTTGCCGTGAAAACAGAAAAATTTGAAATCGCAGTCAGATTTTTCCAATTCTTCCACATATTCTTCAATTATGACCCGATGTTTAACATTTTTGTAGGAAGAAGTCAATGCGGCATAATACAAATTATTCCACTCCTGCATATACTCTGCGAAGTCAAACTTGAGCCGATCAATATCCAGCTTGCTTTTGTCTCTTACGACCAAAGTACCGTATCCGCCCCAACCGGAGGTGGTTTTTATCACGAATTTTTCCGGCAGTTTGTCAAAATCAATATCATTCAAATCATCATAGACTCCGATCATCGGCACGGTATAACCATCGCCGAGCCGTTGTTTGATCCAGGATTTGAATTCATATTTTGATGAGCAGATATTCTCTACCGGATCATCATAATTGAATTTCAACCAACACAATTTTTCGTTGAAACTTCTCGGTCTTTTGAAATTGGGATAATAGCCGGCATTCTGATAGAATCTCCGGGATAAATATCTCACTTTTTGAGCAGTGGTCATACGATCAAAGTTTGCCCAGATAAAGTGTCTCCCGTTACGCAGAAGTTTGATTCCCATCTCATTCGTAACCAAGCGTTTTTTCAGTGCTTCGAAGTCAGCTTTGGAAGCGTACTCCTGTTTTGCCTCCGGGGCTGGTTTATTTTTGGTTTTTATTCCTGCAAAAGTTATACACTTTTGTCCCAGTTCATATAAAACAGAAAATAATTTGGACATTTTACACCCTCCTGTTACAGCCTTGCTTTACAATCCTTTTGATAATCCGACCTGACCGACAATTATCATCAATTTTCTTCTCCAGCACAGGTTTCAGCGGGGAATCCCTCCTGCAAATGGATAAACTCTTTCGGAACTTTTTTCAAATCAAGCATCTCTCCGAAGCGATAATCCCAATCGACCGGCTCAAATTTACTGAATCCGCCCCCGGATTTAAAAGTCATTTCACCGACATACAATTTATCATGCAGGTCATAAAAGTCCACACGCACGAAGGGGAATGGAGCAGAAAGTTTTTTGGCAAATTCAATCATCCGATCAAAATTTGCCGATTTTTCAAGTTTCTGTACGCTGCTCCGGCGGTGCTTGGCATAAGTAAGCGGCAACTGATTACCTTCCAGATCATAGAAGGTAATAACCTGTGATTCCTGAGTGGTATTTTTGGCAAAACTGTTGGCAATATAGAAAAATTTAGGTTCGCCGTGGAAACAGAAGAATTTGTAATCGCAATCCTCCTCATCAAGCAGCGGACAATACTCCTCGATAATTACCCGGGGTTTTATCTTGGGATTGGTCGGAAACAGGAACGGTTTGGAAGCAGTCTGCCACTCCTGCATATAATCCACATAGGTATATTTCAAATAATCCTGATCAAGTTTTGATTTGTCTTTGACCACCGTGATTCCCCGTCCTGTGGAGTTGACGGTGGTTTTGATCACAAATTTTTCCGGCAGTTTGTCAAAGTCAATATCGTTCACATCATCATAGATCCCGAGAGTCGGAATCACATATTCTTCTCCCAAGACCTCTTTGACATAATTTTTTACTCCGGCTTTATCATCCACTGCGACCTCGGCTGGGTTGCAGTAATTAAGCCGAAGCCAGTTGATTTTTTCATTGAAGCTCTTGGGTCTTTTAAAATTGGGATAATAACCGGAATTCACATAAAAGATCCGTGAAATAAACCAAACTTTTTTTTCGATCGACAAGTTACCGGTATCTGCCAGCAACTGAAAATACCGGCGTTCAGATTTGGGATCGATCGATGTCGTTTTTTTCGCCGGAACGGCGGCTTTTTTCACTGGGGGGGCAGGTTTTTTTGCCGGAATCGGTTGATTTTTCATTTTGAATTTGAGTTTTATCCCCAACAATGAAATCACCCGATGATTTCCCTCTGATTTTATACTGAAAAATTTCATTATGAATTGTCCCTGTAATTTATATTGATGAAATTTATTGATTTGATAATCGCGATTCTGCTTTATTTTTTATTCTTAAATGAGATTTTAATAAATAAAAAGTAAGTAACCAATCTTTTTCCCTGTTCGGAAATGCTGAAAAGCCGTTTGAAATACCGCATATACCAATAGCGGAAGCGGATTCCGAATCCGATCTCCTTTTTCAATGCCTGATATATCGGTTCCAGCATCTCATCATCGCACTGGTTATTGATGTAAAGCCAGTTGAGGTACACATCTTTGTTTTCCCGGTAGTAATCAACATCAAAAACTTCCCGGAAATCATCCAGTTTTCCCAGAATATCCAGCGTCAGCAAAGTCCGTTTGCACTTCAAACACCAACCGCAGTTTTTCCCCTCTGTACAGCAGACGTGCAGATGTCTCTGGACAACTGGATTATCGGCAATGGCAATGGTTTTTTCCAACCGGTTTTTCGCTCCGCCTTCAGTGTAAAGATGCAGTGTATGCGTACTGAAACAGGGCAGAGAAAGCAGCTCATACATGGCTGATGATTTTGTGGAATTGTTTACAATGCTGAACTCCTGAAAATCTCTGCCGCTGGAGCCGTAGTAATAAACCCCCCAGAGTTTTTGCAGACAATATACTGCAAACATGGAATAATAGGTATGGGAGTGTTCAAAATAGATTTCAAACTGCTCTTTTATGTTGGAATTACTCTTCACGATCGGCAAACCAAGTTCCTGTGCGACTTTCTCTGCCCGTTCATACACCTCGGCTTTGGCTTTTTGTACACCATATTGTGCATATCCGTTATGGAACGAACCGACGGAATTGATGCATAAATGGGTCAGATTCATGCTCTTATATTTTGAGTTGTAATGGTTTGTGATGGCATGGAAAGAATCGACTCCGCAGGACAATCCGGTGCCGACAGCCCCGGCTGTTTTGATCGGTTCACTGATGGTCGGTGCAATGATCTCGATCTTGTGCATCTTTTTATCATAGCGGGTCAGTGAAGGGATCAGATAGGTATTGATATTATACAGCAATTCTTCAGTTATCGGCACAACAGATTTGATGTTGTGCCGGTAACGCATGGCATAATTCAGCAAACCGATAACAATGGCATCACAACGCTCACTGCACAAATATTGCGAATATTTATTTTCAACCTCAAAAAATACTCTTTTGGGGCGATTATTCAAAACGACATCGAAATATAAGGTACTTTTTTCCTTGTTTTCAATGCGTATGCTGTCAATATAAATCATAAGGAATTCTCCTGCTTGCCGGCATAGAATTCGCTCAAGGGAGTATTCTTGAATTCATCCAGCACTTTGACATAAGCCGGATCGAGTTTTTCCAGATCAAGATATTCACCGAGATTGAAATCCCACACCACCGGAGTAAATACGCTGAATCCGGCACCGGAATTAAAGGTCAATTCGCTCAAATAAATCTTATCCCCGATCACATAGAAATCCACCCGGACAAACGGAAATTTGGCGGAAAGCTGTTCTGCCATTTCGATCATCTTTTCATAGAGTGCAGGTTTTTCATCCAGTTCTCTTTTGGGCATATTGCGGATGGTGAAAGGAAGCGGTTCAAAATCTTTAGTGTAGATCGCCCGGGCAGGTTCGTTGCCAAAATAATCACACTCCACCAGACAGAATTTCATTTCGCCGTGGAAGCAGAACATTTTGTATTCAAACGCATTACCCTCACGGATCGGCATATATTCCTCGATGATGATTCTGGGAACCACATTTTTAAATCCGGGCTGATAGCTCTGATAATAAGGAGAGTTCCACTCCTGCATCAGGTTGTTGAAGTCATATTTGAGTTTATCGATTTTCAGCTTCTTCTTGTCAGTAACCAACTGTACCCCGATGCCGCCGTTGCCGATAGTAGTTTTAACGACAAATTTTTCCGGCAAAGCATCAAAATCAATATCATTGACATCATCATACACACCAAGAAGAGGAACGGTAAAGCCTTCTCCAAGCTGTTCTTTGATATACTCTTTGAATTCATACTTATCCACGATCCGGCTCAAGGATGGATCGATATAGTTGAATTTCATCCAGTTCAACTTTTCATTCAGCGATCTTGGTTTTTTGAAATTCGGATAATAACCGCACAAACGATAAAACAATTCTGACAGATACCAAATCCGCTGTTTGACCGTATAACGCTCAATATTTGCCCAGAAAAACTGATAGTTACGGGTCAAATGTCGAATTCTCCACTCGTTATCGAACAAATGAGTTATTTTCTGTTTGATCAAAAAATTATTCGGGAATTTCAATTTTATCCCCAAAAAATTGTAAACTTTATGAAACCCATCTTTTTGTACACCGAATAATTTACTCATTTTATTCCCCTCTTTATGTTTGTTATACATTTTATTGCTTATTTGAATTCATCAACGATCTTTACATATTCCGGATTCAACTTATTCAAATCCAGATATTCACCGATTTTAAAGTCCCACTCACGCGGAGTGAAGATGCTGAAACCGCCAGCCGACGTAAAAGTCATCTCACCCACATATATTTTGCCGTTGACATCATAAAAATCCACCCGGACATGCGGGAAATCTGCTGCAAGCTTTTCTGCAAGTTCAACCATCCTGTTATAGCTGTCAGGCTTGAATGACAAAGAAGAATATTCGATTTTCCCTATTTTAAAAGGCAGCGTTTTAAATTCCCTGTCATATAATGCCCGCCGCGGCTTTTTTCCAAAGAAATCACATTCAACGAGACAAAATTTCATTTCACCATGGAAACAAAACATTTTGTACTCTATCGCCTTACCCTCACGGATCGGCATATATTCCTCAATGATGATTCTTGGCTTAATATCTTTATACCCGGCTGACAAACAGTAGTAATATATGGAATTCCACTCTTGAAGCAAATTATTCAATTTGTATTTCAAGCTGTCAATATTCACATTACTCTTATCTTTTATGATTTCTACACCTTCTCCACTGCCGAGCGTAGTTATTTTAATTACAAAACGTTCCGGCAGAGCATTAAAATCAATGTCGTTGACATCATCATAAACCCCAATCAGCGGGATGGTATATCCCGGTCCCAATATTGTTTCAATATACCCCTTGAATTCGTATTTGTCTATAATACGTTTCTCAAGCGGATTGTAATAATTCAGCTTCAAATAGTTTATTTTTTCGTTGAAGGACTTCGGCTTTTTGAAATCAGGAAAATAACCGACCTCTTCATAGAATTTCCGGGATAAAAACCAGATTTTTTGGGATTCAGTCAAATTTGCATTATAGATACTGGGAATTTGCAAACGCTTTAATTGCAACTGCATTTTCCGGAATTCCTCATTTTGCTTTCTGGTATTCCGGATTTTGAGTTTCAAGCCGAAAAATCTCACTATATAATGCAGGTTTTTCTTCTCAATGGAAAAAAGCTTTTTCAACATTACCTGCCCCTTGAAATAACATCAATATACTTTTTCACGCATACCGCCAGATCACGGTTGCCAATCACATAATCACGCAGCCGGTATCTTTCCCAATCCCCCGGAACCATTTCAAATTCACAGGCATTTTTCTGCACCACCGGAGAATGACCGTTGATCGTGAAATTATCAAAATAACGGACATTATCAAGCGTAACAAATGAGTAATGTCTGCCTTTTGATTCGGAACAGCATAAGCAGGGATAATTCAAATATCCGGCCTCAAGAATGACCAGACCCACTCCGGCAGCAAAAAGAATTTTTCCGGTATTTTCACTCAAATATTCCCAAGTGTTGACCTTGCCGATGAATACTTCCGGAGCGAGATGGTATTTTTCGATCAGTTCCCGCTTGATATGCTTGCCGGGAACCTCATCCCCGGCTATCTCAAAGTCAATACCACGTTCCTGACAATATTTTATAAAGCACTCAATAGAATCAACTTTGTCTTTGGCGATCCGGGTGATAAGAACTGCCTTTTTCTGACCGGCAAATTTCCAGACCGGAGCATTTTCATACTTCCTGCTGTCAACACAATTCTGAATAATATCCACATCCTTTATCGCCGTATAATGCCGCTGCCAGAGTATATTGCTGACCACGATCTTATAATCAAAACGGTTTATGATATCAAAATTTTTCACCCCGGTGTTGTGGATGACACACCCGAGTTTCACTTTGCTTTTCAACGCTTCCAAATCCAAATTTTTCAGAATTTTAGGATTTTTGAATTGAAATTCAACGACGTTGATCTTGAATTTTTCAATGATCTCATCCAGACAGCTGCCGAAATTGCTCCCATCAAAATTCAAGGTAAAATTGGTCTGCAAGCCGAGGGAAGCATTTTCATTGTTCTCACTGAGGATATAACAATTCCAGCCGGCGGCACTTATTTTTTCGATATACTGCATCAGCCGGGTCTCAATGCCGCCTGCTTTAACGAAATGACTGGCAACGAATAAGATATTATTATCCCCGGGCAACTGTTCTTTGGCAAGATTGATGAGATTGTGTTCAATATTGCTCTCATTGGCTTTTTTCAGCCACTCTTTGGATTTGCAGGTGAATTTCATGCCGAAAATTTTGATTTTTTTCCGCTTGTAATCACACTTGCACGATACATCTTTTTCCAGAATTTTTATACCGCAAGAGCAGTATTTGACACTATTCAAAGTTTCTTTCACGGCGAAAAAAGGTATGCCGAACAGAGTTTTTTTGCAGGAAATCGCAGAGAAATCCCCTTCACGGAGCTGCACATTGTTACCGCGGAGGAATTGCAAAACCGCAAGATTGGCATGGTTTTTATCTTTCCGGCTTTGCGACGAGCTCAAAACTGTAGAGTGCGGATTGCGGAAGTAGTAGTAGAAAGTCTCCGGGACTGTTACCAGACCGTTGGCATAATACAAAGACTGCATGGTAAAGAGTTTATCTTCGCAATAGATCCCCTCCGGATAAAAAATATTGTGTCCGAGCAACAGCTCCCGGCGGTAGATTTTATTGGTCGGACAGGGATTCTTTGCCTGCTTTGAAATATCTATGCGATCCTGAAGCGTTTGAACGAAAACTTCACTTTCAATATTGAGCCGTTTCTTGGTTTTGCCGTTACCGATCCTGACGTTGGTAGCAAGAGCGATATCTGCGTCATACTTCCTGGCGGCGTTGTAGAGTTTTTCAAAATAGTCACAGCTGACCCAGTCGTCCGAATCGACGAAGCCTATGTATTCTCCGGAGGCGATTTCTATGCCCCGGTTTCTTGCGGCCCCCTGCTTCTGATTGGATTGGGAAAAGAACTTTATTCTGGCGTCCAAACCGGCGATTTCCCGGACTTTTGAGGCAGTAGAGTCCGTTGAACCATCATCGACCACAATGATTTCGATTTCTTTGAGCGTCTGGGCAATAAGTGAATGCAAGGAGCTGGCAATGTAATCTTCGGTATTGTATGCCGGAACTATTACAGAAACCTTCGGGAGACTGTAAGACTGCTTACAGCAAAGCATTGCGATTTGTTTCAAATCGCCGGAAGGTCTTTCCATATCCATATCACAAAACAACTTCTCAATAAAAATCTGCTGAGGGCAGAAAAAGTTCAGAAAATAAAACCATAAAACATCGGTGTAATATACATCCGTCAAACATATAAATCAAGCGTTTATACAATGTTTTCCGATATTTTGGCACAGATTCACCATGATTTTCAAGATTGGACTTAACAAACCGTAAAAGCGGGGTATATTATGCAGTTGTGAAAACGTTACGAGGGTGGAGCCGCGGCAGCTCGGCAGGCTCATAACCGGAAAGCCGCCGGTTCGATTCCTCCGGTTCACGCTGCACCAAAGAGCCGGTAAACAACCGCCGCAAGACACTGCCGTTACAAGCAGTCCAGTAAAGGATCAAAGATGATCCGCACCATTCTCCGGGCGTGTTCATCCGTCTGCCGTTTCATATATTCCGGCAAATAACTCTCTTTGAGCAACATCAATTCCTCTTTGACCGCCAAACGGTCGATGTTATGGGGCATTCCCAGAAATTCCGAAGCGGCCAGAATTCCGAAACGGGCACGGTTGACCAATGTCCGGGCGGCAAGAATATAGAGCGAAAACAACTCTCCGCCCCGGGTGATCCGGGTTTGCAAGTCAAGCAGTTTTGCCCAGGCCGCCTCAAAAAGCGGCAGAGACCTTATTGTCGTATCCAGTTGCGGTAACAGAATACCGGAATTCTGATATTCCTCAAGCCGCCGGCGGATGATGCCGGGAGCCGGTTCTTTCACGGCCTTGCCGCAACCGGTGCTTTCCGCCCCGGAAAACAGCACCCGTGCCGAAAGCATATCCAGAGCCGCAAAGAATTCCTCCCCTCCGATACCGAAGTGAGTTTGCGTGTAATCATCCATCAACTTCCGGCAGTCTCCGGAGGATGAAGCCAATTCAATGGCCGGTTGGAGTTCATAAAAGAATAAATGCACTGTCCACGAAGTGTGCAAATAACCGAGATTTTCCATGCCTTTACGCATCATGGTACAACTGTTGAATATGTGATTGGAAGCATTACCCAGCAGAAAATTATCCGGATAACAACTTGATGCTCCGGCACAGATGACCTTGAAACCGCGATCTCTCAGAAAATCCGTGGTGTAGTGGATATTAAGTTTATCATTGACATATAAATATTTGCCGAAATCGTGCCGTATGGTTTCCGTAATACCTGATCCATCAGTGAGGTATCCGCCTTTATCATCCCAGAGCCACAATTTTTCCCGATCGTATCGCAATTCATAACGCCAGTCGGCTGTAACGGTATTTTTATTGAGGATACCGGCCATTTCCGGATGGATAAGCAGCATATCCGCCCAGATGACCGGTGTTTTATCCTGCTGCAGAACGATTTTACTTAAGAAATTGATATGTTCAGCCATCAAAGCACCCTTGCCGCTTTGGGCAATGCGCTGCTGACACGCCGGACACTTTTCGCCCAGCTGCCACACCTCGTCACAACCCAGATGGATGTAACGGCTGTCGGCAAAAAGTGCCATATACTCTTTCAACCACGCTGCCAGAAATTCCAATACCTTTCCATTGGATGGGCAGTAGGGCGAAAGCATCCCCGGAGCATCGGCCAGATGAGCGTATTCCGGGTGGTGCAATACATATTCACAATGCCCCAGACATTGCAAAAGAGGAATATTCTCAAAGCCCAGTTCACAAGCCGAATCCAGCAGTTTACGCAACTTGGCCTTGCTTATGGAATCGCATTGAGAAGCGTGAGGCACACTGTCCCAGCGGACAAAATCTTCCAGCTCCCAGAGCAAAGTGTCATAACCGTATTCCCGCAATTTCCGGATGAACCGCTCAAGATAATCCATCCGGAAAAAGGCGGTGTTGAAATCAAAGTGAAATGCTTTCATATTATCTCTGTGTATCAGGCGGTTACGGCTTGCGTTGCTCCGTACGATTTCTATAATCAGTCGGTCAAATCAAACTTGTGCTTTCTGTCCCGGATGGTGTCAACGTGGCCGTCAAAGAATGAAGCGTTGATCGTATTTTTATGGGCCGGATAGTTGCCGGATTGCAAGTTGCCGGATGTGATCATTCCATGATACTGATGTGCCAAGGTCTCCGGACCACCCCAGGAATCACCGGTCATCGGTGCTGAAGATGCTCTGCTGATCCTGCCCCGTTTCAAATACAGATCCATCGTGGAACCATACTTGTCATTCATCCCGTAGGAACTGAATATCATTTTGGCGTTTATCAGTTTGTAAGGTGATGGATCTGACGGGCAAATCAATATTGCCGCCGGGCCGTTTGCATTGCTTTTTGCCACTGCTTCATCACCACTTCCCCCGACATCCACCCAACCGGGGAAATATCCAGACTCTGCCAGAATATCACACCAGAAACCGCGTGAACCATAATAAGTTTTGATCTGGGCACTCCAGGCCGGCGGCAGATAATCATCACTGTCATCAGCATAAAAATTGAGAATGTTTGCCTGCTGCTTGAGGTTGTTGACACACGCCGCCACCCGGCCGCGTTCTCTGGCAGAGTTGAGAGCCGGGAGCAATATCGCCGCTAAAATAGCGATTATTGCAATAACTACGAGCAATTCAATAAGAGTAAAGCAGCCATGCTTTACTCCACCATGGTGGAGGGTTTGTTTTTTCATTTTACGGAATCCTTTCTGATTGAGTTGATTCAAAAGTTGATGGTGAATGGATGTTTTTTATTTCTCAATGCCTCAACATGGCCGTCAAAAAAAGCCGTGTTGTTGAAACCGTGGGCCGGATATCTGCCGTTTTGCAGATAACCGGAGGAAACTCTGGCCCGCATGTGTACCGGTAATGTGCCGGATGCATCTCCCCATGAATCCATCACCATCGGCGCCCGGCCGGCGTTGGTAATGGCACTTACTTTGACGATAGAAGCGGCATCTTTGGCGTAGGCCTGATTGAATCCGTAGGAAGTGTAAATGCTGTAAGTGTGATTGAGCAGTGCCGGATCCTCATCGGCCGGACATATCAAACTTTTCATCGCATTTTCCGCATTGATTTTCGCCTTTCGGGCTGAACCTTTGGCCTCCACCCAGTTGGTGAAGTAACCGTCACGGGCCAGAAAATCGCACCAGAATCCCCCCTTGCGGCCATAAATATTGCGGACTTGCACACTGGCTCCGCTCCAGGCCGGCGGCAGATAATCATCATTGATTTCGGCATACATCTGAAGTTTCAGTGCCACATCTTTGAGATTATTCTCACAGGCAACGTGCCGGGATGCCGCACTGTCCGCCGCGATCACCGGCAGTAAAACCGCCGCATTGATGAGCAGAACCACCGAGATCAAAATCAACTCGGCCAACGTGAATTTTTGAATTTTTCTCATGATTTTCCCCTTTGTGCTTTAAATTGACTTACTGTTGTACAACTCCGATTATCCGGTCGATGTATATGGCATTTTCCGCAGTGTCACCTGAGCGGAAAAGCGGACCGGTGAATTTGATGGAAACCCAGAATTCCAAAGGACGTTTTTCCGGAAAGTTGGATAAATGCAGTTTCACACGCCACGAGCGTGACAGGAAAATATCCGCCGTCCGCGGCAGAGTGTAGGTGCCGAGTTTGTACCAGTGATAACCTTTTTCCTGCGGAAAAGTTTCCAGTTTCACATTGGTCGTGGTCTTGGCTCCCCGGTCACGGAAGCCCATCACAAAGGGCGGATCATACATTTGCGGATCGGCACTTACGATGATTTTGGCGGCGTAACCGGCTTCGCTTTCCGGGTCGCTGACCAGAGAGATCGCCTTAAGATCGTGATTCTGGAATCTGACCGCCGTAAAGTCGTAATGCAGTACCCCGGCAAAGCGTTCAGCACTTCTCACCTCCCCGGATAAGACCATCTCATATTGGCTCATCTCGTGCCGGGCCGCCGCAATAAGTTCATCTTTGAGATGATAACGCTCCAGCCATGGTATCCACGATTCTTTGAGTCTGGCCATCGCCGCCGAAGCCAGTTGACGGTCAAAATCAAAACTTTCTTCACTGCGGCGGAGTACCGGCGGCAATGCCCGGAATACACAGATCCGGTCGATACCCCTTCTGGCCCGGCGTACTCTGGATAAGAGCAACGCATCTTGAGCAACGGCCCTTTCCGCCCGGTCAAAGCAGCTTTGGATAATTCTCAACTCCTCCACCGTGGAAAACTGAAACTCTTCCGGCGGCGACATGAAGCGGATATAGGCATTGCTCCTGATCCTCGAAGCATCCAGTGCTTTTCTGGCATTGAGGATCTCCGCTGCCGCCGCACCGTAATACGCTTGCATGAAACGATCGGTCAATGCGGTCACATCGGCATAGGGATCTTCCAGCAGTTTGGTTTCCAGATAGAACTTCAATTCATACATATCTGCTTCCGGTTCAAAAGGATGCTCCCACATTACCCCCTTTACCTTATGATCGGCGTAGAAGCGGTATCTGTCAGCATAATACAACTCACTGGCAAAGGGCATACCGCTGCCGCCCTTGATATAAGTTTCCGCATAGTCCCAGATAAACAGATTGCTGCAGATCTTTGACCATGCCAGCAGTTGTTCCCGGAATTTCGTATTGTCTTCAGACAATATCGACGAAGCCTGATTCATCATCGGACAGAGCCGGATGATGATATTATCCGCCGGTACGATATCTTCCGGAGCATCGGCAGTAAAAGCATAAGCCAAAGTGGTTATCCGGATTTCCGGATGGGAAACTTTAAGTTTCGCCGCCACGGCATTGAGCAAATAAAGCAACGCCCCGGAATTACCGTGTTTCTCAATAAGTGCGGCACACGCTTCACAGCGGCAGAAGTTGCCGTTGTCATTGATGGATATATCGTACAACAGCGGCCGGGGAATATTTCTGGCAGCGGCAGAGCGGTCGCCTTGAGCAATGTAACGCACCAGACGGTCATAGATGATCTGCGGCAGATCGGCATTGGAAAAACACAACTGGCTTTCCCGGCCCGGCCGCCGGACACCATTGACCAAAGCGAAATATTCCGGGTGATCGGCAAAATATTCCTTTTCCGGCACATAACTCCACATCGTGTGGACAAATCTCGGCGGACCGAAAGCATAAGAACCGCCGTACTCCGGCAGAATACCGCCGGTATTATCATTATTCAACATCCGCAAAGCGGCAAAACGGCCTTTGTCATTTTTACGGGTGCTGCCCCGGTAGATGTGGCGGTAGATGAAATACGGTTGACCGGAAGCATCCAAAGTTCCCAACGTCAGAATATCATTCTCCGGCACAAATTCCTCGTAGGGCGAAAAGAAGAATACTCCGCAGAAATCCTCCAGCAAATGCGACACCGCATACACGGTGCCTCTGGCGTTGTTCCCGGCTAAAGTGACCACCCGGTCCCGGCTTTTGACCGACCACGCATCGGGTTTATCAGCCAATTCCGGGGAAATCATAATGCGGAAGATCACCGGAGTAACCCCGTTGACACTCACTTCATAAGTGCCTTTAGTCAATTTACCCAGATATTCCCGGAGCATGGCGGCGGCACTCTTTTCGCCCGGAGTGTCGCCGGAAACCACCACGCACGGGGCACCGTGCAAAATCAGTACTGCAAGCAGTATCACACTTGAAATCAGAAAATTTCTCATAATCACCCTTTCTTATTGAATATGCCGTAAGACTCAAGTTGCCACATGGGATGATACTCTTCCCGCATAGGAATGAATGATGCCGGATTGCAGTAACGCAACTGCTGCACCACATGAAACGGTCCGTGGGAATTACGGCGGCTGCCATAGACCCGCAAAGTTACTTCATCCGAATCGTCCGGGATCCGCAAATCATTCTTTTCATGCCAGTTGCGGTCGGGTGCTTCCAGTATGCAGGCGTAACTGCATAAAATATCCAGATCCAATTTCCGTTTTTTGCCCGGTTCTGCGGGGATCCGGTAATCCACCGCCCCGGAGTAAAAGGGCAATCCCTGACTGACCCAGTTGCCGAAGTCAAGCGTTTCGACTTTTTCCGTCAGGTGCAGATCAAAGCCGTCGATCCGCACTCCGAAATCACCCAACAGAAAACAATTCTCCAAAGTCCGCAGATTGTGGATGTGTGTGCGGCAGATAAAATGATTCAAACCGCAAGTCAAACCTTTGACCATGGAAAAATTCAGTGAATGATCGAACCATTGGTAATCAGTACGCTCCAATAAAGTACCGTTGCAGGAAATTTCCGCTTCCGGGTCTTCACAGGCAAAATATACCGGTCCTTGAGGCAATACATCAGCATAACAACTGAAACGCAATGTCACCGGGATCCGTTTGATCTCATTCTGATCGGCCCACGGCTGGCGGCGGGGAATCATCCGGGGCGGCAAATCGCCGCGTTTCCGCAGAAAATTATCCAGCCGCCGTAACTCCTGCGGAGCATGGAATCCGCCGTGGGAAGCGGCCAATTCCGCCCGGTCAAAAAGCAGAACATTCGGTTCGGTAAGTTTCACCTTGAAAGGTCCTTTTACCGCAACCGGATGATATTCGTCACGCTTGGCCGCATTACGCGGTTTATCGGCAAAAAAGAGCAGACAGGATGAATTAACAGGCAGATCGATGATTTCCGGTGCGGCCCGGCATGAACCGTCGGATGGATCCCAGATTTCCGGAGTTCCCGCACTGCCGGCGAGAGTGATTTTCACATTTTTCACTTCCCGGTTACGCAAATGGATGGCATCACCACGCCAGTTGGTCGCATCGGCCAGCGTTTCCGGAGTGTATCCGGGATTGTGGATAAAAAGAAAACTGCCCTTTTTATGACGCAAAAGCAAGTGGAGCAATCCGGGCACTTCCCGGCCGTCACCGTCTTTTACCGATACCCGGCGTAAAAAGGCCAGTTTTTCAGATAATTCAGCAAGTTCACAATACTCAAAGGGGAACTCCTCCTGCCGGGGCAGTCCGTCAATAAAACCGGGAGCAGGACCGGTAAAAAACACTTTTCCGTCATGTAAAACAAATTTTTTCAGAAGTTCCCAGGTCGTTGAACGCAACGTCACCGTTTCCGGCACCACCACCGCCCGGTAAGCAGCCTGCCCCACGATGAAATTATCGCCATTTACCGCACCGTGCCGGGCAATAAGTTCCTCGTCACCGAGGTCGAAATCGATATTGGAATTAAAGAGGGCATCACCGGTCGCCACCCGGGAATTTTCCAGAAAATCGCTGTTGAATGAAGTTTCAAAGTCTTCTTCCAAAAGGGTGTAGGCACTTTCCACCGGATTGAGCATCAATACGTCACGCACTTCATCTGATTCAGCAAAAACAGCGTGCAGACGGCCGAGGCGGTCTTCCAGCCGGTGATGTTCCTCCCGGTGCGAAGCGTGCCACGCCAGAGAAGCCGGGAAATCCCGTTTACCTTCCCCGGCAGCAGTGTACCACCCAAGATGCAAACAATTCTTATTCACCCCCAGAGCAAAAAGCATATCTCCGATGGCCGACTGACTGTAAAGCGGGAATTCCCAACCGGTACAGCCGCAAATTTCCGCCAGCCGGTCACGTTTGCCCAACTGCCGGGCCACTGATGAGAGTTGTTTGGCAGTGGTGTAGTGCCGCCGCTGACCGGTCAGATAATCGATGCCAGGCTGCTGCATACAAGCGGCGGCGGCCATATTGGAACCATGATGGGCGGCTTGCGAAATTAGGGTGTCTTCACCGAGGAGGTGTCCGGTAAGTTTCAGGTGATGCTTTTCACACCAGCCGGCCACCGGAATCAGGAAATTTTCCCGGAAAAGTTCCGCCAAAAGCAAATAATACTGCCAACGGACTTTGACGTGGGAATCATCCGGCAAAGCAACGAATAATCCCGGTAAAAGCGGCAGCAGATCTTCACCGAAACGTTTGCGGTAAAGTCCGGGCATTTCCGGGGTCCACGGTATGCCGCTGCCGTTTTTCAAAGTTTCCGTACCGTAATAAGGTTCATCCATAAAAATTTCTCTGATCCCGGCTTCCGGGAAACTGCCGCAGTGAGCAAGGTATCTCTCATGGGTCAATTGCAGAAAAATTTCAGCACTGACCGGATTGAATACATCCGGATAACAACTGCCGTTGAACCATTCGCTTTTTTCAGAAATTTCCCGGTAAAAGTACCAGATGATACCATCAATTTCCACGGAGTAAATCAAATTGGCCGGAACTTCACCGCCACGCCGGAGATTCAGACAGCTGGCAGATAATTCCGGATTACCGGCGGCGACCATGCCTCCGCCCGCCCCCGACGGCCAGCGATCCTCATCATACAAGGCGGCTTCCAAACCGTTTTCGCGGGCTTGAACGATGGATAAATCAACTGCGTCGAACCACTCTTTTGAGAGATATTGAGTACAAAGCCCGGTGCGTGAATGCATATAAAAACCGCCCATGCCCATATCTTTTAGGCAACGGATCTGTCCGGCAATGATATCGCCGGATAAGTTGCCGTTCCAGGCCCAGAAAAGTTTTGAGCGGAATTCCGCAGGAACTTTAAGCCAGTTTTTTATAATCATAATTTGAATTATTCCGTTTCGGTTCTATATTATGTATGCCTGTGATAAATATAGCATATATGCGAATTTTATCCAATAATGATTTTCTCAACAAATATAAGAATAGTATCAAAATGAAAAAACTTTCAAGGAACCGTAATCAGGTCGAATATTCCTACGCATTCCCCATACCGGATTTTCCGCTGGCCGTGAGAATAGAAGAAAACGCCGGACAGATCGTGTCACATCTGCACGAAAATTTTTCCGAATTGGTGATCGTTTTGAGCGGACGGGCCACGCATCTGGTCGCCAACCGCAAATATCAATTGACCGGCGGCGATATTTTCGTGATCGGCGAGAACCGGATGCACGCCTATTCGGAAACAGAGAACTTCTGTTATTGCAATATTCTGATGGATCTGAATACTTTGAAACTGCCGCCGGGCGATCTGCCGTCACGTCCGGGGTATCAGACCCTTTTCGTCATCGACCGGCAGGATACGGCTCCGGACCGCTTCCGCAACCGCTTCCGGTTGAATCTGGAACAGCTGGAAAAGGCGAGCCGGATGGCAAAGGAGATCGCCGGCTTGATTCCGGTAAGAAGATTTGAAGCGATTGCGAAATTCATGCTGCTGGTGGGCTTTTTGTGTGATTGTTGCGGCAATGAGGAAAAGACCGAAGGGGCGGCGATCCCTTTCAGATTGGGTCATATCGTGGCGAAAATGGAAAGACATTGTGAGAGGGATTTCCCGATAGCGGACATGTGCCGTCAGTCGGGGATGTCGCGGGCGGTGCTGTTTCGGTATTTCGGGAATTGCTACGGAATGTCGCCATTGGAGTATCTGATCCGTTTGAGGGTGAATAAAAGTATGCATTTATTGAAGAATACGAATTTGAGTTGCGGTGAGATTGCCCAGGATTGCGGTTTTACAGATGGAAGTTATTTTGCGATGCACTTTAAAAAATTGCAAGGTGTAACGCCGACGGCATACCGGAAAAAATGGCAGGGAAAGTAAGAAATATCCGTCTTGTATAATAAAGGTGTGATTTTTTTCATGGACGCCCTTGACAAAATATAAAACGGCAGTATATTATGTGTAGTAACAGGAAACGTTGCGGGGTGGAGCAGTGGTAGCTCGTCAGGCTCATAACCTGAAGGCCGTTGGTTCGATTCCAGCCCCCGCTACCAAATAAAAACAACAGCCGAGGTCGTAAAAGATTCCGGCTTTTTTTATTGTCATAAAACGCCGTAATACTTTTGCTCCCAACCGCCTTTTTGTCAGCGATGCTTCCATAAAGGCGATTGCCGTCACTTCGTTCCGGCTCTTCGGCTTCGCCTCGTCCAGCCCCCGCTACCAGCACTTTACAGGACTTGTTTAACGACAAGTCCTTTTTTCTTGCTCAAAATCAACGATTTACGCTTACATCTCACCACTCTTGACAACTCTGGTATCTATTGGTTAAGGTTGATGATTTGGCTCTCTGCTTACATTTTGCTTACACGAAATGTAAGCAAAATTGTAAGCAACAACCCAAGATACCACAGTTGTCCCCAAAAGTCAAGCCTGGTTATTCACCTGACGAGCTACCACTGCTCCACGTGCGCAACGATCTAACCGATACAGCCATAAGATTGGATTTTGTTCTCATTAAGACGAAAAAATCGTCTTAATGAGAACATCCCTTTCAAAACATATTGAAAAACACCGACAGAGGCGTTATGTTAAACCCAATCAAAATAAAATCAGGGTTGAGACTATGAGCCAAAAAGATAAGTTCCAGGTATTAATGAGAATAGAACCACCCAAATCAATCTATAAGACTTGGGCAGATTATTCAATGAGAATGAAGCTTACGGCTCAACGCAGTTGATTCCTCAAACATCGCTTTGATCTTGAGTTTGAATTCCTCGACCGCGGCACCGAGTTCATCCAAAGGATTTACGACCGGAGCAGTCTGCTCCACAACATTTGTGTTTATTGCTTGCGGTTTTTCTAAAGCCGTTGGTTGGTGTTTTTTTATAATTCTTAAGGCCAGCGATTCAAGTTCTTCTGGTTCTTTCCATTCTATTTCCATATACATTCACTTCCCCAGTTTGGCGGTGAGCTGCTGGAAGCTTTCTAATGCACTTTGCAGACTTTCCATGATATCGGTGGCGAGTTCATCCGGGCTGGGGAGGTTGTCTAAATCTGCCAGAGAGCGATCTTTTATCCAGAAGATGTCCAAACTGGTTTTGTCGCGGGCAAGGATTTCATCAATGGTGAAACGGCGGAAGCGTCCATCGGGATTGCTTTCGCTCCAGGTCTCTTTGCGGTTATGACGGTTTTGCGGATTATAGCACTCGATGAACTCCTGCAAATCTTCAAAGGTCATCGGAGATTTTTTCAGGGTAAAGTGCTTGTTTGTCCGCAAATCATAGATCCACACCTCTTTGGTTTGGCAATCGGGGCTTGCAGGGCGTTTGTCGTAAAAGAGAACATTTGCTTTAACACCGGGCTTGTAAAAGATTCCGGTGGGCAGCCGCAGAATAGTGTGCAGATCGCAGGTTTGCAATAATTTCTTACGGATGGTTTCACCGGCACCGCCTTCAAACAAGACATTATCGGGAACAACTACGGCAGCTTTGCCGGTGGCTTTCAATATGGTGTTGATGTGCTGAATGAAGTTGAGCTGTTTGTTGGAACAGCCGGAAACCCAGAAGTCCTGACGATTGTAAACCAGTTCTTCGTCCTCCTCTTCGCCTTCCTCGTTGGTGAAAGAGATGGAAGATTTTGTACCGAAGGGCGGGTTTGTCAAAACATAGTCGTAACGACCGCCGGGATCAGAAATCAGAGCATCGCCCCGGGTGATGGGAACTTCTCCATAAATATCGCCGATGTTGTGCAGATAAAGGTTCATTAAAGCGAGTTTGTAGGTGGTTCGCACCAATTCGCCGCCGTGGAAAGCCTCTTTTTTGAGAAATTCTTTAGCATCCCGGTCAAGGGAAAAGTTTTCGGTGATGAACTTTTGAGTTGCCAGCAGGAAACCTCCGCTGCCGCAGCATGGATCCATAACGGTTTTGTTCGGTTCCGGGCGAACGCAAGCAACCATTGCCTGAATGACAGAGCGGGGAGTAAAATACTGTCCGGCACCGCTTTTGGTATCTTCGGCATTTTTCTGCAGCAAGCCTTCGTAAATATCGCCTTTGACATCACTGGACATAGCGACCCAGTTTTCAGAATCTATCATCTGGACGATGCGGTACAAGATCGCAGCTTTGGTGATCTTGCAGGAGGCATCGGCAAAAATACGCCCGAGAATACCGCCCTCATCGCCGAGACGGTCGAGGATTGCTTCGTATTTATCCTGAAGCTCCGCACCTTTGAGAGTATTCATATCCTCCCAGGTGTAACCGGCGGGGATGCCACTTGTCCGCTTGTACGGCGGCTTGGAGTATTCGTAAGACATCTTCAAAAAGATGAGATAGGTCAACTGTTCAAGGTAATCCCCGTAAGAGACCCCGTCATCCCGCAAGGGATTGCACATTCCCCAGACTTTGGAGATAATTGATGAAGTTTGTTCAGTCATTTCTTTTCCTCATCAGGATTACGTTTCAGCAATACGCCTGCCAGTGATATTTCTTTAAAAAATGGGAGTAAATTTAAAACCAAAAATGCACCATGAACTAACAAGCGCTCATAAGTTATTGTATAAATTTTCAACCAATCAAGCAGCATGACAATGATACAATAAAAAGGGAGTAACCAAAAACAATATCTATCTAATTTTTCTTGCTTTTTCTCTTGTATTTGTTTGTTATGCTCTCTGCTTTTGGCTTCAATGCCAAGCTGCATAGCTTCAAAATTTATGACCTCGCAAGTAAATTCTGGATTATTAAAATTGTTAAAATCAATATTCGTTCCGTTATAAACATTGTCCGTAACATTAAATATTTCGACATCATCACCAGTCTTGTTACAAAAAACAATATAACAAGAAACTGTCAATTCCAATAATGTCACGGCTCTTTTTAATGAATCAATACCACGTTTTATTGATTCTTGAGATTTTAATGCTCTTATCTCAAATATTGAAACAGGAGTATCATACTCTTTTGCCATAATTGCGAGATCAACAACCCATTTTCTTTTGGTCCCCCATTCAATACTTATTGCATTATCGGGAAATCCGTTTCTTTTTAAATAGTTAATCAAAAGATTAAGCGTTTGCGAATGTCTATCCATTACAAATTTCCTTCAAAGGCTTGTTTCAAAATACTCTGGCGAAGTGCAGCAGCTTGCTGCAAAGCGGTATCAACAGTTTGCTCAATATTGTTACAAACAGAAAGTTTTTCCTCAATATTTTCTACTATTTTCTTTTGTTCTAAAATAGAGGGTAATGGAATGGGTAATGCAGATAAAACAGTTTTGTTAATAGAAGCTAAATTAACACTTTGTTTCCCTTTGTGGTAAAAGTAATTTCTTGCATATGAACTCATAGACCACAGTGCCACATACTGAGGAAGAGCTTTGTTTTTATTTATACGTGCTTTGAAAATATGATTTTGATGAACACATTCAGATATTTCATTTTTCCACAGCGTACCTCTACCCAATTTATCCCGATCGCCACCTTCGGTATAGAGAACATCGTCAAGTTGAAGAAGATATTTTTGCTTTTCACTAACTTTAAGTTTTATTGCCTTTACTTCAGACAAGTCCAAATAACCATTTTGGACATTAGCCACTCTCAAATAAGGTAATTCAATGGTCTCAACATTGGTCAAATCACGCCCTTTAGTTATGCCACCTGATATTTCTGATATTGAATCTAATGTTACCATATTTTCACCGCTTACGCTAGGAAATACCGCTGTTAAAACAGCTTGGCGGTAGATGGCGAGTTTTTCTTTGACGGATTTCAGTTCGGTGACGGCGGCATCCAGCTGCGAAAAAAGTTCCTCGATCTTGGCAACGATCCGCTCCTGCTCCGGCAGCGGGGGGACTTTCACCTTAATTTGAGAATACTGCTGAATCCAATAACGTTTATGGGTACTGTGATCGAATTGTATTGTCTGCATTCTGTAAAAAATGAATTTGGGCAACACCAATTCAGAATTAGCAGTCAATATCTTCATTGCAGAAGATTTTACCTTGAATTGAAAATTTACATATTGCGAAGCTGTGGTAAAATCGTCAAATATGATTACAGGTAATTTGTCATAAATACCTGTTGTTTCATCCGTATAACCAATGATGAATGACTTGCCTGCGGTTAATACAGGTGTTTTATAACTTTCGTGATAATCAGTTGAGTTTACAATATATGCCGTTGGCTGTTCATAAGCCAATAACTCTTCCAATTTATATTCTGTCCATTCCATCATCTGCATTTCAATCAAATTACCATATCTATTTGCATTGAATCTTTATACCAACCGAATTTCTTCGATTCTGTCAGTATATTTTACAGCATATCCCTCTTCCCATCTCTTAAAGCGATAAGAAAAATCCTTGTCTTTTCTGTCAATCGTTGTTTTTGAACCATATATTTTACAAGCAACAACTTTAGGTTTTCGATTGGTTTTGGATAATTTTTCCTCAAACAGAACCAAATCAGAAACAATAAATTCTTTTTCAAGACTTTCATACTGCCGTTTTGCTTTTTCCGCCATAATTTCTTCAATCCTAAAGCGTTGTTCTTGCGGCATATTTACTCCAACAACAATTCCCGCCAAATGAATTGAATCGTAATGGAAAAGTCGCTGATGCGGGGAGAGCGATAATTGTTCTCCTGCCAGCCAAGGTATTCCACTTTGCAAAATTATCCTTGATTCTTCTTCATATTTCCAAGTAGAATGCTTTTGCAAATATATTTTTTCCCGGCTATTGGCTATTTCTTTTTTTTGGTCTTCTGTAAAAGCATTTTCTATTGCCAGCCTTGGAAAATAGTTAAAACCATCAAAATATTTTGGTTCTGTCAAATATTCTACGTCTTTTATCTTAAAGCTTTCAGGAATTGCAAAAGACATTTGCGGTGAAAACGAATTCGGAGTGGAATATACAATTTGAGTTTGTTTCCACAATTTACTTTGCTTGATTTTACCGTCAACAGGTCTGAATATCAAACAAAATCCTCGATGGTTATTGGCATAATGAGCCCACATAAGGTTGATATCCCGTTTTCTTGAAAAAGATGCAAAGTACCGCTCTTCCGGCATATATAAAAGGATATATTGCTTGACTACTGCAAGCATGAGTTTTAATATTATTTTTTCAAATTCATTTTTCGCAATGGCGAACAACTCTTCTTCCGATATATTAATAAAGTGCTCAAAAAGAACAGGGGATTTATCGACACAAAATGAAACTATTTTTTCGATTAGATATTCAGTGCTTTTGTTTACAATTGCATTGTTCCTCAAAGCCAGACGAATTAAATCGTTCCAAGCATCTTCATTTTTCTCAAAAATGGCAAAAATCTTCCCTTCGTATGGATCGTTACATTCTGCTCTGGATGCAAAATATAACTCATCATAAATAAGTTCTTTTATTGACAATTCGCTACCTGAACGATATCTGTAATAAAACATTTTACGCCACCAGTACTTCATTCATTTCGTTTAAGATGGATTCGTACTGCTCACCGAAAACCTGATAAAAACGTCCCAAACCGCCTTTGTGGTCAAATGGGGTGTAGTCGAGGTCATCAGGGACGATGCTCAAAGAGGAAACGATGTGATCTTTGATCAAACGCAGCCACTCCATCTGTTCTTCGGTAAAGTGGACAGCACCGGCATTGCGTTTGAGTGTCCACTGCATAAAGTTGTAGTTCACCCGGTCGGCAAAGGGTTCCAGTTTATCGGCATATCCCAGCTCAAAACGGACAATAGAAATTAAATCAGTCAGCTGTGCCATAGTTCCGTGTTTGACCTTTTCCGGCTTGAGAATACCGTAGCAATCCCAGAGCCGTTCCACTGTTACGCCTTTGGCAGTCAATTTCGCATAGAGTCCTTTCAACTGTGCAATGACCATCGGGCGGTCTTTATACGGTTGACTGTAAATGATCCGCAAAGCAAGCAACTCATCTTTGTTTTCTTCGATGAATTGTTTGAATGTGGATATCACCCGTTCGGCATTGGCAGTCTGCTGAGTATCAAATCCGGCAAAGGTCACGGTGTCAAGATTTACATTATCAATGATTTGCTCGTGACTGCGGCGGATGTTTTCAATGCACTCTCTGCCTTCCGGATTCAATATCGGCTGCACCGCATTTTTGATCTCTTCGGATTTTACTTCGGCGATCTGTTCTGCGGTCGGTTCACTTACCGAAAATTTCTCTTGTGCCTTTTTAGTCAAAATATCTTCATCAAAGGCATTCAAAAGATCTTCTGCCAGTTTTCCGGCAGAAATGCCGACTTGCATTTCAAAGGTTTTCTTTTCGCCTTTACTCATTTGCGAATTGAGCCGGATGATCCGGTTTGCAAGCGAGGTCAGAGTATCTTCATCTCTTGCCCCCAACACAATATTCATCATCAATTCTTTGAGCGAAACCGAGGGTTT
>SUWD01000028.1 GCA_015061685.1 Lentisphaerota bacterium | reverse complement strand
CGAGGCCTCCGGAAAATCGACTGCAACCGCCGAGGGCGAAGCCCGAGCGGCGAGGCCGCTCTCCCGCGGCCGCAGGGAGATTTTTTGGAGAAGAAAGAGATTGCCCGCAATGCACCACCGCAGGAAATATTTTTCACAAAAAATGAGACAATAACAAGAAAATAAATCAGTTATTAAACTTGAAAAATAAATTTTAAAACTATTGTATCGTGCCGGTTTTGCATATATATTTTATATTGTTCTGAAATCACGGAATTTATAAATCAGTTATTTCAAGCAGGGATTTTACAATGACAAAAAATTATCAATGGTTCGATACCGGCAGATTCGGGATGTTCATCCACTGGGGCGTCTATTCCATGGGGGCAAAATACACCTGGATAAAATCCATCGAAAAGATGACCGATGAGGATTATGACCGCTATGTAAAGCACTTTGAACCGGATCTTTTTGAACCGGAAAAATGGGCAAAACTGGCAAAGAATGCCGGCATGAAGTATGTTGTTTTCACCGCCAAACATCATGACGGATTCTGCCTGTTTGACAGCAAACTGACCGATTACAAATATCAGGAAAAAGATCTTCTCAAAGGGGTGATCGACGCTTTCCGCAACGAGGGATTGAAAATCGGTGTTTACTATTCATTGCCCGACTGGCACCACCCCAACTATCCCCACGATGCCCGGCATCCGCAAAGAGGGATCGGAAAAGAGTGTGACTTCCTGCCCTACCGGGCGTACCTCCACGGTCAGGTGCGGGAAATTTTGAGCAATTACGGCAAAATCGACCTGCTCTGGTTCGACGGTTCTTATCCGGATACCGCCCACATCTGGGACATGGACAATCTGGAGAAACTCTGCCGGGAGCTTCAGGAGGGAATTCTTATCAGCCGCCTGCCCGGACATGATGACTTTGACACTCCCGAACAGAACATCCCCCAGCAGGGATTATTTGATAAAAACGGCAATCCCAAACACTGGGAGGGATGTCAGGTGCTTCACGGCGAATGGTGTTACACCAGAGAAAAGCAGTGGAAAACCCCTGCCGAATTGCTTCAGATGCTTATCCGTCACACCTCCAGAGGCGGCAATCTGCTGCTCAATATCGGCCCCACCAGCCGGGGGGCATTGGATGAACACACCGAATCTCTGCTTGAAAGTCTGGGCAAATGGATGAAGTGGCACAAAAAAGCGATCCACAACTGCTGCGGTGCCCCAGCGGAATTCCCGGAACCGGAATTCTGCCGCTACACCTGGAACCCGGAGAAAAAACGGCTCTATCTCCACTTGTTTTCATGGCCCGACCGCCGCATCGACCTGCCCAATCTGGCGGGCAAAGTCAGTTATGCCCAGATGCTTCATGACGGCAGTGAGATCCGTTTCACGGAGAATCTTTACGGCAATGTCAACGGGCCGAATGTCCCGGCAGACGGAGCTTTGCGGCTGGCTCTGCCGGTGACTTCACCGGAAAATTGCCCGCTGCCGGTAATCGAATTGTTTCTGGATAAATAGAAAAAATGTACTGAATTACTCAAGCAGAAACTTGTTTCTCCCTGAAAAAACAAGAAGGACTGTTGCTTACCTCTGCAAGGTTTTGCAACAGCCCCGTGCTGTCAATTTTGTTATTTGACTTCAGAAATTTCAATGGCACCGACTTTGAGGGTATTGCCGCCATCGTATTGGACTTCGACCCGCAGTTTCACTTTTTTACCGGCAAATCTCTTATAGAGCCAGTTGAAGCGGAAGTTGAGAGCCTGACGTGAATACATGGTCAGGATGAGATCATCGCCGTCCATGATGCACTCACCGGCGTCAACGAATTGCGGACCTTTGCCTTTGATCTCCTGCAGATTCCAGCTGCGGGTATCCAGCGTGGTTGCTTTCTGGGCGGAAACATTCCATCTGCCGACGGTCAGATTGATTTTGCCGTTGTAGGTTTTGAATATCGGCATTTCGACGAATGTTTTGACGAGGAACTGATCTCCGGCATTGAGTTTGAGGTTGTTGCCTCTGAATGCATCCGGGCCGACGATAACCTTGTCTTTATGAATTGGCAGGACGATGCGGGGCAATTCCAGAGCTTTGCGGTAATTTTCGCTGACAGTGTTGCGGGCTTTGACGGAGACGGGGCGTTTTTCGATGAAATCCAGCTCATCGATGCTCTTTCTGGCACAATTATAGAATCTTTCGGCGGCTTCCAGACGCATAGCTTCGAAGCGGTCATATTCACCGGCGGCGGATGCTTCGAGGCGGTAGAACCAGGTCAAACCGCTTGCCAGAGCGAAGTCCAGAGCCATGAAAGCCCGGTTGACGTGATGGAGTTTATCCGGGTCATCTTTGACGGTCTCTCTTGCTTCGGAATAGATATTCTGCAATTTTTTCATGGTTTCCCAGTTGAGGAAGCAGAAATCTTCCGGATCGGGGAAAAAGTAGCTCACCTGCGAATCATTGGCAAAGGCGGCATCCCGGAGAGCGTAGCGGTATTCCAGAACTTTTTTACCGGCGTTGCCGTAGAATTTCTCACAGAATTCTTTCAGGAGTTTTTCTCCGTCCAGTTTGGGATCTTCCATAAGTTTTGCTTCCATCCAGACCTTGCAGTCATAGAAGTCGTTGACATCGGGATTTTCATGTTCAAAAAAGAGACCGATGTTTTTGTTTTTGCTGTAAAACCGCATATTTTCGTCGATGTTGAATTCGCTGGGATAGGGCATTCTCCCGGCACTGCCGTAGGTAATGCTGTACTCCCAGGCAAATAATTCATGAGCCTGTGCTGCCCAGCTCTCGACCTGTTTGCGGTATTTGGTATTGAGTTCGTGGGTAATGGGGACGTGGAGGAAAGTTTCGGTATTGCAGACCCGGACGAGGATATTTTTTGCCGGTTTGATACCGCCTTTGGGCGGTTCAGTTGTGGCGAAATATCCGAGGGTCTGCAAACGGTAGTTGGGGCGGAATTCCGCCAGAGCGGCGGCGATCTCATTGAGAACCAGCATCACCGTACCGCTGGCGTTGTATTTGGCGACCTTTTCCGCACACTCCGGGCATTGGCAGAAGTTGCGGCTGTCGTTGAGAGAGATGTCGTAGATCATGGGGGCGGCCTGACCTTTGGCTTTGGCGGCGGCTTCATCAGCGAGGATGAATTCCTTGAGTTTGGCGATCAATTCCTGTGCCAGACCGGGCCGGGAATAGCAGAGCTGACCGAACCAGAGTGAACCGTTGCGTTTGCCGTCGATAATGGCGTAGTATTCCGGATGCTCCCTGAAGTATTTTTCCACGGGGAAGTAACCAGCCTGAACGCTGTGGCAGTGGCTTGGTGAGCCGAAGTCAACTCCGGAGCCGTAACGGGCAGCGAGGATGGGCCATTCGCCCTCCTGATTCATGCGGTTGCGGGCGGAGAAAAGACCTTCATCGGCGGTTTGCGGTGCCCGGTAAACGTTGCGGATGCGAAAAAAAGGTCTGCCTTTGAGGTTGATCCCGGTCAGATCGATATCCTGTTTGACCGGGACATATTCGACCGTGGGAGAGAACCAGCGGACGCCGATCTGCTTTTCCAGAAAGTTGTAAACGGCATAGAGAATACCTCTTTCGCCGCCTCCGGCAAGCCGGATCTTACCGTTGCCGACAGCTTTGACTTCCCATGCTTCATCCGCCAGAGCGGGGTCATTGACCAGCTCAAAAACGGCATTTTGACCGTCGGCGGTGATATTGTTTGCCGCTTTTTCAAGATAGTTTTTCAATTCGGTTGCGGCGGTGTCCATTGCCGGAGTGGTTTTCTCCGGCAAAACTACATTTTTATCCATCTTTTTTGCTCCATAGACTTCTATTTCGGTAAGCAGTCTGCCGGCGATCCTGCCGGTATTGCCCCGGTTGTATTTTTCGATCTGTACCAGTACGGTATTGCTGATTTCTCCATTGAGATATACGGTGAGCATATCGACTTTGCCGGGATTCTCAAAGGGGAATTTCTTACCGTTGACCACGACAGTACCTTTCTGCAGATTGCCGGAGGGAGTGTAAAGTCTGACTTCGCCCAATGCGGCACTTGCCGGGAGTTTGATTTTGACCCATGGAGCGGTATCTTTGCGGTCTGGACTCCAGGTATATTCAACACTCATAGGTTTGGTAAGTCCGTCCACCAGATAGTAACGGGAACCGGTCTTTGCCGTGGCGAAGAAGTTTTTGGGATCGGATGAAGCAGTTACTTCGACGGCTCCGGCAGGGAGTTTGCCTGCGGAATAATCAATATAATCTGCAACGAGCATTTCGCCCATGCCGGCGAGATTGCCTGCTTTTTTCCGGCTCTTGCGGAGATCGTCGATCGCCTTGCGGGTTCCTGCCACACTGGGGCAGCGGTCAGCCAAAGCTCTTGATTCGACATAGATGTGAGTTTCGCCGGGGGCGAATTTATCGGTGAATTTGCCGTTTTCGACCTTGACGGAACGGTTTTCACCGACGACGAAAAGTTCTTTGGCAAGCGGTGAAGATACAGTAAATTCTGCAGTGGTTGCTTTCATTACCGTATTGACAGCGATGAGGATATTTCCGGCTTTTCCGGTTTTCAGTCCGGCCTGGAAGTGATCCATTTTCGGAGAAGTTTTCACTTTGACCGCATCGGGCAGAGTATCCTGCAAAAGCTGATCTTTGAGGTACATCAGAGTCTTGCCGATCTGATCGGGGGAGATCATCAGCGAGGAGAAACGCTGGGATTCAAAGTAGGCGTAGAGATTGAAGCCCTTGACATTGTGGATCAATGCCTGAAAAACCTGACTGCGGATATCGTCGTAAGTCGGGGGGACGCCCTTGACATTGTTGCGGTTGCGGGCGGGCCAGGAAGCTACCAGCGGCATGAACCAGCTTGGACGCAATGCAGTAGCAGCCTCTGCCCACTGTGAGGAACAGTGACGGACTTTGCCGGTAGTGCCGTCCTCATAGTAGGTCGGATAGCAGTCGGGCATGAGGATATCGGCGGATTCATAGAATCTTCTGATACCGGGGATACCCCAGTTGAGCATGATGCAGGGGTGATAGGGGTCAAGTTCCCGGAGCAGATCGCTTACTTCCTTGTACCATCTGGGGTTGTTGTCCCGGTTTTCCGGTTCATCGGCGAGGTAGTACGCCAGCAGATTGGGGTTATCCCGGATGGTGGGGATGAATTTGGTCAGGTATTCTCTCTGTTCTTTGGTAAGACCTGCGGTACGGTTTTTGGCGGAGAAAATTTTCCATCCGCCGGTTTTGGTAAATTCCTGATAGGGGAAAATGATCATTTTCACGCCCATGGCCTCCCGTCTGGCAAAGGCATTCTGCAAAGATTCGGGAGTAACGTACAAAGCGGTATCCAGAATGGAGTTTATCCAGCTTTTAGCTCCGGCGGCATCATCGTTGCCGTACCAGCCGAAAGGAAAGAATGGTTTACCGTCAACGAGAGTAACGCCGTTTTCATCGACCCGGACTTCACCTTTTTTCGGTGGAAGTTTACGGATGATCTTTTTAGCGGAGACATCACCGCAGACCACGGCAAGTTCATAATCGCCGTCAGCAGCTTTGGTGAGGTCGAAATCGACATCCCGGTAATCACCGGCTTTGCCGGAAACTTTGTTGATGACTCCGGCAGGTCCGGTCAGGGTGATGACGAAATCTTTCCCTTTGAGTTCTTTGAAGTCCACATGGGCACGCACGTGCTTATCTTTCATCGTGGCGAAAACTGCATTCCGGTATGTCGGATGGGTAACGTTGATAGCAATGGGTGTGTAGTCAAAGGTGATATTTTTACGCAGTGAAGCGAGCAGAGGTTTCTTTGAACCGGAGCCGGTCAACTGGACATCGAGGAGATATTTGCCGGGTTTGATATCTTTGACGGTGATCGAGGGTTTCTGGAATTTTTTGGGTTCCAGCTCGAACCGGAGTTTTTTGGTTGCGACGGTTTTGCCATCGGCATCAAAGAGGGTTGCGACAGCGGTAACGATCTGCATTCTTTTACCGGTATATCCGCTGTGAAGCGTGAATTTGGCATTGAACCCGTTGGCAGTTTTGATCAATTCAGCCTCCGGGCAGTCGATCGTGGCGGTGAAAAGCGAAGGATCGAATTTATCAAGTTTTGCCGGTACGAAGATCACCGGATTGAGATTTTTGGAGAGCGGATTGGGAGCGAAACTGGAAACTTCCGCCGGGCGGCGGGCATTTCGGGTACGCACGACATTCAATGTGAAAACCGGTTTGGCAGGCAGGGTCATACTGCCGATGGGCAGAGCTGCTTCCAGATACCAGCGGTCGGAGGAAACGGCGGTTTTGACCTTGATATTGCTGTTCCAGATCCTCTCGCTTTTGTATCCACCGGCGTTGTTGTCTTCGCAGAAAGCGTCGCTCACCTGACCGGCGGCATCGAGAATTATGTGGTAACAGTAGCTTTTTTTCGCCTCCGGGGAGAGGAAAATTTCAAAGGAGTCATTCATCCAGATATTGGGTGAATCTGCGATATGGACATCTTTGCGGAGTTTGGCAATTTCCGGCTCCATTGCTTCGATAGCGATGAAAAGGGTGTTGCCGTTGTGGCACATTCTGAATCGGGTCTCGACAGCAGATTTCTGTCTTTTGAAATTGGTGGTAAAGCCGTTGTACCACTTCCCGGGACCATGCCAGCAGTCATCGTCAAGATGACCGTCGATTTGGGGAGCTTTGGCGGTGAAAGGGATCACCACCTCTTTGGCGGCAAGCGGTAAAAGGATGCCTGCCGCGGCAAGGAAGGCAAAAAACTTTTTCATTCGGCAGTTTCTCCGGCAGTTTCAGCAGCGGTCTCATCAGCTTCGGGGAGTTCGAGAGTGAAAAGGACTTTGAAAGATTTGTATTTGTATCCTTTGACTCCGGGTTTGGAAAAAAGTCCTTGAATGGTGAATTTATAATTGCCCACGGGCCACTTGTCAGTGGTGGGGATGGTCAATTTTTTCTGCAGGGTGTTATCGGATTTGACGAACCATTTGGTGAAAATGTTGCAATAGCTCCATTCGGGGCGTTTGGCTTTGGAGAATTTGCTCTCCAGATTGAGGGCGGCGGGGAATTCTGCGGGGACACCGTTGCGGAATACGGTCAATGTCCATGCCGCCCAGCGGTAACCCTCGGGTACAGTGGCAGTGACATCGACCGTCAGAGGTTTGCCCGGAGCGGTGGTTTCGGTCTGCTCATTGATCTCAAATGAGAAATCCGCGGCGTAAGCTCCGCAAAAAGCCAGCGTGGCGGCGATAACAGCAATAAATTTTTTCATTTTCTTTTTCTCCTTTTATGGTTGTATTGTTATGTTGATTTTATATTAATTTTTCAGTCAAGATTTCCAATTTTCAGCAAAGCTTTGTTTTGAACGTAGCCGGTATTTACCGGAATTGTGACGGTCAAACCGTTGAGGTAATCACGAACAACCTGATTTGCATCACGACGAACCACTCCGGAACCATCGGCATTACAGCTTGGGAAATTGGGATAGTGACGCATCGCAGATTCAGTTGTCGGACCAAAACAGCTGTAAATCATGATTTCTCCGGGGTTTTTAATTTTTCCAACCAAACCGGGAATACATCCATTGTTCCTATACTCATTCCCGGTAGTTTTAATACATGGAGCACTACTTGCCATACCACTTGTTTCCATTACTTTCTTATCAGTTCCCAATGCTACAACTGCTCCCTTGGGATCTTTACTCCAGCCTGGATTCATACCGTAACCGTAATATAAGAAGTTTTTTCGTTCAATATCATCTTTGGGTTGGAATGTAACCGGGCAACGTAAGCCGAGTTTTGTTGCTCCGGTACTGGTTCCATCAATATATCCGAGACAATGCAATAAAACTCCACCGTAACTGTACATCCATTGATTTACCCCATTTTCCCATCCTGACCATGACATACCAGGCAACGTCCTAATCCAGATCGCAATATTATCATCATTATCATTTGCGTACATTTGAGTACCGGCACCGATCTGTTTGAGGTTGCTCAGACAGTTGGATTGTTTGCCTGATTCTCTTGCAGAATTGAGGGCAGGCAGGAGTATCGCCGCAAGAATGGCAATTATGGCGATGACAACGAGAAGTTCGATCAGAGTGAAGCTCATGAGCTTCACTCTCCGGCCGGAGAGTGATACAGTAGATTTTTTTGTCATAGTTATACTCCTTTTTTTTGTTTTACCGGTATTTTTTACCGTTTTTTGCATAAAATATACATTTTT
Organism: Lentisphaerota bacterium; assembly: GCA_015061685.1. Taxonomy (GTDB): domain Bacteria; phylum Verrucomicrobiota; class Lentisphaeria; order Victivallales; family Victivallaceae; genus UBA1784. The sequence goes on along the minus strand of SUWD01000028.1, from coordinate 23,345 downwards.
ATTGTGAACGTACTAATTATACCGTAAAAAGTTCAAAAATAAAATGGACAAATCTGATAAAAATATGTATATTTCTGCTATCGGTTCTGCTCCACCCGGCTTGTCAGGGCGTAGAGCAACGGAGACGGAAGGAAAGATTTTTCACAAAAACTATTTTTTTACCATTTTGGTGGCAAACTGTCTGCGGTACTGCACCGGAGTGATCTTAAAGTGCGTGGAGAAAACTTTGGAGAAATAATTCGCCGTATCAAAACCGCAGGCTTCCGAAATATCCCGGATCGAAAGATTGGTGTTTGAAAGCATCTCCACCGCATTACGCAAACGGACAAAGGTGATGTAATCCGAAACCGTTGTGCCGAATGTCTTACGGAATGCCCTGCTGAAACTGCCCCGGTGCAGATTGAGTGATTCCGCTAACTGAGCAACACTCAAATCAGGATTGTCAAAGGATTGCTCGATCATTTTTTTACTGTTTTCCATGGATTTGCCGGTAACTTCTCTGGTCTGCGGCAGGAAAGTTATCTGCGAAGCGATCCGGAACGCCGTGGAAATGGCATTGTGGCGGTGTTTGGCACTGTGGACATTGATTTCAGCACCAAGCTGGGTGAAAAGATTTACCGGACAGCTCCCGGCACAGTTGACTCCGGGCTGGATGTTCAGCAGTTTGAAAAAATCTCCGGCACTCTCGCCGGCAACAGTGAACCAGCAGTAATGAAACGGCGAAAGCGGCGTATAATCGTGATATGAACCCGGCGGATAATACCATACCTGCCCGGAATGAACCACATGTTCCTGTCCATTCATCCGGAATTTGCACTGCCCGGAAACCGGCCAGAAAACCTCCCCGAAATCCACCTTTCTTGCCACCTCCTTATCCGGCGGCACCAGAATAAATTCACCGCAGCTGCGGGCGTAAAGATCCCACTTGAGATCCGGCCCCCAGAAGTAGCACAGTACCCGTGATGTTTCCATATTTCATTCCCCGTCTTTTGTGTCTATCCTATAATAAAAATACATGCCGGAATGGGTGTTTGCAAACTCTTTTCCGGAATTTTCCGTAAAAAATCAGAGCTGAACCGAGCCGGAGTTTTGCCAAGCTTTTTCAAAAAGCGTCCGATCAAGGCATGACAGCGGAGTGCCGCGACACCCAGTTTTTCTTTGCCCCGCTTTCTTTTTCCGTAAAAAGAAAGCGGGGCTGCTGAAATAACAGCAGCCCCGTGTGGGAATGATTGCTTTTATCAGAGAGCTTCGATGATTTTGGCAACCGCCGGATCTTCCGGAGAATAGATGATTCTGCTGGCGGCTTCGGCGGCACCGATCGCTTTGCGGTAAAGATCGGGCAGACGGTTGACACGGTCAGCATATTTGGTACGGAAAATGGGCAGCAGGTGATCGAGGATCAGCTGGTCGTCCAGCAATTCCGGTTTGGCGGAGAAAAGGTCAAAAAGTTTGGCTTTAAGCTCATTGACTTTGTTGCCCAATTCGTTGCTCAGGTCGGTCAGTGGCACATTTTTGCGTGCGTTGAATTCCTTGTAGAGCCACTCGGCTTCCTTGTTGGCACATGCGGCAAGTTTCTCCATCAGGTCGGCGACCAGGGCTTCCTTGTCGGCGATGAATTCATCTTTTTCCAGCAGGATACCGCTCATGATCTCATAACTGGAGGTGATCACACCGCACTTGTTGCTGGATGAATCCAGTACGTTGACGATACCGGCAGCCTGCAGTTTCAAGCGGGCAGACGGAGTGGTGAAAGAGTTGGCACCTTCGACGATGGCTTTGATGATCGGTTTGCCGTTGGGGGCGTAGTTGCTCCAGTTGCCGTCGTGGATGGTCTGGGGACGGCCGCCGCCGGGAACGAATACAGTAGCTTCACGGAAAATGTTATTGCTGAAAAGCTGCATGAATTCATTGTGGCTGATAAGTTTCTCCGTCAGCTTGCCGTTGACGACGGTTGACATGCGGTGCATACCCTCGGCATTGGCATTGCTCCAGATCATGAAAGCACCTTCGCCGGTAAGTTTTGCCGGGTTGAAAGCATCCAGAGCAGCGGTATGGATGAGGGCACTGATCTCCTCACGGTCGATACCGGCAGGATCGTAAACCGCAGCGGGGCCGTCGGTGATGGCAATGATGCGGAGATTGGCGAGGGTGTAGGAACCGTCGGCATTGCGTCCGTTGAGCAGTTTCATCATATTACCGGCGACGTCACCGAAAGGACCGCCGGAGAGGATGACGGAAAAGTCATCGGTTTCCGGTTTGATATTCAGATGTTTCAATGTCCGCATCAAATACTGATACACACCGAAGCTGGTCACGCCGTAGTGTTTGTGGTTGATACCGGTATCTTCTTTACCGGAGATGATACCGGATTTGAGGACGTAATTTTCCTCTTCGCCGCGTTCACCCATAAAGGTGATCATCTCATCGAACATGTTTTCATCCGGTCCGATTTCGATGATATCGTTGCTGTCCTGTTTCAGCAGGGCGAGGAAAGCTTCAAAAATGGCACGCTGGGCGGCCCAGAGAGTGGCTTTGAAGTCGGCTCCGTCGAGGTTTTCCAGAATGGTGACCATTTTGGAACCGCCCTCGTAGATATCCTTGTTTTTCTTGTGCTGGGTATTGGCAAGCACGAAGTTTTCCCGGAAAAGTTCGCAGTGAGCCTGATTGTAGGCATCTTTTTTATCGAGCGGGCTGTTGCCGGGACGGGGGACGACGGTACGCCATCCGCCGCGGGCGATATTGGCGAAGCGGATCTGGAAGCCGTTGATTTTGTCACGGTAGAAGAAGAATACGCCGAAAGGACGTTCCGGGGGGAAAGCCTGGACATATTTTTCGCTGACTTCACCGAAAAACGCCATAAAGGAGGGATCCAGTTTGAAAGCACAGGCGGTTTTATTTTCCAGATTGTAGTTGCTGCGGATGACACAGCGGAAAAATTCGGCGGCGGAATTGAGGACGACTTTGACTTTCACATCTTTGTCGGCGATACCGCTGTTGATTTTGGCGATAGCCTCTCTGACGTCGGCGACGTCGCGGCATCCGGCGAGGAATTTATCCATAAGTTTACGGGTGATTTCCGGATAAAGCCCCATGAAGCGGCGGATTTCGCAGAGGGTGTAGGCGTTGCGGTCGATGAATGAGAGCTGGCTGTGGATGAATTCAGCAGCGGCATTCAGGACGTTGGCTTCGGCGAAAGAGAAATTTCCGTAGGTAACGAAGAAATCATCACCGCCGGAGATCAGGATTTCAGCGACCTCTCTTGCCGGATCAGCGGGGACGGAACCGTTTTCGACGCTGACGGTCAGAATTTTGACACTCTTGTTGCGGAAGTCATCGGCGGCGGCACCGCTGTTGATTTCGGCAACATTGGAAGATATTACTTTGCCGTTGTTACCGGCGAGAGCGAGCAACTTTTCGATCATGGCATCATTCATAAAGATGCCGGGAGCTGCGATTTCCCATGCGGCGACGCCGTTGGTATTGGTTACATTGACGACGGGATAGTCAACTTTGGCCGCGAGTTTGGCGGCTTCTTCGGAAAAAATGGTGTTCATCAACTATTACGCTTTCTTTTTTGGTTAATTGTTCACTAACACACCCGAAGCACAAAATATACCACAGAAAAATATTTTTTGCAAGGTGCAGAATTATTGCATGGTGGATTTTTTTAAAAAAAATTTGCTGAAACCCCGTTTTTAAGAGCCTGGTACTGCAAGAAAAATGATAAAAAAATATCTTTTTTATTTGTGGAATAATCGGTGTTTTTACATATAGGAGAGACTGCAAACTGTCCCCGGAGCTGTCCGCAAGTATCCGTTAAAGTCTGTTTATGTCCGTACTGCCGGCAGTCAGCACAGCGGGCTGCTGACTGCCGGTTGCAATTTGTTTTTGTGAAGATTATGCCGGATCATAGTTGTCATCTTCGGGACCGTTCCCGCTGATGCTGCCCTCGTCCATGTAATCCATCCAGGACTCTTCCGGTCCCTGATCGTCATGATCGCAGTAACACATAACGTCACCTCCTTTCCAAATTTGAGTTGATAGTTGCTGTATGTTTTACGCTATGCTCTGATAGCGTTTGGAATACCGGTCAAAATCCATCCCGATCCTGTCGAATTCCCGGTCGAAAGGATTAGTTGCAAGCGGATTGCTCATCCGGTATGCTCCGGATGAATTATCCACCAGTCTGCCCTCCGGATCGACCACGATGTAGGCATGGAAAATGTCTGCCGAATCTTCCACCACCGGAGCAAAATCGATATGCCGTTTAACAAAAGCCCTGAATTGAGCATCGGAAACCTGCAGATCCGTCTGTGAATCATTGACATCTTTGATGCAGATCATCCGCAGGATCTTCCAGCGTTCGGGCCGCAATCTGCCGATGAGAGCGGAGAAATCGCAGTGTTGATTAAGGGCATTGACCACGGTGTTGATTTTCAGCGTGATCCCGGCGGCATGGATTTCATCTGCAAGATCGATCAGGCGGTTTTTATCAAGAGTATTGCCGTGGCAGTCAGCTCGGCCGATAGCAATATCTTCCTGACGGCTGACTCCATCGACGCTGATGCCGATCATGGAAACTTTACCGGCATTTTTCCGGATGAAAGCAGAATCGAGCAGATATCCGTTGGTAATAAGTGAACAATCCACTCCGACAGAATGGATATGATCGATAAGTTCCTGGATATATGGTGCGGCGAGCGGTTCACCTCCGGCGAGGTTGAAGCGTTTGACCTTGGCACCTTTCATGATGTTGCCGATTATTTTTTTCCAGTCCTGCAAAGAGAGCTTGCTCTTTTCAAAGCGGGAATGGCAAAACTTGCAGTGGAAATTACAGGCATTGGTAAAGTGGAGATTGATAACCAGTCCGGAGTCAAGCTTGCAGTTTTTCATCGGCACGATCCTTTTGTTTGATTTGTTTTTTCAACCGCACCCCACATAAAGCAAGAAGCGTGCCAATGTTTTTTCAGGAAGAAAAAATAATTTTTACCCCTATAACTGGATAATAATTGTTATAAAAACAATAAAATTTATTGAAAACAAAGGCGGGATCCGCTTTTTACTGCGAATCCCGCCGGTACATACGGGGATATAAAAAATATCAGGGATTGGTATCTGCGACCCACTGTAATATTTGACACATCCCAAAAACAATAGCCTTCCAACCTTCTAAAGAAAGTTCTTTTGTCGTGGTTAAATTTTTTCCATGGCTGGACCATTCTGAGGTAACAGTATATATATTATCAATGCCGGAAAATATATATTTCGGTGGACATCCCTCGGGAATATCTCCTTTATAAAATTCAGACAAGTTTCCCAACCGCCAAGCCGTTGCGTACTGCAATACATATTGAACCTCTTGTTCAAGTTTATCTCCACTTAATTTAGTTCTCAAAAATTTTTTGACATTGTTTTCATCCACTGTTGAATATGCTATTATATTTTTGTAATTTTGTGCAGTATGCTTTCTTTTAAACAATGCTGAATAAGCATCTGCATGATTGAGATACTCTCGAACAGTTATCTCTTCATTTTTGGAAATGTCTGCCACAATAATTTCAATCATATTACGCAAAACAGTTCCGTCTTCATATTCTGGTTTCTCATTGCGTTCTATTTTAATGAGTAAATTTTGAAATTTATTCAGCAGCCCTGTATTAGTAAAAATAGATACGATATGATTGTTGCCAAAAAAATCTTTATGCCTAAAACCTATTTGCACATTCAAAGAATTAGCAATCAAGTTATACAATTGTCTTTCATCTTTAGCCATATTACTCATCGTCATCCCCACCAATACTACTTTGCACCGATTCTTTTTCTTTCTCGATTGTTTGCGGAATATCTTTGTCAAATACCAAGTGACTTGTTTTTAATCCGGAATTTTCTCCGTTACTCTTTGGATCATTCGCAGTCAAAAAGCATATTTTTTCCAACGGCACGCTATTTTTTCTCAACAGAAAATAAAGATAATCCCCCTCAAAACCAGCGAGACTCTCAAAAAATCTATTATCAAATTTTATTTTGATATCATCAACTTCAATCTCTACAACAACAGATTTTTCTTTAGCATTTTTTATGTCGGCAAATTTCTCTAAATTCCGATCGATAAATATCCAACTGTAATCGTTGCCGTTTTTTACATTTATGATCTTTTTTACTGCATCTGCAAAACTTTCAGCAATTTCGCACTGTGTATATTCCAACTTACCATCCTTTACCAGTTTTGAAACTGTATTTGTAATAATGTGAGGCTCTCCAGATTGTAATCTTTGACATTCGTCATCAATGAAAAGAATTTTTCCAATCATTATTCACTCCTCCATAGGAATAATTGGTAATTTGAAATGCAATTTGTACATCTTTTCTTCCATGTCATATATTTCTTTGAAATCTATGATTTCAAATTTCTTGCAGTAATTTTCAATAATGATATGCCCGAAACCATCTTTTTTGTTAGTACGGTCGCTACATGATGAGTTTTTCAAATCAAAGGTAAGAAAACCATCACTGACCGTAACGGTGACATCACATTTCCGTAATTGTTTGTCTACATAAGCAACTGCTTTTGTCGTATTCAGAAAAATTTCACTGAAGAAGATGAAAAAGTGTGTAAGTGCGGCATATTTATCACCGATTTGCAAATTTTTCACCGATTCATCAATATTGAGATTTAACGAAAAGAGATTTTCATTGATCCATTTTTGCTTCAATTCGGCACTTGATGCTTGATACCATGATGTTTCAGCAGATTTTTGCTCCTCCTCTGTCGGAAAATACAACTCGTATTCATGACGGTACTGGTTAATATCTTCTCCCGAAAGGATATTGGGGACAGCCTGAAATAAAGCGGTCTGAATAATTTTACTCATAGATTCAGTATCATTCGCCGCATTCAAATCTTTTTTCCAAAAATCGCCATCTTCTCTATACGAAAGAGAAATCGCATTGGCAATCGCCGAAATCAAATTAGCTCCCTGACTTGCCCGGTTTATCAATCTCCTGACAGGAGTGGATAATTCATATTCATTTTTGGTCCAGCTTAATGTTTTGGATACAGAACCTACAAGATTTTTAATAGAATGGTTTAATTTAGAAAATATATTCTTCTGCACTTCTGCCCTTATATCCGCTTCCTTTGCTTTTGCTTCCGCTTCGTGTTTTTCAAATTCCACGAACAGCAGAATATGCGATTCCGGCATCAGTTTCAACATGCCGCAATCCTGGGAAAAATATGCGATACGCTTCCCGTGGCGGAGCAGCTTTCCGGCAGTATCAAGTTCAATATCAGCAAAATAATTTGCCGCAGTCAAAAGTTTTTCCCGTAAAAAAGGAAGCTCTGACAGTTGAACAGAGGCGTATTCCAGAAACATATTTATGGTCAGAAAACAATCATATATTTTCTCCAGATCGTCAATGCTGCCGCGATCATCAATTGAGGTTATCAAACGCCCGTTGTTCCATTCAGACAGGTAAAAATATTCGGCAAAAGATCCCTTATCGATCCCGGCATGGCGATTATCATCCGGAGAAGCCGGTTCAAAGATATATTTCAGCGGCAGATCGACACGGGTAAAGAGCCCCCCGGGCACATCTTCTCTCCGGATCTTGTCAAATATTTTCCAAAAACCGCTTTCACGTCCGGCTTTGATGACAGAAAGTATCGTTTTGCAGGATTTTTTGCCTGTTACCGGACTGTATATATCTTCGAAACGGACAAGATCTTCATTGTTCCAGCGTTTGCCGAGTTCAGCGGCATCGGCAGACCGGTCACGGTCATAAGCTTTTGCCTTATCTTCGGCAGAAAACTCCTGCGATCCGGCAAACCTTTCCTCTGTTTCGTCGATAAGTTTTTCCAAATCAGCAAATTCTTCATGAAGTTTTTTTAAAACCTCCGCACAATGCTCCGGAGATACTTCCTGCCGGTATTTCACCGAAAGGCAAATCTGCTTCCAGATATCATCCTTAAGATTTTCCGGCGGATCAAGATTCATCAATTTTTTCAGGAAATTGGAAAAATCTTTCAGATAAGACGGGTACAGCAGAGATAACAGCAGCGGGAATGCTCTGTTTCCGGATTTTATGACATCACACGTTTTCAGGTATTTTTCCAGAGAATCGTTTTTGATCGCATTGACAATATCGCTGTTACGGTAAGTCAGAGCAAAGTCCAGACTGTCAGCGTCGTCAACCGCAGTAAAGTAACGGTGTATCCTCTCATTGGAAAAAAGGAATTTCTCCAACGAAAAACCAACGGAGATATACCTTTCACCGCAATTTGTATTTTTTTCAATGCATTCGGGAGCTTTTTCAAAAACCGACTGCCAATCTTCATGCCTGACTTCCGCATGCCGAACAAGTTCAGGGATATTTTTTTTCTCTGTCTTGAGCCAATCCAGCAGATCTGTTGCTGTTACATTAAAGAAGAGCTGCGAATCATGAAAAGTCAACGGTATCGGCGTTCCGATTCTAACAGGTACCTTGTCTGTCTCTTGGATCATCGGTAAATTGAGCATCCGGAATGTTAAAATATCCTCCCGGTGCCACTCCATTTCCAACAACCTGCCCGGCAGGGTGCCGCAGAAATCCTCTGTCAATGCCTCCCGGCGGATCTTGACAGTAAATAAAACGGTCCTGCCCTCTTTTAACAGAGAGAAAAATTTCCTCTGATCTTTATCCCAGTCAAGATATTCCGGAGAAAAATCTGATTTGATAAATTTTTCTCCGAGATTATACAATTTTATTTTTTCGATCAATTCAGAATTCATTGTAATCATTGCGGCATCCTTTCATCAAATTTGTTGTTTTGCTGCATATACGGTGTATGCGTCATAAACCAGCAATTAGCGTGCCAACATATCTGAATCATCTATAAATTTTTCTTTCAGCAATGCTTTGACCCAGTTATCCCAGGTTTGATATGGTATGCCCAGCATTTTTGCTGCTCCGGATTTTTTGCCGCTTTTTTCCTGAGCAAGCTGCATGAAGTGCTTTTTCAAACGCAATTCATTGTTCCTCAAATACGCTTGAATATCCCCGGGGATATCTGTTTCCGGCACTTTTTCCACTTCCGGCAATGCACTGGAGAATTCTTCAGCGATGTGTCCGAAGTCCCCGGCGGTGATTTCATCATTATCCCCGAAAACTGCCGCTTGAGCAAGAGCATTCTGCAGCTGCCGGACATTGCCGCTCCACGGACATGATTCAATAAACTTTATTGCAGAATCTCCCAAAAATTTATTTTGGCAGATCCCCGGAACCTGTTTTTTTATCTCATTCAGAAAGATGTTCGCCAGAGAGATGATATCGTTGCCTCTTTCCCGCAATGCCGGCAGAGTAATGCTCAAAACCGCCAGACGGGTCAGAAGATCGGCACGGAATCCGATTTTTTCCAGTTTCTCATTGGTGGCGGCAATGATCCTTACGTCACTGGTTTCATTGGTTTCAGAACCCACTGGTTTGAATTCCCGGATCGTGGCCTTTGCTCCCGGAGTTGGCTGCAGGACCCGCAGAAGTTTTGCCTGTATTTCCGGAGGACACGCCTCGATCTCATCCAGAAAAAGTGTTCCGCCGTCGCACTCTTTGAATAACCCTTTTTTGTCTGCGGATGCACCGGTAAAGGTTCCTTTTTTATGACCGAAAAGTTCCGATTCCAGCAACCCGGCAGGAAATGCCGCACAGTTGACTGCCATATATTTTTTACCGGCCCGGACGCTTGAATCGTGTATTCCCCGGGCAAAAAGCTCCTTGCCGGTGCCGCTTTCCCCGAAAATCAATACATTGAATTCCGTTTTTCCGGCTTTGGCGGCAAGTTTTTTTGCCTGCCTGATCGCTTCCGATTCGCCCTTGATTATGTCAAAAGCCGACAGATCAAGATGGTTGAAAACATTATTGACGGCATAATCATTGAGCTTGAAGTCAAAGGAAAACGGTTCACTGGCTTTGCCGTTATCGTCGATCTGGATAAATTCGGCATCCGGATACTTGGATTTGCCGAGAATGATCCACATCGCATTCATCGCAGTTGTACCCGATGAGAGATTGAAATATGGTTTTATGTCCGTCAAATTGTCAACGGTCTCCTGCCATTTTTGAAAGATTTCTCCGTACAAATCATTGTATTTGTGGACTTTGCCGGTGTCAGTGGCGGCGTAGCAGACACTGCACTTGATATCATATTTTCTTTCGATAAAGCCGGAAAATTGTGAACCGAGTACCCTGTCATCAATATCAAAAAACAGAATGACCTGTGATAAATTTTTCTTCAGACGCTTTACCGCTTCGCAGACCGGGCTGAAGGATGATTTTTCAGATACCGAGGGCCGGGGAGTTTTGGCTTTTTTCAGATGTTCGGAAAAATCAGAATGGTTTATTACACTGTCAACATAATTCAAATCTTTGAATCCGATCCATGAAAAAAGTACGGTCGTCATACTGATAATTCCCTTTATTTTAAAAAATGAGACAATAATGTGTTTTTTATAATCTACATTGGGCATTATATTTTTTCAACCCGGATTTTTACCGTTTTATCTGTAATATGGCACGGGAATTGCTTGTATTGCTGTAGGAACACCGTCATGGGGACGGTGAAAAATATTTTATGGAGGTTTTTATGGAAAAACAACAAAATGTGATCGGTAAATTTTTTCGGCAAAATCCCGGTTTGATCCCGGGAATACTCTCTCTGACCGGGACGGCAGTTACTCTGCTCATCCATACCGGAGCGTACAATAAAAATTACCTGCTCCTTTCATTTCTGTTTCTGCTGCTGTATATACCGATGCGGAAATACAGGATCATCGGCAGATTGTGCTTTTACTCCTTTGCAGCTATCGTGCCGATGATGTTTTTGCAAATCTGTATCTTTCAGCTCACATTCAAAGCACCGTTTCTGCTGTCGCTGAAAGAGTGGATTTTGTTAACGGCAATGTGGCTGCCCGTCTTTGTCAGCGGGATCGTGCTGCAAATGTTCAGGAATACTCAGGAACAGTAATTCCAATATCAGGGAGCTGTTGCCGGCTCCCTGTTATTATCTGCTTACTCCCAGAAGTTGAAAGAGCAGACCTCGTCCAGAGGTTTACGGACTTTATTCACCGGAGAATCATCTGCCGCATAGCCGATTGCCAGCACCACCCGGACGGTTCTGCCCTCCGGGATACCGAAGTACTCCTCCATCTTTTTCTGGTCATTCATACCGATCATGCAGGTTGACAGACCCAGAGAGAATGCTTCGTGGCACATATTCATACAAGCCGCTCCGATATCGCCGGGAGCGAAACGCTGGGAGTCGTGATAATGCTCAATAACACTGGGCATGACTTTGGCAGGCTGTTCGACAAAGATGATGAATGCCGGCACCTGATGCCGCCACGGGGCTCCGGTCATACCGTTGCCGACCACGATGGCATCGCAGAGTTTCTCTTTTGCCTCCGGGGAATCGACCACGATGAATTTCCACGGCTGGGAGTTGCATCCGCTGGGTGAAAGTCTGCCTGCTTCAACGATTTTCAACAGATCTTCCCGGGAAACGCTTTTAGCTGGATCGAATGAACGGCAGCTGCGGCGTTGTCTCATCATTTCAAGGAAATCCATAATTTTTTTCTCCTGTTTTGTTATTGTCTCATTTTTTGTAAAAAATCTTTCCTGCGGTCGATGATTTGCCGTTTTTTTCACGGCATCGTCAACTTTTCTCCGAGAGCAAAAAGCCTCACCGGAGAAATTTTTGCCGCAAAGGGGATTTTGTCCCCGGCAGCGTTGCTCCCGGCAACTTTGCCGCTGGCTACAGCATCCATATACAAGTTGAAACATCTGCCGTTGAATTCAGCCATATCCCCGGCGGCAAAAATATCCTCCCGGGAGCTTTGCATGAATTCATTGACGACGATCCCCCTGCCGGTAACAACTCCGGCACTTTGAGCAAGGGAAAGTTCCGGAATACTGCCGCAGGCGAAAATCACCAGATCAGCAGGTAAAACAGTACCGTCTTTTAGAATCACCGATCCTTCCGTGATCTTTTCCGCAAATTTGCCGAAGTGTATATGCAATCCCGGCAGATTATTCAACCTTTCCGCCAGGGCTTCGGCATCGTTTTCCGGCAGTTTACCGGGAAAAAGCTGTGCGGATGCTTCCAGAACCACCGTATTGATTTTACGGGTGAGCAGACTGTCAGCGATCTCCAGACCGAGGACACCGCCGCCGATGACGACCGCATTTTTCACCCCCTCATCCAGACGGGAAGCAAGTTTCTGCATATCTCTTAAAGAACGGAGCGTGTATGCTCTTTCCGCTCCGGGCAATCCCGGACGGACGGCATTGCTGCCGCAGGCAAGGATAAGCCGGTCGAAAACAACACTTTTTCCACTGGAAAGAAGCAATGTTTTATCTTTCACCGCCAGAGCTTTTTCACCGGGGTGAAATCCGATATTCTGCGAGGTGAAAAAATCGGCGGTTTTGATATAAAATGTCTTGTCATCCAATTTTCTGTCTGCTCCCAGCAGTCCGGAAAGGGTCGGGCGGCGGTAGGGCAGAAAAGATTCCTCACTGTAAATATCGATTTGGGCATCCGGAGAGGATTTCCGGGCGGCAACGGCACTTTCGACCGCCGCCGGACCTCCGCCTGCAATAACGATTTTCATGATTTCACAGCTCCAATAAACCATTTTCCTTGAGATAATTCATCGCGGCGGCGATACCGGCATAACTTCCTATTTCCCGTTTCAATTCGCTGGGAACGATTTGACATGCTTCTCTGGGTTCTGTCCAACAGAATTTATCCAGTTTTTTCAGGATCGGTTCCATATAGATATCTCCGATCGCCCATGCCAAAGTGCCGAGAACGAGTTTTTCCGGGTTGAAAGCATTGATGAATAAACCGAATGCCTGGGCATTACGCAAGCTCATCTCCTCCCAGAGCGAAACCGCATAGGGATCATTTGCCCGGTAAGCACTTTCCAAAAGGTGCATATCCAGTTTGGAGAAATCATCTTTGGCAAGTTCGTAGAGCATGGAATCCTTACGTCCGGGGATCTCCTCCTGCATCCGCAGAGCCAATGCCCTGCCGCCGCAATATGCCTCGTAACATCCGCTCATGCCGCAGGAACACTTCCTGCCGTCAAGCTGGATGCAGATGTGTCCCAATTCCCCGGCACTCAAAGCTTTGCCGCCCCGGACAAGATTACCGGCGGAAATGATCCCACCGCCGATGCCGGTACTCATAGTCAGGTAGATGAAATCCCGGCAGTTTCTGCCGGCACCGAAGAACCATTCGGCAAGGGCTCCGCAGTTGGCATCATTCTCAAAACAGCCGGGGATCCCCAGATTATTCCGCAGGAAATCGAGGATCGGCACATCCCGCCACAAGGGATTGTTGGTCGGTTTGGTCATGATCCCTCTGGCGGCATCTGCCGGAAAAGGGGCGGAAATGCCGAATGCGGCGACCTGCTGCATGGTCAATCCGGCTTCAGAGACCAGTCTTTTTGCTTCGTTTGCCATCCACGGGAGAACTTCTGCCGGATCAGTATTGCGGTTATCCCGGCGGCAGTTGCCGAGCAGTTTGCCATTGGTGTCTCCCAAACCGATACCGAGTTTGGTACCACCGATATCAAAACCGAGAACTATTGCCATGATATTCGAATCCTCTTGTATATTTTTTTGCAAAATTTATTTACAGCTCCTTGTAGAATATAATACAGGTATTATATTTTATAAAGGGACAATTTCAAAATTTTTCAAGATTTTTCACTATGGAGACCGTAATGACCGCATTTTTTCTTGCTTCTGCCGCCGATGCCCCCGGAGTTTACTATGCTTTTGAGAATAGTGACAGCGTAGGTAAATTTATCGTTGTTCTTCTGATTATCGGCAGTATTCTCACCTGGACGGTGATGCTGGACAAATGGTGGTCGCTCTACCGGGCAAAGCGTCTCTGCAACCGTTTTATTTCGATTTTCCAGCAGTATGGGGAGAGCAATATGCTCACAACGGCACTGCTCCGGGAAGCGGATATGAATCCCGGACCTGCGGCGGCGATCTACCGTGCCGGGGTGGAAAAACTGTTGGACTTTTATTCAGCCGGGGGAACCAATGCCAGAGGAGTTCCCGTTGCCTGCAAACTCTCTGAAGCCCAGCTCAATGCGGTGGAAGCTGTTCTGGAAAGGGAAGTTTCCAGCCAGCTCAAGGAACTGGAAAAACGTATCGGTGTTTTGGCGACGCTGGTAAGTTTGAGCCCATTCTGCGGACTTTTCGGTACGGTCTGGGGTGTGATGATGGCATTCTGCGGTATTGCGGCGGCGGGGAAAAGTGATTTTACCGCCCTTGCTCCGGGTGTGGCCGGAGCGTTGCTGACCACAGTCGCCGGACTGGTAGTGGCGATCCCGTCGCTGGTCGGTTACAACTGGCTGACCGGCATGATCCGGGATTTGACTGTAACCATGGATAACTTTACCGAGGAATTCATGGTCTGCGTGAAAATCGCCCAGTTGAAAGTTTCCCGGGATTAAGGAGGTCATCCATGCGCCGCCGCAAAAACCGGACTCCGATGGCAGCGATCGACCAGATCAATGTTACTCCGCTGCTCGACCTGACTTTTCTGCTGCTGATCGCCTTTATGATCACCATGCCGCTGATGGAATACGGAACCAGTGTTTCCCCCCCGGAGATGAATGGCAGTGAATTGCCCGACGAAAATTTCAATACCGTCGAATTGACCAAAGACGGTACTTTTCTGCTTGACGGCAAGGTGCTTTCCCAAAGTGAACTTGCCGATCAGCTTACGCTTCTTTCCACCCGCAAACCCAAACCGGATCTGCTGGTCAGGGGCGATGGGGAACAAACTTACGAAAAAGTTCTTGAATTGCTCAAGATCGCCCGTCAGTGCGGTTTTGAAAATGCCGTGCTGGTTACGCAGGCAGAGGGGAAATAGAGTATGGTAAGGCAGATAAAACTTCTCACTTTGCTCGGGATCATTCTGGCGGCACATGTTATCTTTATTCTGGGGCCGGTGGGATGCCATTTCCTGCGGAACGATGAGGAAAAGAAAAAAGATATCGCTTTCAAGGTGAAACTTGGCGGTATTGAGCCTTCGCACGCCCCGGAAGTAGGCCCCCCGGAGAGATTGCGTCCCTCTCCTGAACCAGTGTCCCAACCGGAACCTGCTCCCGAACCCAAGCCGGAGCCGAAACCTGAACCGAAACCGCAGGTTAAGCCCAAGCCGCAGCCTAAACCCAAGCCGAAGCCGCAGCCCAAGCCGCAGCCGAAGCCTAAACCCAAGCCGAAACCGCAGGTTAAGCCCAAGCCGAAGCCGAAACCGCAGCCTAAACCCAAGCCGAAACCGCAGGTTTATACCGACCCCAATGCCGGTAAATTCAACCCGAATCAGCGGTATCAGGGTGGTAAAAATACTAATCAGAATGTCCGCATCGGCAACCGTGATGCCGGACAGAAACAGGGCCCTTTGGACAACCGTACCCCTGCCGGCGGAGCAACCGCACAGGATGAGGCGGCATGGGCAGCTTTTGATAAATCATTGCAGGGAATCATTTTTGACAAATGGAAACGCCCGTCCGGTATCTGGATAACCGATGATACCGCCGCTGTCATCGCTGTGAGAGTTGATAAAAACGGCAAAGTCATCGGCAAAAAAATAGTTACCAGAAGCCCCAATGAAGCCGTGAACAGATCTGCTATGTATCTGCTCAACGATCTTAATCAGCTTCCCGAACCTCCGGGCAGGACGGCAACGGATTGGCTGAACATAAAACTGATACCGCAATAAGTGCCGGAAAAGTTGTAAATCCGTCAGTTTTGTGCTATATTAATGGGTGATATGTTATAACCGTAAACAAACAGGACGATCATGAAAAATTATCTTACTTCTCTGACTTTCGGGTTGACTCTTTTATTCATTTCCGGCTGTGGACATACGCCGGTGCGTTCGGTATTTCCTGCTTCACTGCCGCCGCACACCGCTGAAACCGCCGCTGCTTCGGCAAGGGCGGAGAAATTCAGAAGCATCACTGCCAAACTTCCTCTCCGGGGAGTGGCACTCTATCCGGCGGCATTTGCCGGCAGTTTCACGGATAAAGAGGTGCTTGATGCGGTTTCGCGGCTTGGCTTCAACCGCATTTACTGCTGTCTGACCAGCGAACAGGAACTTAATGAGAGATTGACTGCTTTTCTTACGGAAGCGGCTTCCCGCAATATTCCGGTCGAATTGGTTCTCTCCCAGCAGGATTTCTACCGTCAGTACCGTGCCAACCGCCTCATAAGAGGGCTTTTCATCCAGTACCCCGATCTTTGTGAGGCGGTGCAGAGATCCATCGGATACAATGCTGAACTCCCGGAAAATATCCGTTTTTCCGGCTGGACAATCATCCTCACCCCCCATCTTTTCAACGGGAACAATACCGAAAGGACCAGAGGACACATCTACCGCTGGGATGAAAAACGTTACGGCATCGGCGAAGACAACGATATGCTTGTGCGGGAATCTCTCGAATACGCCACGAAGATCGCCGCTCTGCCCGGACTTGGCAAATTGACCATCGCTGTACCTGACTATTTCCATGAAGCCGCTGTTTCCGGGCAACTCTCCTGCGGTAAAATCACCGATTTCACCGCCATTGCCGACAAAGTAGCGGTCATCAATTCCGCCAATCTGCCCAGCAAACTGCCCGGCATGATCGCCGGCGAACTTGCTGAAGCCGGTGAAAAAGGCAAAATCCTTGCTGTCGTTCCCATTGCCGGACACATTTCGGAGACCGAGGGCAAACTGCGGCGGAGAAACTGGGATGATTTCCAGCGGTCAATGGATAATCTTATCCGCAAAAGTGCCGCTTATGATTCTTTCGGCGGAGTGATCGTTTCTCCGCTGTCAGTGGTTGAGTATTTGCGTCAGGAGAAGTAATATATGCGTTGTCCCAAATGCGGATGCAATGATGATAAAGTAATTGATTCCCGCAGTGTCAAAGAGGGTTTCGGAGTTCGCCGCCGCCGGGAGTGTCTCGGTTGCGGAAACCGCTTCACTACTTTGGAAAGTGTCAGCTCAGAAGAACTCAAAGTGATCAAACTTGACGGCACCCGTGAGGAATTTGATATCGCCAAACTCCGCCGCGGTATCGACCGGGCGTGCTACAAACGCAATGTTTCTTCGGCGGAGATCGACCGGATCGCCGCTGAAATTTCCTCCTCCATCCAGCGGGATTTTGACAAAGAGATCCCCAGTGCCGAAATCGGCAACCGGGTGATGACCGCTTTGAGAGAGGTGGATGAGGTCGCTTTTGTCCGTTTTGCCTCGGTTTACCGTAAATTCACCGATGCGGCAGACTTCATCCAGGAGATCAGGGAGCTGAAAAAGTGAACCGCATACACTTGCTTCCCGGCAGGGAAAAGTCTCTGCTCCGACGCCATCCGTGGATATTTGACGGTGCGGTAAAAGAGAAAAATGCCGATATCCGATCCGGTGAAACGGTTCTTGTCTGCGATGCCAAAGAGCGTATTCTGGCGTCCGGGGCGTGGTCCCCGGCATCCCAGCTGCGTATCCGGGTATGGAGTTTTGATCCGCAGGAGGAGATAAACCGGGAATTTTTCCGCCGCCGGATCGCCCGGGCGGTGAAACTCCGGGAGACTTTGGGATTGCTTCTGCCCGATGGCGGCTGCCGTCTGATCTATTCTGAAAGTGATTTTCTGCCGGGAGTGATCGTGGATTATTACGCCGGTTTTGCGGCGGTGCAGTTTTTGAGTGCCGGGGCTGAATTGTGGCGGCAGACCATCGTTGATGAATTGATCGCATTGCCTTTTATCAGAGGGGTTTTTGAGCGTTCTGATGCAACGGTCCGTAAGAAAGAGGCTTTACCCTCCCGCAATGGACATCTGGCAGGAGAGACACTTCCTCCGGGTATCATCATCAATGAAAACGGAATGCTTTTTGAAACCGATCTTCAGCAGGGGCAGAAAACCGGATTTTACTTTGATTTACGCACCGCAAGAGAGAAGATACGGTCGATCGCCAAAGGTAAAAGAGTGCTTAATATGTTCTCCTACACCGGGGGATTTGCCGTTGCCGCCTTATCCGGCGGAGCTGTCAGCGTGATAAATGCCGATTCATCCGCCCCCGCTCTTGCCCAGTGTGAAAAAAATCTCCGGCTCAACGGTTTTGAGGGAAATTTTCAAAATATCTGCGGTGATGTTTTTCAACTGCTCCGCAAATTTGCCGATGCCGGGGAGAAGTTTGATCTGGTTATCCTTGATCCGCCCAAACTGATCCCCAATAAATCTGCTGTGATGCGGGGATGCCGGGCCTATCAGGATCTTGCCCGATTGGGATTCAAACTGCTTGACCGCAACGGGATGTTGTGCAACTTCTCCTGTTCCGGAGCGATGGGGGTGGAATTGTTCCAGAAAATAACTGCCGATGCCACACTGGAAGCCGGTGTGGAAGCTTCGATCATTGCCCGGCTTGAGCAGTCGCCCGACCACCCGACTCTGCTCTCTGTACCGGAAACATTTTACCTCAATGGTCTGCTCTCGTTATGCCGGGGATGAAAATGGATTGATAATGTCCCGAATTTTGTGAAACTCGTAACAGGAGCTTATAAACAAACATTTTTGTTAACGTATAAAACATATCACATAAGTTGTGATTTGTCAAACCGGCAAGCACTGGTTTGATCCAACCGGTGGATGCAGTGTGAGGCAAGGTCGCAGACAAATCAAGGCGGATGAGCAGGAGTGTACTATCGTACATGACTGCGAAAACGTCCGCTGATTTGCCAAGAGATTGCCCGCAATGCACCACCGCAGGAAAGATTTTTCACAAAAAATGAGACAATAACAATGGATTTTTTCAAAAACAAATTCGATCTGATCCTGTCGATCGGAGAAAATTGTGCCTGCTCCTCATATTTGAGAAGATGTTATCTGCAATCTTTTTCCTATCCGTTTGACTGGCTGACCCACGCATCCTTTGCGACCAGATTCGATCTGCTTGTAAATGATTTTGAAAATTTCCTGAATTTTGATGACCTTTACCTGACTGGTAAACCCGTTGCGGAAAATGCTGACAAAGCTCACGATTATTACGCCAATAAATATACTGATTTCTACCATTGGCATGATTTCCCGGCGGATATCCCTCTTGAAAACTCCTACGATGCTGTATATGAGAAGTATCAGCGGAGGATCAAACGCCTTTACCGCATGATCGGCAATTCCCAAAAAATCCTTTTTGTCTGGCTCAGCCACTCAAAACAGCACGGAAAGGATGAAATTTGTTCTGAATACAGAAAATTGCAGGACAAATTCTCCGGCAAAGAGATTTTTCTGCTGGTCATTGAAAATGATTCTGCGGTTTTACAAGAGTTTTGGGCAGACGGTCACATTGCTGTCATACATCAGGATACCAGTTCAAGGGATAAAAAGCATCATTATGACCCGACGATGGGGAATAAAACCAATAATTTGAAAATATTCAAAAAATTGAAATTAAAAACTTCTTTTGCGGAAAAAATCAAAAAAATTATCTATGTCACCTGTAAAACTGTTATCAATCTGCTCCCCGGCAGGAAATTGCGGCAAAGAGCCAAAAAGAAGCTGAACACCATATTTTATCATGTAAAACTTTGATCCCGGAAAAAACTTCAGATAAAAACCTTTCCGGCGGTGGATTTTTCTGCTTGCCGGTGTATAGTAAAGCAGAATCATAAAATTCAGGAGAAATCTTTGATGAGTATATGCCGTTTGATATTCTTTGCCGCAGTTGCCGTAATGTTGTTTTTCACCGGCTGTCTCTCCGGAAATCAGCCGCAGACAGTCATTTCCGGAGGAGTGATCGACCTTGAAGAACATACGATAGCTTTTTCGCCGCTTTTCTCCTCCGGTGCGGTATTGCAGCGGGATATCCCCATCCCGGTCTGGGGCAAAGCTTCCCCCCGTGCCCGCATCCGCTGTACGCTCAACGGGACAAGCCGGATAACAGTAGCGGATATGCAGGGGAATTTCCGGCTTTATCTGCCGCCGCAAAGTGCGGCAAGCGGACTTGCTCTGGTCGCTGAAGACCTGACCAATAATGTGAAAACCGTTTCAGAAAATATTGCCGTCGGTGAAGTTTATCTCGTTGCCGGACAAAGCAATATGGAGTATGAAGCAAAATTCACTCCCACCTGGAAAAACAAAGATTTCCAACACTCCAATGATCCGGATATGCGTTTTTTCCGGATACCGGTAAATAAATATCCCGGCCCGCAAAGTTCCTTGAGCGGTTCATGGAAAAGCGATTCGCCGCAAAATTCCGGTAAATTCTCCGCAATCGGCTACTTTTTCGCCCGGGAAATGCGGGAGAAATTTGACCGCAAAGTTCCCGTCGGCATTATCGGAGCTTATCTGGGCGGTATGGGAGCTGAAACTTTCACCAGCCGGGAAGCTCTCCTGCGTAATCCCGATTTCGCCGCCGAAGTCAAAGCCGTGGATCTGGACAATTACGATGAGAAATATTTTCAGGATCTCCCTCTTGATCAGGATCTTCCCAACAGCAATAAACGCCTTATGGCGACTATCCGCAACGGTTTCCCGGCTGATAAATTTCCTGCCCAGCTGGGCTTGAAACAAAACTGGCATCTCCCTGAATTTGATGATAACGCATGGGAGGAGATCGTTTTGCCGGACAGCTGGACTGTGGCTGGCTACAACCATGCCGGAGTTTTCTGGTTCCGCAAAGCCGTGGATATTCCGGAGGAAATGACCGGTAAAGAATTGACCCTCGCTATCGGTGAAGCCGACAAATGCGACGAAACTTATTTCAACGGTACTTTGGTCGGTACTACCGGAGATTACCGGGAATTCAAGGATTTCATGACCAAACGCACCTACAAAGTCCCCGCCCATCTGGTCAAAGCCGGACGCAATGTCATTGCCGTAAGAGTATCTTCGGCGGCTTCCATCGCCACTGACGGCGGTCTTACCGGACCAGCGAAATTCATGAAATTGACCGCTGAAAAAAGTGAGATCCCGCTCGCCGGAAAGTGGAAAATGAAAATGGAACACAATTTCGGTACCTGGGGGATGGAATTCATGCGTACCATGGGCCCCGGAGCCCCGACAACTCTGCATACGCTCTATGACAATATGATCCATCCCCTGATACCTTTTGCCATGCGGGGCGTTGTCTGGTATCAGGGGGAAGCCAATGCCATCTGCATGGCAGATACCTATCAGAGACTGCTTCTGACCATGATCGATGATTGGAGATTCCGCTGGGGACAGGAAAAACTGGATTTCATCATTGTCCAGCTGCCCGGTTATCAGCCGGCAAGTGATTATCAGCAGCACAGCCAGTGGGCAAAGCTTCGTGAAGCACAGCGGCTGGCTGCACTTGCCAGCAATTCCTCGTTGATCGTCACTCTGCCTTACGGTGATGAATACAATATCCATCCCGGAAACAAAGCTCCGGTCGCTTCGCTTGCCGCCGCTGCGGCATGGGAAAATCTTCACAATTCCAAATCATGGCAGCCGCCCATGCCGCAAAATTGCTTCCGCAGCGGCAGCACTCTTACCGTGGTTTTCGATCGGGAAATTACCGCCGATACCCCGGTAAAGACGCTGTTTGCCGCCGGAAAAGATAAAGTTTTTTACCCTGCGACAGCCGAAATAAACGGTAATAAACTTATTATAACTTCGTCAAAGGTGACTGAACCGCTCTTTGTCCGTTATGCCTGGAGCAATAATCCTCATGCTGCCAATCTCTATTCTGCAAAAGGAAATTATCAGGTACCACCGTTTGAAATAAAAGCAAGTAATTGATCACAATACAAAACCTTAAATGAAAGGAAAAAATCATGAGCCGTATTGAAAAATCTTTTGAGATCGCCTGCGAAATTTACCGTGAGCATGGCGTTGATCCCGTAAAAGCGATCGAAACTTTGAAACAGATCCCCGTTTCCCTCCACGCATGGCAGGGCGATGACGTCGTCGGATTTGAGAATTTTGAAACCGCTCTTACCGGCGGCTGTCAGGTCACCGGAAACTATCCCGGCAGAGCCAGAACCGCCGACGAATTGCGTGATGACCTCGATCTGGTATTGAAACTGGTTCCCGGCACTTCCCGTGTCTGTCTGCAGGGACATCAGGTCGATAAAATGATTCCGGGCGTTGACCGGGACGGTTTTACCATTGAAAACTTCGCCAACTGGATGGATTGGGCAAAAGAACGCAAAATCGGTATGGATATCGCCCCCTGCTTCTACTCCCACCCTAAACTGGATCACGGACTTTCTCTCTCCCATCCCGATCCGGAAATCCGCAAATTCTGGATCGAACACGGTAAAGCGATCCGCCGTATCGGTGCTGAATTCGGTAAAGCTCTGGGTACTCCCTCGGTCTGTAACTTCTGGATGCCCGACGGATTCAAAGATATTCCTGCCGACCGTTTCGCTCCCAGAGTGCGTATGGGCGAATCTCTCGATACCATTTTCGCGGAAAAGATCGACGAAAAATATGAACTTGATGCTGTTGAATCCAAACTTTTCGGTATCGGCGTCGAATCCTGTACCGTCGGTTCCCACGACTTCTATCTGATGTACGCCGCCCAGAATAATAAACTTATCTGTCTGGATTCCGGTCACTTCCACCCGACTGAATCCATCGCTGATAAATTGAGTTCCATCGTCGCCCGTCAGGGCAGGATCCTTCTGCACGTCTCCCGCGGCGTCCGCTGGGACAGTGACCATGTGATTCTGCTCAATGATGAATTGCTTTCCATCGCCCGTGAAGCTGCCGTTTACGGTTATCTGGACAAAATTTTCTTCTGTCTGGACTACTTCGATGCCAGCATCAACCGGGTGGCGGCTATGGCGACCGGTGCCAGAAATATGCAGAAAGCTCTGCTTATCGCTCTGCTTGAACCCACCGCACTGCTCAAGAAAGAGGAAGATGCCTTTGACTTCTCCGCCCGTATGGCACGGCAGGAAGAGATCAAAACCCTCCCGTGGGCAAGCGTCTGGAACTACTACTGCGAATCCCAGAATATCGCCGGAGATTTCGCCATCATGGACGAAATCAAAGCCTACGAGAAAAACGTCCTGCTCAACCGCTGACAAGCTTGGCAAAGAAAAAGGGCTGTTGCAAAACCTCATTTTTGCAGGGGACTTACGCCGTCCCCTGCACCCCTGCGGCCGGTACGACCGGCTGCGAGGTTTGTCCTGTGGTTTGCGATGCGGGTTGGTGTTTTGACTCATACATTCACAATCAGACTCTCTGCCGCCTTTTATGGCGACAGGAGAGATCTTGGATTGTGAATGCGAAGTGCCATCCGGGGGAAGTTTCCCCCGGACTCCCCCTCGCACCGGGATAAA
>SUWD01000027.1 GCA_015061685.1 Lentisphaerota bacterium | reverse complement strand
CCATTCCGTGCGGCTTATGCCGTACTCATGACTGCGAGTAAGGCAGTCTTTGATTTTATGTTCAGTCATGTACGTTTAGTACACTCCTGCTCATCCGCCTTGATTTGCCCGCGACCTTGCCTCACACTGCATCCATCAGTCTCCGCATAAAGCTACGCCCTGACAAGCCGGTCGGATCAGAGCCGCTCACCGCAAACCGCCGGGTGAAGCCGGGCAAAAAAAAAAGCTGTCCTCTGTGGGGAGGACAGCAGGCAAAAAGCAATAATCAGTTATGGCGGCTGGCGATCTGATTATTCTCATCCAGCACGATCACTGTGGGGTGGTGCGTTGCGGTATCTTTTTCCTCAATTACAGCAAATGCCATGATCGTGACCACATCTCCGACATTTCCCAGCTTTGCCGCTGGTCCGTTGAGGCAGAAATCCCGGCTTCCGGCTTTGCCGGGGATGGCGTAGGTCTCCAGACGTGAACCATTGTTGCGGTTGGCGACCAGAATTTTCTCATACGGCAGAATATTTGCTTCTTTCAACAGTTCCGGATCGATCTCCAAACTTCCCTCGTAATCAACCACACAACGGGTGATCCGTGCGGTGTGGATCTTTCCATTAAGCATCTGTCTGAACATATTTTCACTCCTTGATAAACGCACTTTCACATACAATTCGCTATTAATATACCACCGGAAGCACAATTTTTCAACATTTTCCCGGAAACAGACTTGAAAAAAAGCTTTCAAGGCTCTATTTTGGAGAAATGTTTGTTTATAAACTCCTGTTTGGGTTTCACAAAATTCGGGACATTATCTATGAAAAAGAACAGCTTGACACTATTTATCACCTCATGGCACGAAACTCCCGGCACCGGCGGCATTTACACCTGTTATCTCGACAGCACCGGCAAACCGGAGATAAAATCATTCACTCCGCTCACCTGTGCCGGTTATCTGGCATTTGACCGTGACCGGGAAATTCTCTATTCCACCTGCCGGGTCGATCAGAGTACCGACGGGGTTGCCGCTTTTACCGTCAGCAAAGACGGAACGCTGATCCCCCACGGCAGCATCGTCGCTTCCGGAGGGAAATCCTCCTGTCACCTCTCCGTATCAGCGAACCGGAAATTCCTCTACTGCTCAAACTACTTTTCCGCTTCTTTTTCGGAATTTTCTCTGGATGACAACGGGATGATCGCAGAGAGGACCCGGATCATCCGTCACTCCGGCTCCGGTCCGAATAAGGAGCGGCAGGAGCAGGCTCATCCGCACTGCTGCGTATTCACGCCGGACGGTAAATTCATGGCGACAGCCGATCTGGGCAATGATACGGTAAGCTGTTACCCCTTTGACGAAAAATACGGCATCGATGAAAAGAATCCGGTGGTGAACAAGATGACTCCCGGCAGCGGTCCCCGGCATCTGCTCTTTGATCCGGAGCGTCCATTGTGCTATCTGCTCAACGAGCTTGGCAATACCGTGGTCTCCTGCCGCTTTGAAAACGGCAAACTGGAAAAGATCGACGAATTGCTTCTGCTGCCCAGAGGGGCGAATAATCCCACCAAAGCCTCGGCGGTGCGTTTCTCTGCGGCAAAAGATTTCCTTGCCTGCTCCAATCGCGGATTTGATTCAGTGGCACTGGTGAAACTTGATGATTGCGGAAATCTGACCCCTGCCTTTCTCACGCTTACAGGCGGAAGCAGTCCGCGTGACATCAACTTCCTCGGAGAAGATTTCTTCGCCGCCGCCAATGAATTCTCCGATGAGATCCGTTTTTTTGACTTCGACGCCTCAAATGGCATACTCTCTCCCAACGGTTACCGCATTGACATGCCCCGGCCGCTGTGCATTATTCCGCATTTACCGCTTGCAAAAAAAGTGTCTTGACTGTATATTATGATCGTAATATAAAAAAAGTAATAACTGTCAATACGGTGAATAATGATCAAAAATAACCTGCCTATCTCCAGCAGTCTGGAAGACTACCTCGAAGCTATCGCGGAAATCATCGAAGAAAATGAACACGCCCATACCAAAGACATCGCCCGTAAACTCGGCGTTTCCATGCCGTCGGTAACCAATGCCCTGCAGGCTCTTGCCGCCAGAGGACTGCTGATTTACCGCTCGCACACCCCGGTGAAACTGACCGAATCAGGTGCCGCCAAAGCAGCAGTCATCCTCCGCCGCCATCAGGCTCTGCGGAGATTCCTCGCCAATTTGCTCAAGGTCGATCCCGAAGAAGCCGATGCCGCCGCCTGCCGGATCGAACACGTCATTCAGGAGCCGATAACTTCCCGGATGACCGCCTTGATCGAAGCGGTCGAAGAAAGAGAGGATTGTGCCGGATTAAGGGCGTATCTCAACGAAACCATGCCGCAAATCAAGCCGGATTCCGGGAATTCGCTGATCTCGCTGGACAAACTGAAAAAAAATCATCCAGCCGAATTGGTCTATATTTCCGAAAATCTCCGGGGAATCAAAAAATTTGCCGATATGGGGATCGTACCCGGAGCGATATTGCAGTATGAGGGGACGGCACCTTTCGGAGACCTTATCCGGATAAAATTGATGGATACCCAGTTGTCTCTGCGTACCGGAGATGCAAAATATATCTGGGTAAGGGTAATAAAGTGAAGAATTTCAAGACAAATCCGACCTGCACTGACGCACTGCGGGTAATCTTTTGGCAAATCGGCTGACACCGCCGATGTCGGGTACATATTTTCGTAAAATTCAGGACATTACCAGATGATTTTTCACGGCAACTGCGATCACCTCTTTGAACTGGTGAAAAATAAATTGGAAAATTCCGGCTCCTGCCATGACTTCGACCATACAATAAGAGTCATCGGCAATGCCAAACTGCTGCTGGATTCCCACCCCGACGCCGATAAAGAAATCGTCCTGCTCGCCGCCTTGCTTCACGATATCGCCCGCCCGGAGGAGGAGAAAAGCCGGGGGACAAAGTGCCACGCCGCAATGGGAGCTGAAATGGTGCCGGATCTCCTGAAAAAGTGCGGATTCCCGGATGATATCATCCCCAAAGTCGCCGAAGCTGTCCGCACCCACCGTTTCCGCTCCAATGACGAACCGGGCAGTATCGAAGCCGATCTGGTCTTTGACGCCGACAAACTTGATTCATTAGGGGCGGTCGGTATCGGCAGGGCATTCCTTTTTGCCGGACACGAAAATGCCAGACTGCACAATTCGCAGGAAGAAGCTCTCTCTTCCGAAGCTTATTCCAAAAATGACACCGCCTACCGGGAATATCTGGTCAAATTGCGTTACCTGCCCCGGAAAATGCGAAGCAGTGCCGGAAGAAAAATCGCCGTTGAAAGAGCTTCTTTCATGGAAGCTTTCTTTGAAAAGCTGGACCAGGAAATCAAACTTAAGGACATTTTATGATGCCGAAAATCATGTTCATCTCCGATATCCACGGTATGGCCGCCACCTTGAAAAAAGCCCTCGACCATGCCGATAAAATGCAGATCGACCGCCTCGTCATACTGGGGGATATCCTCTATCACGGCCCCCGCAATGGTGTCCCCAACCTCTACGATCCGCAGAAAGTTGCCAAAATCCTCAACGAAAGAAAAGAATACATCATCGCCGTCCGGGGAAACTGCGACGCCGAAGTAGATCAGATGATGCTGGAATTCCCCGTAATGGCAGACTTTTCAGAGCTGATCTGCGGCGAAAAACGCTTCTTCCTCACCCACGGACACCTCTGGAACGAAAATAATCTGCCATCTGTCCCGGCAAATACCGTCATCGCTCACGGACATACCCATATCGCCGTAAATAAAATTCTGGATAACGGCATGACCATATTCAACCCCGGCTCGATCTCGCTGCCGAAAAATACCATCGTCCGGACATTCGGGATCTTTGACGGAGAAAAATTAAGCGTTCTTGAATTGGAAACCGGAAAAGAGTTTCCGGCTTTGAGGTGAAATCATGAAGAAAAATGCCGCTGAAAAATATGACCGCAATATGGCGGTCAACAACAATTCCGATGAGGGTCTGCGTTATATCCCCATTTCCACAGAGGGGATTCGCCTCGGAGGATTCGCCTTTTGCAGTGCCGGTGAAACTTTGCGGAGACTGCCGGATGATCCCGCATTGTCCAAAGCGGTCAACATTCTTGCCATGCACACCGCCGGAGGGAGGATCGATTTCCGCAGCAATACCACCAGAATCTGGGTCAAAGTCAAATTGCAGCAGTCGTGCCACATGGATCACATGCCCGATGTCGGATCGTGCGGATTTGACCTCTATATCGGCGAACCGGGAAAATCTTTCATGCTCGGAACCAGCCGGTGTGCCGGGGAAGCGGATGAATTTGTCAGCAAACTCAACGATTACGCCCTGCCCGGAAATATGCAGAATTTCACCATCAATTTCCCCCTTTACAGCGGCATTGAATCTCTGCTTATCGGCGTCGATAAGGATGCAGAGATCCTCCCCCCCGCCCCGTGGAAAAACAATAAAAAAATGGTCTTCTACGGAACCAGTATCACCCAGGGAGGCTGTGCCTCCCGTCCGGGAATGGCTTACACCAATATTTTGAGCAGACGCTTCAATCTGGAAGCGTACAACTTCGGATTTTCCGGCAATGGCAGAGGCGAACCGGAAGTGGCACAGCATCTGGCAAATATCCCCGATCCGGCATGTTATGTGCTTGATTATGAACCCAATGCCTTCCCCGAAGGAATCAGGGCGACTTTGGAGCAATTCATCGACATCCTCCGGGAAAAACATCCGCAAACCCCGATTTTCGTCATGTCGAGTTTGCGTTTCAACCGGGAAATCTCCCTCACTTCTTCGCCGGATATCCAGGTGGGATATCTCGCTGAATCCGCTCGCTTCCAGCAAAGTGTGGTGCGGAAAAGAAGAAAAGCCGGTGATAAAAATATCCACTTCATCCACGGCGGAAAAATCGCCGGGAAAGATTGGCACGAATTCGCCGTTGACGGAATACACCAGACCGATCTGGGATTCTTTGTCATCGCCGGAAAAATGGAAAAAATATTGAAAAAGGTTCTTTAAGATATGGCAACTTACACTTACACATCCATCTACTTTGATAATCCCATCATCCAGAACCGGGCGTTGGATATTTTTGAACCGCTTCCGGGAGTTCCACGCAAAGAAAAGACTCTTTTCATCGTCCACGGCGGCGGCTGGCGGGCGGGACACCGGGATAAATTCCATCAGATCATGGCGGCATTTGCCGCTCTCGGCTATACGGTTGCTTCCACCGGATACCGGCTCAATGCCAAAGATGCTTTTGAACAGATCAAAGATGTCCGTACCGGGTATATGATCTTTGCGGATTACCTTTTGCAGCAGGGCAGAAAACCGGAAATTTTCGTTTACGGCGAATCAGCCGGAGCACATCTGGCATCAATGATCCTCTGTTCCACGCTGGAAATGCCGGAAAAGTGGATCAAGCCTTATGCCGGAATATTGCAGGCTACTCCGTACTCATTTCTCCCGTGGGATGAGATGATGACTTCGGTGAGAAACATGCTGCAGAGCATTGCCGGAGTATCATACGAAAAAGACCCGGAAGTTTATGAAAAACTCTCGCTGAAAAACTGGATTTCCGCTGACAATCCGCCGATCTTCTTTCTGGAAGCGGAGCTGGAAAACATGTTTTTCCCGGAATTAACTTTGGAAACGGTACATCAGCACAAACGCTGGGGAATCAATTCCCAGTGGAAAATGTACCGCAACATGGAACACGGATTTTTCTATGAGTTGAAACGCAAAGGGCAGTTGGAAGCATTTGATGATATCGTGGAGTTTATGGAGGGGAGATTGAATACTGTGATCCCGGACAAATGCGAAAGGTATGTATTAAGATAAAAAAACAAAAAAATCTCGCCCTCCGTCGTACGGAGACGTGGTCAAGCGGCGGAACGCTTGTCGCCGCCATAAGCGGCGAAACATCTGCCGCAGGCGGTAAGGTCGCTGCAAGGCGACACCACCTGCCGTAAGCGATGTCATGCAACTTACTTGCATGACGAGTGAGCGAGAGGCAGCATGGATCAGAGCCATACAGACAGCCGGCTATCCCCGGAGTTGTCCGTAAGTGTCCGTAAAAGTCCGTAAAAGTCCGTTCCACAGCTTATCTGGCGGAGCGGGCTGCACAAACTGCCGCAGGGAGCAAAATTAAAAAAACAACCAACTTTAATAAAAGGATAAAAAACTATGATCAAATTAACCTTTTCCGACGGAAGCGTCCGGCAATTCGCCAAAACCGGCGATTACACCAGAATCACCGTCGAACCGGTCAAAGGTGCGGACAAAGTTGTCGCCAAAACCAGTATTCCCATCTCCGATGTCCACGAAATCTGGGTCAATTCCCTGACTCCCGGACCGGAAAAACGCAATTTGCCGTGGGTTTTTGAATCGGATTCCGGCGCCCACCGCAACTTCCCTTTCATCGCCGCACTCAACACCGCCGGTCTCAACCGGGGTTCTTTCGGCTCAACCAATTTGCAGGACGATACCAGGATCCGCTATGAAGTCAATCAGGAACTCGGTACTTACGATATCACCTGCACCATCACGCTCTGTGACGAAACTGAAAACTTCGACCTGATCCTCGATTGCCGCAATATCCAGTGGCAGCAGAGCCTTGCCGATTGGAGAAACGCTCTCAATCTGCCGGAATATTCCTACCCTGCCGCCACCCGGGATCCGGTTTACTGCACATGGTACGCCGTCCACGGCGCCGTCACCCAGGATTTCGTGGAGAAAACCTGCCCCATCGCCAAAGAACTCGGTTTCACCACCCTGATCGTCGATGACGGATGGTGTTACGACGATATGAAACGGGTCTCCCCCGAAACCATCGTCACATGGTACGAGATGATCGGTGACTGGGAAATTTCCACGAAAAAATTCCCCGATTTCCGGAACCATGTCAAACGCATCCAGGATTCCGGCATGAAATATATGGTCTGGGTCGCTCCGCACCTCTGGGGTTTCAAATCCAAACTCTATCAGGACAACCCCGGTATGACCATCAACAAGCCGATCGAGGGCTACGACAAAATGGATGTCAACAAAGCCGACTTCGCTCCGCTGGTCAAGAAACTCCGGGCTCTTGCGGCTGATTACAAACTTGACGGACTTAAAATCGACTTCATCGACATCGTGCCGCCCAGTATCGACACCCCCAATGCCAGAGCTACGGAAAAACTGGTCGCCGATCTGACCGGAGCTTTGAAAGAGGATAACCCGGAAGCATTGATCGAATTCCGTCAGAGCTATTCCACTCCGGCAACGCTGAAATATGCCACGCAGTTCCGTGCCGGTGATGTGCCTTTCAACTGGTATGCCAATTTCGGCAGGATCGTGGAATTGCGGCTCGGCATCGGCAATCTCGCTCCGGTACACGCCGACCCAGCCTACTGGCCTTTCGGTGAAACCAGTGAAAATGTCGCCCGCCACATGATGGCTATGCTCGCCGCTGTCCCCATGATCTCCATGGATCTGACCAGATTGACCGATACGGAAAAACGGATCATCCGTTACTATATTGACATGTACAACGAACACCGTGAATTGATAAATCACGGCAACTGGCACTTCCTTTTCGGCGTCTCCGACATTGCCGCCGGGATCGTTGAAAACGAGAAAGAACGCATGGTCATTGTGGTGGATCACGGCAGACTCAATGAATGTCTGGCCGATGACGGCAAGCCGACTTGGGTTTTGAACCTTTCTTCACAGATCCTGCCGGTGAAAGGCGAAAATACTGTCGATGCTGAATGTAATGCTTTTGACGGAGAATTCATACCGGTTGCCGGGTCTGCCGTCATCAGGTAAAAAATTGCGGTGGATGCAGTGCGGGCAATCTCTTGGCAAATCTGCGGACACCGTCGATGTCGAGTACGTTAAGTACACTCCATCAACGTTGCCTCGATTTACCTGCGACCTGGCCTCACACTGCATCCACCGGATGGAGCAAAAGCCGGTAAAAAAAATAATAAAAATCCCGCCCTCCGTCGTACGGAGACGTGATCAAGCGGCGGAACGCTTGTCGCCGCCATAAGCGGCGAAACATCCGCAGACAGCCGGCTATCCCCAGCTGTCCGTAAGTGTCCGTACATGTCCGTAAAAGTCCGTACCACAGCTTATCGAGCGGAGCGAGCTGCACTGACTGCCGCATGGAGCAAAAGCCGACAAAAAAAAGGAGAAAAAAAGATGCAAGGTGGTAAAAAAGTTTGGTATTTCGCCGACGGCTATCTGCCTGAAAAGGTCGATAACGGCGGCATGGTCGCCCATGAAGCATTGATGCTTTTCAACACAGCAGAAAAGGATTCTCCGGTGACGATCGATGTTTATTTCAGCGACCGTGAACCGATCAAGGGGATCAAAGTTACCGCCCCGGCGGAAAAAGTGGTTTCTTTGCGGCTGGATCTGCCCTCGGATATGGACGGGGTGGAAATTCCGCTGCTGACCCAGTACGCCTTGCGGATCACCTCTGAATTGCCGATCGTCTGTCAATTCGGCAGACTGGACACCACGCAGAATGCCATGTCCTATTATGTTGGTGTCGGCTTTGCGGAGTGACAGGATAAGCTGCCATGAATAAATTACTGGTCTTTGATCTGGACGGTACGCTGATCGATTCCGTTGGCGGCATAGCCAATTCGGTAAATCTGCTCCGGAAAGACTTCGGGTTGCCTCCGCTGGATGAAAAATTGATCACCACCTTTGTCGGAGACGGAGCGAAAAAG
The DNA here is from genome assembly GCA_015061685.1 of Lentisphaerota bacterium. Classification (GTDB taxonomy): domain Bacteria; phylum Verrucomicrobiota; class Lentisphaeria; order Victivallales; family Victivallaceae; genus UBA1784. Next base: position 24,617 of record SUWD01000027.1, on the reverse strand, counting down.
CTGCTGGAAAGAAGCTTCAAAAATGAAGTTCTTCCGGTTTCCATTGATGAAGCGGTCAAACGCATGATCGTCCATTATGCCGCCGATCCGCTGCACAATACCACACTTTATTGCGGGGTTGCCGATACGTTGCACCATCTCCGTGATGCCGGATATCTGCTGACGGTGGTGAGCAACAAGCCGCAGGAAGTTACGGAAAAGATCCTTGCCGGATTGGGGATCCTGCCGCTGTTGACTGAAAATATCGGCGGCGGTTCCGGATTCCCTCTGAAACCTGCTCCGGATGCGTTGCTCCATCTGTTAACCAAATACCACGCCTCTCCGGAAAATTCTTTCGTCATCGGCGACAATCACACCGATATCAATGCCGCTGCCAATGCCGGAATGAGATCGGTATTCTGCCGTTTCGGAATCGGGAACAAGGGAGAAACGGTGCCGGATTTTGAAGTGGATAGCTTTTCAGAATTGACCGCCATTTTGCTTCCGGAGTAAGAAGGTAAATGAAAATCCTGCCGCAAATCAGAAAATTTCTTCTGCCGGGAGTGCTGTTTGCCGGATATTTTGCCTTGACCTGCTGGGCGGAAACTTCCATCTGTCCGGTCAAGGCGGTAACCGGTCTCCCCTGCCCCGGATGCGGTCTGACAACTGCCGGGATGGCTCTTTTGCGTGGGGACTGGCAAGCGGCATATCAGGCAAATGCAATGATCTTTGCCTTCCCCCCCGTGGCGGCGATTTTCATAATCTCCCTGATTTGGAGGAATAAAAAATTCTCCCGGTTCGCCAATATCATCTACCTCATTGCGGCACTGGGACTTGCCGGATATTTTGTTTACCGGCTGATATGCTTTTTTCCGCACGGGCCATATCCGATGGAAGTTACATACAACACCATCCCCCGGAGACTGTTTCAGCTTTTTTGAAACATGTTGGATCAAAACCGTGCTTGCCGGGTTGACAAATCACAACTTGTATGATATAAGCTCCGGCTTGGATCACCACTGACGTTTGGACAATCAATGTGCCTTTGACGGCAGGGTAACGACAGTTTTGACGGTGGTTCTGCCGGGGGTGTCCGGCGAAGCAAGCTGCCGGGCAGAGATGACCGTTTCCCGGTATTCACTAACGTATTCGCCGTTGGCAAGCTCTTTTCTTACCGTCACTTTGCCGTTGGTATATTTCATCGCTTTGCCGCTGAAAGGATCCTGCGGAAGCGGCAGATCCTCCGGCAAAATGCCGTGACGGAGAAAATACAACTCCTGATCAATGAAAAATTCCATGCACCGCAACTCCAAATCACAACGGATAATGCGGTCGGCAGCACTTTGAAATGAGGGTTGCGTAACTGATGAAAAATGATGCAGATCAGATGCTTTTTCCGGGAGTGCGACCTGACGGAAAGCGGTCGCTCCCCGGAAACACTTCAATGAATTGAATATATTCATCTCCACCCATGCCCATGCCTGCGGAAAGATGAAGCGGAATTTGTAAAGCGGCAAAATTTCTCTCCCGTTCCCGTCGGTCTGATTAAAAAAAACTCCCTCCAGAAAGTCGATACCCAAAACCGCTTCCCCCCAAAGCCAGCGTGATTCCGGCTTTGCCAGATCCTCCCGGCTCATCCGGCACATTTCTTTCAACTCCAGCAGATCTTTTTCCTCAAGTACCCCGGAGGAAAGAGCGATCTCCATACTCTGCAATTTCAACGAAATCAATGCCATTTTGCACAAGCCGCCGATCATAAAACATTCCCGGTCAAAATAAGCGGTCAGATTATCAAACCGTTTCAAAGCTGCCATGACCTCCTTACGGTCATTTTCTGCCGAAGCAAAGCGGATCCGCCACACCTGATACCTGCCCAGATAGCGGATGAAATAATAATTTTCCAGCAAAGTTGAATTTACAAATCCCTTGTTTATCTCCCGTGGACACCCCGGAAGCGGTCGGGAAATCATCTCATCCATCGTTTTGAAATCAACTGAAGTTTCAAAAATTTCCTGCCATTGTGCCAATTCATCTGCCTCAAATTCTGCAAAACAATAACTGTTTTTCCGTTTGAATTGATCTCTTTCATTCAAATTGCGGATCTTCTCCCAGAAAAGGACATCACAACGGTCATTGCAAAGAGCTGAAAGAGCTTCTGCGGTCAGCGGATAACCATACTGTTCAGCAAGCAGTGCTTTTTCTCCGGAGGAGAACGCATTGTAAACCAGTGCCAGCACAACGAAAAAGAGATAAGATGCCAATGCAAGTGCCGAAATCACTTTGACCGGAGTTGTGAAAATTTCCCGGAAACGGAAATTGCCGAGGATCGCATATTCCCACCCGGCAGCAAGCACCGCTCCACCGGACAAAAGCAGAAAAAACCAGAGCCAATATGGCAGATAATATGCTTCTTGCGGGATGAAAACGAAAAGAAAATAACCGCCACACAATTTAAAAAGCCGGAAAATCTGATACCCGCAAAGAAAAAGCAAGAGAAGCAATATCCCGTGGCACAATGCCGCTTTCCACGCTGACGGACAGAAAAAAACTATTCCGAATCCCCACAGCAGAACCGATATTATCAGCCAGATAAAATATGCCTGTGCAAAGAGTAACCCGGCACTGAATACCGCATAAAGCAATACAATAATAACAAATTTCACCCGGTCACACCGCCACAGCAACCGGCAATGCTGACAGATAAAATGGATGAAAAGCAGAAAAATCCCAACCGGAAAAACCACCTGCCACGGGATCGCTGAAACTGCTTCTCCGCCAAAAATTACCACAGACAGCCGGAATAGTGCCGATAAGCCGTTGCCAAAGAGAAATACCCACGAGAGAATCAGCCACGAACCAAACAGAAAACATGTCAGTGATGCGAAAACACTCTTTTCCACAGAATTGAGCTGAAAGATGTTACGGAAAAAATTTTTCACAGCCGATCTCCTTTTGAATGATTGAAGAAAGCAGATTTTATAAGATACAATGCTTCTTGGTAAAATTCAAGAGCGGAAATCGTGTCCGGTTTGACAAATCACAACTTGTGTGATATGTTAAAAACATTTGTTTATAAGCTCATGTTTGGATTCAACAAAATCAATTTTTTTAACTATTGGATAAAGTCCCAAATTTTGTGAAATCCGTAACAGGAGCTTATAAATAAACATTTTTGTTAACGTATAAAACATGTCACATAAGTTGTGATTTGTCAACCCGGCAAACACGGGTTCGATCTAACCGGTGGATGCAGTGTGAGGCAAGGTCGCAGACAAATCAAGGCGGATGAGCAGGAGTGTACTGACGTACATGACTGCGAAAACGTCCGCAGATTTGCCAAGAGATTGCCCGCAATGCACCACCGCAGGAAAGATTTTTCACAAAAAATGAGACAATAACAACCATTGATCGAGAAAGGACTACTATGAAAAAATCATTGTGCATGTTGTTGATGACTTTCTTTGCCGCATTGCTGTTTGCGGACACATATCCGGTCAAACCGGGAGAAAAAATCATGTTTCTGGGTGACAGCATCACCCACAGCAGCTATTATACCGGTCTTTTGCAGCTGATGCTCGATTCCCGCGGAGTACCCGGTACCAATGTTATGAATTCAGGCATCGCAGGCGGAAAAACCACAGGCGGTCTGCGCCGCATACAGCATGACGTGATCGACCGCAACCCCGATAGGGTGTTCATTCTTTTCGGCATGAATGACGTGGGTCGCGGTGAACTTTACCGCACAGATTCCCCGGAAAACTTCAAACAGCGTAAAGCCGGACTGGATAAATTCAGCGAAAACCTGAAAAAAATCATCCGGCGGCTTGAAAAAGAAAAAATCACCCCCGTACTTATGACTCCTACCGCCTACGACCAGTATCAGAAAGACGGAAAAAGCGACCGCTGCAATGAACCCGGTTTATCTGATATCGCTCAAATCGTCCGGGCAACGGCAAAAGAAGAAAATCTTGACCTTATTGAACTTCACCCGTTTATGACCGATGCTCTCAAGAAACATCCCGAAATGCGGCTCTGCGGAAATGACCTCGTTCACCCCACGGCAACAGGACACACCCTGATGACGGCTCTGATCGCTGAACAGATCGGCCTGGCTGGCAGTGTCGCTGAAGTGACTGTCGGCAAAGATGGAAAAACCGTCAGCAAGTTCGCTGAAATATCCGAATTGCAGATCACCCCCGGAAAAATCTCTTTCCGCTATGCTCCGGAAAGAATGGCTGTCGCTTTGACAGGCAAATTTGCCGATGTGGAAAAAATTTACCCTTTCTCGGAGAAATTCAACCGGGAGATCCTGAAAATAACCTCCCTCGCCGAAGGCAGTTATAAACTTTATGCAAACGGAGCGGAATTGGGGAGCTTTACCGCCGCTGATTTTGCAAAAGGCATTGATTTATCCCGTCTTGATACGCCGAACCGCAAACGGGCGGAAAAGGCCTTCAATGCAGTAAAAGAGATACGGTCGATCAATTCCACTCTCCGCTATTTGGAACAGTGCCGCCAGATCGCTTTCGGCAGCAAATTTTTTACCGGAACTCCCGACCCCAAAAACTTCGATGCCGTAACTGAAACTCTGGAAAAATGGAGAGAAAGTTACGGCCCGAAATGGCCCTACCGTGAATATTACGGCAATGTGATCGATTCGTACCGCAAAAATGCTCCGAAAGAAGCAGAATATTTTGACGCTCTTGAGAACACCCGTATCCAGCTGGAAAAAGATACCCGTCCGGAAGCTTACATCATAACTGTGGAAAAAATCAGATAACATCTGATTTACAGACTCTTACGGACAGGAACAGACGATTACGGACACTGGGGAAATGACGAAAACAAACGATGTTTTATTCAAATGCGGCGGATACAGAAATCTGAAATCATTTCAATTGGCACAGCTTTGTTATGATATAACCGTCAGATTTGTTGAATTGTACATCCCCCGCAACTCACGGACGGCAGATCAAATGGTTCAGGCCGGACGTTCAGGAGTGCAAAACATTGCAGAAGGTTCCATTGCCTCTGCAACAAGCAAAAAAACAGAGCTTAAGTTAACTAATGTGGCAAGAGCATCATTGGAAGAATTGCATCTTGATTTTGAAGATTATCTGCGTCAACACTCTGCCGTAATTTGGCAAAAAGATGATTTTCCGGCACAGGAGTTCATCCGTTGGCGTATAAATTCAATGCAGGATTTCAGAAAATTTATCCAATGGGCAGCGGTTCAAAATAATCCGTCCGTAAATCTCCGTAATTGTCCGTTTCAGTCCGTAATTGTCGCCAATGGGGCATTATTATTACTCGATACGGCATGTTATTTCCTGAACAAACAAATTTCCCATCTCGCCGCCGGTTTCAAAAGCAGCGGCGGCTTTACCGAAAGGCTTTACCGGGTGCGTTCAGAAAAAATAAAGACAGATAATCAATAACAAACTGAAAAAGGAGTACATAACCATGAAAAAATCCATTCTCATTCTTCTTTCGGCGGTTTTCTGTGCTGTATTGTCAGCACAACTGCCGGATAAGCCGCTGTTGAAAGTTTTTGATGCGGCGTATCGCAAAACTCCTTTGGAAAATGTGCTGTTTTCACCGTGGGGTATTCAGGAGTGCTTCGGCATGGTGTATGCCGGAGCCGGGGAAAAAGCCGCTGATGAACTTGATAAATTTCTGGGGATCAATGGACAACTCGCCCCGGACCTGCGGCAGGCAAGAGAATTTTTCACGCAGGACAATGCGAAATTCAACAGCTTCAATGCCGTGATTTTTGACCGTAAATACTCCTTGCAGGATAAATTCATCTCCACTGTCGGAAATCAATACAACGGCAAACTCTATCTGGCAGACTTCAAACGGAGTGCCGAAGTTGCCGACACCCTCAACAACATCGTCAAAAAAGAGAGTTCCGGGATGTTCGACAAAGTTTTCGATGAAAATATGCTCGCCGGTGATCCGGCGGTGATTCTGATGAATGTCCTCTACTTCAAAGGAGCATGGGCCCTGCCGTTTGAAAAATATGCCACTCAAAAGGAGAATTTCGACACGCCATCGGCAAGTAATATGGTCGATATGATGAATAGTGAGCGTCATCTGCCCTATTACAATGATGGAAAAATCCACGGTATCATTTTGAACTACAAAAACAGCTCTTTCAAAATGCTGGTTTTAACCGCAGTCGATAAAACTTTGCCGCTTTCTGCCGTTACCGGAGCTTTGGCGGAAAAGGGCATAACTCACTTTGTAACCAACAGCTCAAGCCGCAATGAAACGGTCATCAAACTGCCGAAACTGAAAGTTGAGAGCAAACTGGATCTGAAAAAACTTTTCGTTCCGCTGGGTATGGAAGTGCTTTTCAACAGCAATGCCGGTGATCTGACCGGGATGGTCAAGAACAGTACCCTCTACATTGACGAAGCAGAACAGCTGGTCAAACTCAACTTGGATGAGGCCGGTTCGGAAGTTGCCGCAGTAACTTATGCGATGGCAAAAATGCTTGCAGCTCCGCCGATGGAGAAAAAACAGAACCATTTTTATGCGGATCATCCGTTTGTACTGGTTCTTTTTGACAGCAAGAGCAATGCCATTTTGCTTGCCGCAGCAATAATTAATCCTTCGTGAGAAAAATAACCTGCGGTGGTGCCTTGCTCCGTTGTCGCAGTTTGATCGGTTAAAATAAAAAAAAATTTCGCCCTCCGTCGTACGGAGACGTGATCCAACGGCGGAACGCCCGCTCGGCGGGTTGCGAGGTTATCAAACTGCTCCGTTGTCGCAGTTTGATCGGTAAATGGCGTGGATATGCGACAGGCGACACCACCTGCCGTAAGCGATGTCATGCAAAAATTTGCATGACGAGTGAGCGAGAGGCAGCACAAACAAGAGCCGGTGCATACTGCTCTCCAGCCTTGTCGGCTCCGTACACATCCGTACCGCCGTTTATCGAGCGGAGCGAGCCGGTACAAACTGCATGGAGCGAGACTTTCACCCGCCGCCGACACCGAAAAAGCTCAACGGCAGAATCAGTACATCCCCGACTAACTGAAACGGGGCACAAAGTCCGATGACGATATTCTCCAGACCATTGCCCAGCAACCCCAATGGTATTCCCAAAGTTGCCTGCACGATTCCCAGCGGCAGCATCAGCAAATTTCCCATATCCTTGCCGATCTCCAGCATCTGCCGCCCGCCATTCTGCATGGCAGTTATCACATAAGGCGATGCCTGCTTGGCGGCTTCCAGAGCCAGCGGAGCAAGAATTATCATCGTAACCGGTTCAGCTTTCGCCTCATACGCCGTAAAAACTGTGGCACACAGCAAAAATATCAACAGCAGATTTTTCATAAGAAGTTCCACTCCATATACCGCACCAGCGAATCTTCCGGTCCACTGATCTCAAAACCATCGTAACTGAATATCAATTTACGGAAAGGCCGTGGCTTATCCGTCGGCGAAGATATCTCCACCGTGTAAGCTCCGCTTTCAGTGGTGCTGAATTTACTTTTCAACTTACTCAACAACTCCTCATCCAGCGTGTCGGAGAGCAATTCCTTATCCGTTTTCCACCGGGAAAGAGCATCCATGACCGTATCCAATTCATCCTCTGCCAGATCGCACTCCAATTCGATCATCTCCCGGGTCGCAGAAAACAATCCCGGATTTCCCTCCAATGCCCCCATCCCCTCGGGGGGAATCAGACGGATAGAACTTAATCTGCCATTGCCATCCAGAGGAAAGAGATCGGTAAATCCCTCAATATAAAGCAATTCCTCTCTGAATTGCATTTCACCGTTGCGGGGAAGCGGTTTTGCTCCCTGATCCTCGTAATCGACCGCTTCTCTGCCGTATTCCCGGATATCATCGTCACTGTCCAGATAATCCCCGATCCGGTGGGTAAGCTGATCGACCAGATCGACGATATCATCTCCGGCATCCTCCTGTGAAGAAAAACTTTTCAGCACCTTTTCATAGTTATTCGCTCCCATATCCCAGCCGTTGACGGCATCTGTCACCGTGAATTGCACCGTTTCCCCGTAATAATCCAGCGTATGCGTTACTCCGTCGGCAAGGAAACGGTCATATTCAAACCCGGTATAATCCACTTCGCCGGGGCGGTCATCGGGATTGAGATTGCGGTCAGCCGCCAAAAGGTACTGGATCCTCGCCGCCGCACCCTCGGCGATCATCATCGACCGCTGCAATTCAACATGTGCCGCCACGCCGAATGTGCCGCTTTGGGAAAGTGCCAGCGTCATAGCCGTCAATATTCCTGCTGTGAAAATCAGGCAAAGCACCGAAATCAATGCCGCATTGTGACGCAAAATCTTTTTCCGTTTCATCGCCCTGCCCTCCCCGGACGGCCGCCGGAACTGCCCTGCTGACGACCGCTGCCGCCGGAAGTTTGCTGACGACCGCCGCCGCTTCCGGAAGTTTGCTGACGACCGCCGCTTCCGGAACTGCTTCTTTCTCCGGCAGCAGAATCTCCGTTGCTGCTGTTATCCTCCCGGTTGCCATAGGAACTTTCTTTGGAAACTCCCGCCACCCGTCTCAACCACTGCTCGGTCGAACCATCGGTAAATTCCAGTTTCATCATCACCGCCAGCGGCAGATAACTGTTTTCCTCCTCCCGGTATTCGGTCAGGAAATCCACCGCATTGCTGTTTTCCGTGGATTTTTCAGCGTATGAAAAGGTCACCTGCAAAACATTTTCCGCAATGACTTCCCGGGTAAAAGGCATCGATTCATCCCCATCCTCCTGCCACGGGAAACGCGGATAGGGCGAATACTCGGCAATAAGTTTCTCATCCTCCACAAATATCCGGACAAAAAGCAATGCCCCCGGACGATCACCGTAACTGCGGCGTAAAGTGGCAAACATGATCCGGTTTTCCTCACCGTCAAAAAGCAGACGCGAAGTGCCTTCCTCATCTTTCCACTTGAAAGGTATCATGTTGCGGATGTGAGTATCCATGAGATTATCGACCGCCATGAAGCTTTTCAGCTTTGCCGTCACCCGCAGAGACCTCTCGTAAGCCTGATAAAAACTTGCCCCTGCCATGCCGACGATCGTCGCAACCATGACCAGTATGCCGATGGCCACGACCAATTCGATCAGGGTGAATATACTTCTGCGTCTATTCATCGGCAACCTCCGTGATTTGGAGATCAAGCCGGTCGATGGTTACCGACAACCTTTCCTCCCGGTCGGATGCCCGGATCAGATGCACCACCCATTTTTTCAACGGCAGCTGATTCTCCTGTCCGGTAAGTTCTTCCGGCAGGCCGTCAGCCTCCTCCACGGTGCAGTCGATCAGGTAATCGGTGTAAGGGAAAACCTCATCGGGGACGGACAAATCCTCCTCCGTACCGGTAAGCATAAGATATTCAACGCCTTGCGTAAGCATGTGCATTTCCCGGTACTTCTCCTCGGCATTGGCGATACGCAGCTGTGAAGAACTGAGCAGACGGAACATGCCTGCCAGCGACAAAGAGAGGATCGCCAGAGCGATAACAACTTCAATCAGGGTAAATCTCACTTTTTCTCCACTCCGCTCCCGTCGCCGTCTTCAATAATGAGCCTGCCGCTGAAAAACGACAGATCAAAGAATTTTTCCAGATTCTCCACCCGGATGCCCGGACGGTTGATGCACGCTCCGCCGCCGGTGGGGTAGAAGCGGAAAATTTCCACATAATCATTTTCCATGCCGCCGTCTTCAGCTCCTTCCACGGTGAAAAATTCAACTTCCTCGCCGAATGTAAAGCGTTCAGCGGCGGCACTTTCACTGATATCACGGGGCATTTCCAGAAGTTCCTCCTCCGAATAGTCGATGTGACCAAGCAGAAGTTTCTTATCCGGATAGAAACGGACAACATAATCCCTGCCGCTTTCAGCACAGAGAAAACGCACTCTTGCAATGTATGCTTCGACCTCAAGAACATTGCGTTCAAGAGCCACAGAGGGAGATTCCCCCCGTAAAGCAGATACCGCAATACCGGTTATCAGCATGATGACAACCAGTACTACGATAACTTCGATGAGAGTGAAATTTTTCCGGCTTCTCATTTATTGTTATTGTCTCATTTTTTGTGAGAAATCTTTCCTGCGGTGGTGCATTGCGGGCAATCTCTTGGCAAATCAGCGGACGTTTTCGCAGTCATGTACGTTTAGTACACTCCTGCTCATCCGCCTTGATTTGTCTGCGACCTTGCCTCACACTGCATCCACCGGTTAGATCGAACCCGTGCTTGCCGGTTTGACAAATCACAACTTATGTGATATGTTTTATACGTTAACAAAAATATTTGTTTATAAGCTTCTGTTACGGGTTTCACAAAATTCAGGACATTATCCATTTATTCCCAGCTGGAAAGATCGGCATTCTCATCTTCGCCGCCGGGTTCGCCGTCAGCACCGTAGGAGATCACTTCAAACGGACGGTCATCCTCTCCCGGACAACGGTAGATGTAATCATTGCCCCACGGATCTTTGGGAAGAACACCCTGAATATAAGGTCCTTTCCAGGTTTCCAGATCATCGACATTGCTGACCAGAGCTTCCAGACCGCTCTCTTCCGGCGGATAGGCTTTGTTGTCCACCCGGTAACCGTTGATGGCATCGGAAAGATTTTTCAACTGGGTTTTCGCCGCTCCGATATTCGCCTGACTGACGTAATTCATATACATCGGCGTGGCAATGGATGCCAATGTCACCAGAATCACGATCACAATCACCACCTCAATAAGGGTGAACCGGCTTTTTTTCTGCATTTTTTTCATAATTTATTACCTCCTGTTACAGAATTTATTTCCATCATGGCAACAAATATCGCCACTACGACACCTAAAACTATCACCGCCAGCAGAATGATCACCAGCGGTTCAAACAGACTCAATGCCCGTTTGATCTTCTGCCGGGTATCGGATTCCAGATTGGAAGCAATATTATCCAGCATCTCTCCGACCTGCCCGGACTCCTCACCGACTTTGAGCATACTCGCCGTACTGCGGGGGACAAATTTATTATCTTTCAGCGTGGCGGAAAGTTTTTCACCGCCTTTAAGCCTGCGGTCGATACCATCCATCGCCGACGCAATGACCGGATTGGAGATGACCCTGCCGGCGATACGCACCGTTTTGATGATCTCCACATGGTTGCCGATAAGGATCGCCAATGTCCGCAGATAACGGCTTATTTCCAGATCGATCATGATCCTGCCTGCCACCGGGATGCGGATGAGAAAAGCTCCTACTCTCTTTTTCCACTCCCTCTCTCCAAGCTGATGTTTGAAAAAATACCAGGCACCAATCCCCAAAAGAGCCACCAGCCACCACCAGCTTAAAGCATTGCCGACTGAATTCAATATCTGCATCGAACCGGGGATCTCACGCCCCATGTCCGTGAATATCTGCGTGAAATGCGGCACAAATACCGTGAACAACACCACCGAAACCACCAGCACCACCGCAAAAATAACGATCGGATAAATGGAACTGGATATAATGAATCCCTTTAATTCCTTGCTCTCCTGCATGAATTTATACAATTCCCCCGTCACCTCCGGCAGACAGCCGGTCTCCTCTCCGCTCTCGATCAGATTGGCGTAATAATCCGGAAAAAGTGAACCGTAAGAACGCACCATCTCGGAAAATTTCTTTCCCTCGTGCAACCCCTGACGCAAGGAATTGACAAAATCCCGCTGCACCGCCTCGGCAGCACCTTCACTGATGATCGCCAATGCCTGCTCCAGCTGGATGTGGGCTGCCAAAAGCGGCGACAACTGCCGGGTGAATTCAAAAATATCCGGCTTTTTCCCCCGCCACATCTTTTTGCCGCCGGCATCATCTTCGCCCAGAAAGCGTACCGGAACCATCCCCCGGCGGCGGAGTTTTGCCAGAGCTTCTTTCTCATTGCCGCCGTCAATGATGACCTCTTCCGGAGATTTGCCGGGGCGGCTTGCGATGTATCTGTACAGTGCCATATCACAACTCCGCTGTCGAGCGGTTCAACTCCTCTTGAGTGGTCACGCCGGAAGCGACCTTTGCCGCACCGTCTTCGGCGAGGGTGATCATGCCGTGTTTGACGGCGATCTTCTCCAATTCACCGCTGGAAGCATTGCGGTTGACCGCATTGCGGATCTCGTCATCCAGAATGAGCAATTCAAAAATACCGCTTCTGCCTTTGAATCCGGTACCGTTGCACTTGCGGCACTTGACCGGCTTCTTTTCGCCGCGGCACACCGGGCAGATCTTGCGTACCAGACGCTGGGAAAGTACCCCGAACAACGCACTGGAAACCAGAAAATTCTCCACTCCCATATCCAGCAGACGGGTAACCGCTCCCACCGCATCATTGGTGTGCAATGTGCTTAATACCAGGTGTCCGGTCAGAGCCGCATTGATCGCAATATCCGCCGTCTCCTTGTCCCGGATCTCTCCTACCAGAATAATATCCGGGTCCTGACGCACGATCGAACGCAATCCGGCAGCAAATGTCACCCCCACTTTGGGATTGACCTGCACCTGACACAACCCCGGAGTTCGGTATTCCACGGGGTCTTCAATAGTGATGATCTTTTTTCTTGCATCATTGAGCTGGCTTATCACGCTGTAAAGCGTGGTGGTCTTACCGCTGCCGGTGGGGCCCACGACCAGAATAATGCCGTGCGGTATGCGGATAAGTTTTTCAAACTGTTTCAAGTGAGCTTCAGACATGCCCAGCTGGGCGAGGTCGAAACGGACACTCTCCTTATTCAAAAGACGCAGAACAATACTCTCTCCGGTCAGGATCGGAATGGTGCTTATACGCATATCCAGCTGCAGTCTGCCCAGAGAAACATTGGTTCTGCCGTCCTGCGGCAGACGGCTCTCGGCGATATTCAGCCCGCCAAGCAATTTGATTCGTGAAGCGATCGCCGGGAATTGATTCAGCGGTACGGAGATGATCTCCGTAAGCACACCATCGACCCGGCAACGCACGGAAACGGCATCTTCGCCGGGTTCAATATGGATATCGCTTGCCCCCAATTCCAAAGCCCGGGTGAATATATCATTGACCAGACGGACGATCCTTGCTTCACCTGCCAAAGTACGCAAGGTATTCTCATCCTCGGCGTTATTCTCCTCCTCCTCCGCTTCATCCTCCTCATTCTGCAGTTTGCTCAACAATCTCTCCAGAAAGGGACGGCGGACAAAACGCACTGCAATATCGCAATTCCACATCCGCTTCATCTGAAAGGCGATCTCGCCCAGTGAACAGGGTGATGCCACCAGCAGAGTGACCAATTCCTCCTCAAACTCCAAAGCAACACAGTCATGGGCATTGAAAAACGCCAGTGAAAAATCTTCTCTGGTCTCCGGCAGGACGATCTCATCCTCCTCAAGCACCGGGACACCAAAAGCTTTTGAGTAAAGTTCAACCAGTGCCGCCTCGGTTATCCTGCCGTCCGACACCAGTTTGCGTCCGGCATCGCCGCCGGAAAAACCGGCATATTCCGGGAAACGCTCTGCTATTTCCGCCGCCACATTGGCAAGAGCGCTATTGAGATCAAATTTTTGCGTACTCACAGCCAGAAATTCCCATCCTGAAACAGCACCCCGCGGTTGGAATCCGCATCCGGATTATCCCCCAGAGTGGCATCATATTCGTTAAGAGCTTTCACCGCATCATTGTAACGGCGGATAAGCTGATCCACTTCGCTGTGTTCATTGACGATGTAACCGGTGATCAGCACCAGTACTTCGGTACGCTCCACCGAAGCATTGGTCGAACCGAGCAGGCGTTTGAGGAAAGGTATCTTGTTGATGATCGGCAGTGAATCCAGATTGTCATTCACCCGCTCCTGGATCAAACCGCCAAGCACCATCGTCTGACCGTTGGCAATCGTCATGCTGGTCTCGATCTCACGCACGGAAATCACCGGAGAATCACTCTTGGAAGTGATATTATTGGCAATCGCCTGCGACATCGTCTGCAGAATATCCAGCGAAATCAAATCCGTACTGGTCACATAGGGAGTAACCTTGAGGATCACACCGGTATCGGTCATCTCGGAAGTTTCCGTCGTACCGCCGTCACTGGAGGTGACACTGCCGGTCACGATCGGAACCTGCTGACCGACCTGGATCCTCGCTTCAGTGTGGCTGGAAACCAGAAGCTGCGGACTGGAAATCACCTTGACCATGCCGTTGCCGGCCTGTGCCCGGATGTAACCGAATTGCCGCTGGGGATCATTCTTATCGGCGATCCCGAGGGTGAATCCATCCTGACGGTTGCTGCCGGTACGCAGGGAAACTGCTCCGTTGGCATCCGTATTAAAGGGATTGAGGACATTGCCGGCTGAATTGTTGTTGCTGTAATTGGTTCCGAAAACCGCCTGCGTATTGCCGTGGCTGGCAACTCCGGAAAATTCCAGACCGAACTGGGTCGATTCAGTAAGCGTGACCTCCACCATCAGCACCTGCAAAAGCACCTGCGCCGGAACCACATCCAATTTGTCCAAAAGTGCCTTGACCGATGCGTAAGTCCGGGGAGTACAACGCAAAACCAGACGGTTCAAGACCCCGTCGGCAAAAACCCGGACGGTCGTACCATAAATTTTGGAATCCTGATCAGTCTGGATATTGGTTCCCACATTGACCGCATCGGAACGGCTCGATGCCCGGCTGGTGGTACGGGCGGTATTTCTGGTTACCGGGGAATTGATCGTCTCCGTTTTCGTCCTGCCGGTAGTTGCGTCGATCGTCAGAGCCGTGCCCTGCGTTTCAAAAACCACCGCCAAAGCCCGTGCCAGATGAGCCGCCTTGTTGTGACGGACTTTGTAAACGAAAACATTTTCCTGATCGTCGCTGCCGGCGACATCAAGCAGTTTGATCCATTCGGCGACCAGATTTACCGCTTCCTGCGTGGCGGCGGAAATGACGATCATCCGCATCCGGTCGATCCCCACGATCTGAACCGCTCCCGGAGCAACTGTACGGTCGGTGGTTTTATAGATATTCAGTCCCAGTACCGGCAGGATCTCCTGCAATTCATTTGCCACTTTATTGGGCAGGACATTGTTGCAGGGCAGCACCATACGGGGCCATCCGGCTTTGCCGCTGCGGTCAAGATATTCGATAACTTCCCGGATCTTGGGCATATTTTCAGGTGAATCACACACCATAACGGCATTGGGCCGGGTCAATTCGACATAGACGGCACCGGCACCGACGAATTGACGGATCTGCCGGATGACCTCATTGGCAGTGGCATTATGCAGCTGGCGGTAGTAGATTTCAGAATCCATCCCGGTTTTGGAATCGGGTTGCTGGGCAAGTTTGCTTCTCGCCATCACCCGCAGGAATGAGCCGTCGGCTTTCACCCCTGCCCCGGCAATGAAAAGCATACGGTCAAAGGTGTTCCACAACTCACGGCGGGTCATTTTGCTGTTCAAATTGAGCGTGACCACGCCCCTGAGATCACTGTCGGCGGAAAAGTTGAATTCCAGAAGATCGCCGAATGCCGAAAGCACGTCCAGAAGCGGGGCACTGTTGAAAACCAGTGAAACTTCCAGTATCTCATCAGCATTAAGAGCGATCAAATCATCGTAAAATTTCACCTGACCGTCATCGCTGCCGGAAGAAACATCCACCTCATCAGCGGCCTCGACCCCCAGAGCTTTAAGTTTTTCAGGAGTGACCACCGGATTGACATTTTTCTCCGGAGAGACCTGTTCTTCGGCGATGGTCTCCCGTTTCCCGGTCTCTTTATTTTCCGGCTCATTGCGGTGCAGGAAGGCGAAACGGTCTCTCTTTTCCGGCGGCACTTCCTGCTTCAAGCTTGAGCAGGAACTCAACATCAGTGCAGCCAGAACTCCGGTAAAAAACGGAGTCAGCTGACCAAACATTTTTCTTTTCATTTACCCTTTTTCTCCTGAATATGTTAATTTGAAAATTTCAAACTTGAAACATCTCTTAAAATCTCATCCTACCGCCGGTTGCGGTTGCCCGCCGGTGCCGTACTGCGGCTGTTTTGCTGGATCTCCCGCATCGTGCGGATCATCTGCGACTGCATAAACATCTGTGCCTGCTGGAATTGCTGTGTGGCATTCAGCCGCGGCCGCGTCCCTCCTCCGGAGGAAAGGTTTCTGGATGGATTCATCAACTCCAGCTCCATTTTGTCATTGCCCCGCACCAGAACCACTCTGGTACGGCTGACTTCAGTAAGAGTGTAGCCGTTGCTCATGGTTTCCCCCAGACGGACATACTGCTGTGCCGGGCCGGAATTCCTGCCGGACATCCGGCTCCACTGGGTGAATTGCTGACGGTTGCCGGACATATTCGCCGCCATGAATTGTGCCTGCATCAAATAGGGATTGACCTGCCGGTTGCGGGTATTGTTTTTGATGATCGCCGCCTGCGAATTGCCATTTATGACGATGCCGACCAGACTCATCTCCGAGCGGCCCAGACGGGTATTGGCGAAGGGACTGCGGATCTGATTGAATACATCAAGATCGATTATTTTGCCCGCCGCCGCATCCGGCTCTGCCAGCACCACGGAAGAAACCTCTTTGGCTGTATCCGTCTTATCCTTGTCATCTTTGACCGCTGATGACGTCTGTTTATTGCCCTTTTCATTCTGCAATTGCAGACGTTTGGTCAGATTGCCAAGCACGACGATAACGATGATCCCGGCAAGGATCAGATTGATTGAGATCAGCAGCTTTTTCATTTTTCAGTCACCTCTGGATTTGCTTCCGGCTCAACTGCTTCCTCCTCCGGAACTGTAATTTCCGGCTGACGGGTAATATTCAGCTCCTCCGGAGTAAGAGGTCCCTCATAAACCAGAACCCGGAGCGTACCGCTGAAATTGAGTCTTGTCGCCGGAAGATTATTGAATTGAGCTGCCAGATTGACCGTATTTGCCTGTGACGGACGGCGGAAACGGTTGTCCGGAGTCAAGCTCAACTGCTGCCAGGCAAGCCGGGGCTGGATCTTTGCCAATTCAGCAAGGAAACGGATCACATCGGTCAATTCCCCTGATCCCTGCAGAGTGATATCTGCCGAAGAAAATTCATTATTGATCCTTTTCAAAGAAGTTGAACCGATCCGGCTCAACCGGAAGTCCAGTTTCTCTGAAACATTGCTTATCTTGCGGCGTAAAGCAGTTTCCACATTGCCGTCAACCATGCCCACCCAGGCGGATGCCGCCAATTCCCGGTATGCTTTTTTGGTATTCTGAGCCGTCTGATATTCGGCATTGACCTTTTCAAATTCGCTTTGAGCCTTGCTCAACTCCTGCCTGGCAGCGGCGATTTTTTTCTGATCCGGGATATCCCGCAGATAGGAGGAGCCGAAGCGGATCAGCAAAAAGAGCCATACCGCACCGAGAAGCATACAGCAGATGATCAGCTGTCCCTTACGGGTGGAGGAAAATTCTTTAAGATTCATTTTTTCACCTCCGCATCAAACGGGGTCAATTTCAAAGTGATCGTGGCAACGGCACTGTCCTGATTCTGCCGTCCCTGCTGGGAAACTTTCCAGTATTTCAGGGGTTTGAAAAGCTGGTCAAAGTCAAAGTTGCTGTCCTCACACTGCACAGTCACATCTATATCACTTTTATTCCAGCGGATACTGGAAACCAGTACATTCTGCGGCAGAGTTTCGGAAAAGAGAGCAAATTCGGCAACGGCATCAGCTTCACCGGCTTCAGTATCAAGGAGACGGGTCATCTCTTTGATATCTTTGGAACTGCGTTTGATCGAACTTTTCAACTCTTTATTTTTCTGCTGGACACGTTTGGTCTCCGACAGAATCCGGCGGTATTCGGATATATCATCGCCGAATGTCAGCGTAAAACGCCACGCAAAAGAAACTATCAGCAAAATCGCCAGCAGTGCCGTCATTATCAGATGTCCGCGGAAACGCACCGGACGCACCGGATCCGGAAGCACCCGGAATGACTCCGGCGAATCGGTCATTTTGCCCCCGGCAAGGACTTCGGCAGCCAGCAGAAGCATCAGATAATCCCGGGGAACGAAATCTTTTTTCCGGGGCAGAACAAAGCTCTTTTGCAGACGTGCCAGCCACTTTTCACTGTTTTCATTGCAGACATTTTCCGGCGGCAAAGGCATCCATGAATTGCCGGTGTAGCAAAATTCAGGATCGATCTCCGGCAAAACCAGTGAATCCAGATCGTTGTCCAACGCCATAAAAGGATAGATGAATTCATCAGCCAGCACGCCGGCTTTCTGCATTTTACGGGAGAATTTCTCCATCACCCGGTCGGGGAATACGGCGACATTGACCAGCACCTCGTCCGGATTGTCCGGATTTCTGCCGGAAACACAGAATTGTGTCCGGTAATTTTCCGGTACTTTGAGCAGTTGCCGGGGCATCTCAAAATCCACCGCCCCACGCTGGGCGGAGCTGTCCATCGCCACCGACGGGAAACGGAAAAAAGCCACGCCGTCAACTTTACCGGTCACCACCCGGTATTCGGCAAGACCGATCTGACGGGAAACCTTTCGCCACGCTGCCAGCGGAGCATCTTCTGTAATCTTTTCACTGACATAGGCGACCATTTTCCAATGCTTGCCTTTGCGGTGAAATTTACCGCCTCTTACAAATTCTGCATCGGCACTTATCACTGAAAATGTCCTGCCGAAGTGCAGTTTTTTCCAAAACATTCTCACTTTTTCACGCTCTTATCCAGGTTGATTATTTCAAGCAGAAGTTCTCTTGCTTTTGCCGGATCTTTGCGGCGTAAAGCATCATACTCTTTCATTTTCGCCGGATATTTGCGACGCAGTGCCGGCAGATCCGGACGGTCGAAGGAACGCTTGCCCATTTCCGGAGCAGAAGCAGCAGGATCATCCCCTCCCCTTTGACGGCGATTGCCGCCGAAACCGCCAAAAAGGGTGACCCCATGCTTCTGGGCAAGGGTCATCAATGCACTGAAGCCCTCACGGGGGGAAGTTTTCAGCTTTTCCATTGCGGCATCGAAACCTGCCGGATCGATTTTGCGGAGGTTGCGGAAAGCTTTGTCGCGGGATTCGGGAAGTTTCACGCCGCCTTTTTCGGCAAGAGCGGACAGAGCATTTTCGTAATCCTCCCGCATTTTCTCGATTTTGGCGTATTCTTCGGGGTATTTACGGGCAAGTTCCCACTCGACGAGCATTGAATTATTCTGCATCATACCGCCGCGATTGCCGCCGGAAGCACCGCTGTGCTGTCCCCACTGGCGGTTGCCGCCGCCCCGGCTGCCGCCCTCAAAACCGCCACGCTGCCCCCACTGGCGGTTGCCGCCGGGAGCAGGGAAATTATCATTTTCAGCGGCAAAAAGAGCCATAGTGCCAAACAATACCGACACAAAAAACATCTTTTTCATACAAGAAATCCCCGGTTTGAATAAAAAAAGATTACAATCCTACGTACAGTGTAACGTAATGGAAATGCGGATTATTTCAAAAAAAATAAAAAATATAAAAAAATTTCGCCCTCCGTCGTACATAGACGTGGTCAGGCTGCGAAACATCAGCCACAGGGCAACACCACCTGACTCCAAGTCAAACAAGAGCCATGCAAACTGCCGGACAGCATAGAGCAGACCGGCAGCAAAGACTCACCTTTCGGTCAATGAAACTTTTTTCAATTCATCCGGGTAGTCCGGCTGGACATTGAGCAGACGCAGTACCCGGCTCATCGTCCTCTGAAAAACCGGTGCCGCCACATTGCCGCCGCCATGTTCCCGGTGCCGGGGCAATCCCTCGACAGTAACGGCCATCACCAATTCAGGATGACGGGCGGGAACAAATCCGCAGAAACTTGCCCGGTACCAATCTTTACTGTATGCTCCGTTTATCACCATCTGACTGGTTCCGGTCTTGCCTGCGACCTCATACCCCGGTATTCTTGCCCTTTTGCCGATTCCGCCCTGGGGAGCGGTCACAGAAATGAGCATTTCAGTCAATTCGGCAAAGGTTTCCGGACGGCTCAAAATCTTTTCCGGAGCTTTGGCAGGAAATTTCTCTATTTTCCCGCTCTTTCCATCCCGGCGGCGGTCAAGCAGACGCAATTCCGGCATCATACCCTTATTGGCGATAGTGCAATATCCGCGTGCCAGCTGCAAGGGCGTGACCTGTTCCGCATAGCCGATCGCCGCACGGGTCACAGTAACCATGTCCCGGAATGGATAACGGGGCAGACGGCCACGGGATTCCGGACGGAAAGGCAATCCGGTTTTCTGTCCGAATTTAAAGTCATTGAGCATCTCCCAAATCATCGCATCTCCCATCATCAAAGCGATTTTGGCGGTCCCGATATTGCTGGATTTCTGCAAAACCCCTCCAGGTGTCATCTCACCGTAGCCCCTCGGATCCGTCAGCGTATGACCGCCGTAACGCCACTGCGAATATTTACCGCAATCAATAATAGAGCTTGGTGTAATAACTCCCTCGTCCAGAGCTTTGGCAACAGTAAAGGGCTTCATCACCGATCCCGGTTCATAAGCATTGCCCGCCAGAGCATTGGCGAAACTGCCCCCGGCAACACTTTTAAGATCACGCAAATCAAAATTGGGACGCTGACTCATCGCCAGAATATTTCCGGTACGCGGTTCGACGATCACCGCATAGATCTGCTTTGCCCCGGTTTCCGCTTCCACCCGGTCAAGCTCCTCCTCCAGAATCGCCTGCACCGGTTCACTGATCGTAAGATATATGTCATCTCCGTCAAAACCGGCATCGGACACACTGCTTTCACCATAGGGCAATTCAAAACCGTCCCTGCCAAGCTGCAATGTCCTTGAACGCACCTTTGAACGGAGAAATTCACCCAGATATGCTTCCAGCCCCCCAAGCTCGGTATTGCTCTCCTTGCCGATATTGGCATAGCCGATAACATTGGCAAGCATCCTGCCTTTGGGGTAATGCCGGACATAGATATTTTCAAATCTGAATCCGCCCAGATGGAGATCTTTTTCCTTCATCCCCTCTTTGAATTTCATCACCCTTTCCCCGTCAGCGGCTTTGTCGATAAGCAGGTGTTGATTTTTCACTTTTTTTACGGAACCATCCGGATTTTTCACCTCCCGCCAGGGAGATAACTCCTCATAGTATTCCGCTTCGCTCTTGCCGAAATGCTCCGCCAGAAGTGCGGCAACTTTGCGGCGGCGGGCATCCTGGAGCTGCGGCATCCGCTCCCGGTCGCCGGGACGCAGGGACTTTTCCAGACGGATAAAGGGTTCGTAAACCACCGAATAAGGCGAACAAATGACGTAAACTTTGGGCATATTGCCGACCAGCAGATTGCCGTCACGGTCAAAAATTTTGCCCCGCTGACGGATCTCCTCACGGTTGGTGGTGTAACTTTTCTGTGCCTTGGCGAGAAGTTCTTCGTGCCGGACTATCTGAACCACATAAAAACGGTAACATAACGCCGCTGTCAGAAGAAGACAGAAAAATGCAAGCGATATTATACGCCATTTGGATCGGGACAGCGCCGGATTCATCTCTTACCGCTTCCCGAAACGGTTGTTTTCCGCAGTACGGTAATAACTGCGCCGGGAGGCGGCAAGACGGGCAAGCTGTTCTTTTGAGTAAAGATGCATCACGATCTGCTGATCCTGACGCAATTCAACCAGAGGCAGATTGAATCGGGCGATCTGTCTTTCGATAAATTCCAGAGTGCAGCACTCCTCGTAACGGTTGTCAAGCACCTGGATCTGCAGATCAAGGTCTTTCATCCGCTGATTGATCGCTTCGATCTCGGCAGAAGCGACATTGATCTCCTGATCAAACTTTATATAAGTATGAAAAAAGGCTCCGGCAACCAGAACGACTGCCGCCATACGCACCACCCGGACAAATAATCCGCCGACAGCTCCATTTTGAGTGCCATTCTGTCTCTGCAATGATGTTTTTTTCCTGCCTGAACTGTTTCCCGGTTGAATATTCACGTCCCGTCTCCTTATATCCCTTAAAATTCCACCTTTTATCTTATCTTCTCCGCCGCCCGCAATCTGGCACATGCACTGCGGCTGTTTTCTGCGGTCTCCTTTTCATCTGCAACGACCGCATGTTTCGTCAATAATTTCAGTTGCGGTTCATGACCGCAGCAGCACACCGGCAGCCCCGGAGGACAGATGCACCCGGCACTCTCCCGGCGGAAAAAATTCTTCACGATCCGGTCTTCCAGAGAGTGAAAACTTATCACCGCTATCCTGCCGGAGAGATTCAACAGCGGCATCGCCGACTGCAAACCGGTCTCCAACTGTTTCAATTCATCATTCACGGCGATCCTGACCGCCTGAAAAACCAGTGTCGGATGCGGCAGATGACCCGGTTTCGCCCGCCCCAGAACCGCATCGGAAAGAGCAACCAGATCCGAAGTCATCGCAAACGGTTTGACTTCACGCATCTCCACAGCTTTGCGTGCCAATGCCCCTGCCCGGCGGATCTCACCGTATTCCCGGAATACCCGGGCCATTTCGCTTTCGCTTGTCCGGTTGAGCCACCTGCCGGCAGTCAATTCCGAGCGACGGTCCATACGCATATCCAAAACCGCATCGTTCCGCCATGAGAAACCCCTTTCAGGAAGATCCAGCTGCGGCGAAGATACTCCGATATCCAAAAGAATACCATCGACCTGATCCCAGCCGTGTTCCACTGAAATCGCCGCCAGATCAGCGTAGCATCCACGCACCAGAGTCACTCTGGAAGCGGCAAATTCCAAACGCTTTTTCGCCGCATTCAAAGCCATATCATCACGGTCGATGCCCAGAAGTTCCAGTTTCGGGTACTTTTCCAGCAGCATCGCACTGTGACCGCCGCCGCCGACGGTGCCGTCAATAAAACGGGCACTCCGGTCAGATGGAAATGTCAAATGTTCCAGCACAGCATCCCGGAGTACCGGAATATGATTGAATTCAAACTGATCTTTCATTTGCTGAATACCCCCTGAAGCAAGCCGCCAAGTGCATCCAGTCCGTCAGTACCGTCACTGACCTGCTGGATGGCATTCAAATATTCATCCGGATTGTCCGGCTGGATCCAGTTTTCCGGGGCACAAATGCGGATATGAGTGACCGCACCGATCAATTTCAAATTCTTTTTGACTCCGATCGAATCAAGTTTCTCCCGGTCAAGAGCCATACGTCCCTGTTTATCGCAGCGGCAGCGGCGGGAAGCTGAACCGAGATATGCCAGTGCCATCTGCATTTTAGGATTGGCGATCGCCAGTTTCCCGGCTTTGCCGACAAATTCCATAAAAGTAGCCATAGGCAGCAGCAGCAACGCCTGATCACGGGTCGGGATCATCACCATTTCGGTCTCCTGATCCTTGCTCCGCCAGTCGCTCGGCAGAGAAACCCGGCCCTGTGCATCAAGCACATGGTCGTAATTCCCGACGAAAAGTCCGGGAAAAAGATTTCCTAATGACGAGTTTGGCATACCTATTTACTCCTTTTTATTCCTTTCGATACCTATTTTACCACACTTTTCCCATTTTTTCAACTGTTTTTTGCAAAATTTTTCCATTTTTTTTGAAATTTTCCGGATTTTTCCACAAATATCCCATTATTTTGTCAGATTTTTGTTTTTGAGCAGGATCGTTATTTAAAGTCAAACAGGAGTTGCTCACCGTTCTTTGGAGGAGCTTTATTATCGGCAGGCGGAGGAACAGGTTTGAATGATTCTGAAATATTCCTTCTTCTCCATAACATTCCTTTTACTGATGTATAAAGTCGCGAAAAGATTGCGTTCATTCAGCAAGCCAACCGATAAGCTGCAAAAGCGGCTATGCCGGCAGTGCAGTCCGGATTTGCCATTTTCGGATCAGGGTCTTTGCTCTGTTGACAGGTAAGAAAGATCTCAAATCTAAATCCGAATACATCTTGGCAGCGGCTTTTTGCTCACGGGGTGAATAAAATGTAACATTTTCAGATTTTTCGAAAAAAACAGCTTGAAAAATTTTCAATCCGGTATATATTAGAAGAGTGACAAAATTATGGGGCAGTAGCTCAGTTGGCTAGAGCATCACACTGGCAGTGTGAGGGTCGAGAGTTCGAGTCTCTTCTGCTCCACCATTAAAAATCTCTCAAGAGTTCAGTCAAGTATGATTGAACTCTTTGTTTTTATAGTAATTTGTACCTGTACCGCAATGGTTTACAGCAAACTCATTCTGCTACTGTTCTCTCAATAGAGAATGACATAACCTCTCAAAAGCGTGTGTTTGAATAGAAATCTCTGGAAATTCTCTGTTATGTAAAGGTCGGCGACCTTTATGCATTGCTTTTCATGTAAGATTTTAGAGATTAGAGAGTTACAGAAACACACGGCACAATAGAGCCAAATTCTCCGTTTTTCGCCATAAAAACAGAGAATTTCCCAGCCGACCTTTACAAAGACCTTTATAAAAAAACTGTGGAAAAATTCTCAAAAAGTTTGTTCCAAACTGAAAATACCACAATCCCCGACCATTGCCGAAAATTATCAAAAATCTGTAATCCACAGTTGTAAACGCCTGCTGGAGGTGGTATATTACTTGCGAGATGGTTGGTTTTCGCCCATACATACTTTCACAAAGGAAATTTATGATGAATGATCCATTTAAGAAACTTCTGATATCAATAATCACATTGTTTCTTCCTTTTTGTATAA
>SUWD01000026.1 GCA_015061685.1 Lentisphaerota bacterium | reverse complement strand
TATTTCCGCTTGACCAAAACCGGTCATCGTATCAATCAGCCGTTTGCCCTCATCAGACGCAACAGAATCATAATATAACACACAACGGAACTTTTGCAAGGACACTTTTAAAGATTTTTTCAATTTTTCCACCTGAAATCAGTGTTTTGCAACCATTAAACTGCGATAAAAAAAAGAGTTTTCTCTTTTAAACATATTTATTATATATATTATGCGTAAAAATGAAGTCAGCCTCCCTGCTTCCCTGTAATTATTTCAAGAAATTAGTTATTTTATTACTTTTCCCTGTTGATATTTGAATAATCATGGTGTATATTCTCAATAAGTTTGTATCAACCCCAAAGAAAGAATTACAACATGGGAATAAGAATTATCGGTACCGGACGGTGTATTCCGGATAAAATTTTAAATAATGATGACCTTGAAAAAATGGTCGACACCTCCGATGAGTGGATCGTCACCCGCACCGGGATCAAAGAACGTCACATCGCAGATGACCAGACCAGTTCATCCGACCTTGCCACTGTTGCGGCAAAAAACGCCCTTGAAAACGCCGGTATCACCCCGGATATGATCGACCTTATCATCGTTTCGACGGTAACCCCGGATCACGCATTCCCCTGTACCGCAGCGATCGTGCAGCGGAATATCGGAGCAGGAAATTGCCCCTGCTTTGATATGGAAGCGGCATGTTCAGGTCTGCTCTACGCTTTTAATACCGCTTACGGCATGATGTCTTCCCCTCTGGGTTATAAGCGGGTATTGGTCATCGGTGCGGAAAAAATGACTTCCCTTGTCGATTGGACCGACCGCTCGACCTGTGTCCTTTTCGGAGACGGTTCAGCGGCATTCGTGCTGGAAAACGACGGCAATCCTGATACTCCGGACTTCTACGTTGCCGGAGAAGTTGCCGCCGACGGCAATGCGGCAGATATTCTGATCGTCCCGGCAGGAGGCAGCCGGAATCCCGCCACGATAAAAACGGTGGAGGAAAAGCAGCACTTCATCAAGATGGGAGGTCCGAAAACTTTCCATCTGGCAGTCACTTCCATGGTCAATGCCTGCCGCAACGTACTGGAAAAAAGCGGAATCTCCCCCGATGATATCGTCTGGGCGATCCCCCATCAGGCCAATAAGAGAATCATCGATGCGGTTGCCGCCAAATTGGGTATCCCGGAAAAAGTTTACCTCAATGTTGACCGGTATGGCAATACTTCCAGTGCTTCCATCGGGATCTGCCTGGATGAATTGAACCGGGAAGGCAAGATCAAAAAAGGTGATCTTATCCTTGCCGCCAGTTTCGGTGCCGGATTGACCTGGGCGGCAATGCTCATCCGCTGGTAAAACTGCCCAATGTCAGAAAAACTCAAAATCTATACCCCCAGAGAAGAGCTTTTAAGTGCTTTATCTCATCTTACGGGGGTCATTCTTGCTGTCGCCGGAGCATTTCCGCTTTGGCAGCTGGCTTTAGCAAAAGGTGAAACATATTTCACTGCCGGAATAATATTTTACTGGCTCTCCCTGCTTGCCATGTTCGGAGCATCCAGTTTTTACCATTTCTGCAAAGACAAGTGGAGGAAAGTCCTCGCCCGCAAATTTGACCATTGTGCGATATATCTTTTGATCACCGGGACGTATGCACCTCTGCTCACCGGTGCGGTAAAAAACAGTGCCGGATATATAATTCTGCTCTCATTGGTCGCCCTGACACTACTGGGTATTGCCGGAAAAATATTTTTCGCCAATAAATTTCACTACCTTGAAGTGATAATTTATATAGCAATGGGCTGGGCATGTGTATTTATTGCCAAAGATCTGCTCAATACGCTTACCAAAGATGGGCTGCTTCTGCTGCTTTACGGTGGCATTGCCTACACCGGAGGGGTGGTTTTCTACGTTATCCGCCGGGAATTCTTTCACGCGTTGTGGCACATCTTTGTGCTTGCCGGAGCCATCCTGCAATTTTTTGCCATTCTTTCGATCAGAAATATTTGATAATGTCCCAAATTTTGTGAAACCCAAGCAGGAACTTATAAACAAACATTTCTGTTAACGTATGGAATATATCACATAAGTTGTGATTTGTCAAACCGGCAAACACGGGTTCGATCTAACCGGTGGATGCAGTGTGAGGCAAGGTCGCGGGCAAATCAAGGCGGATGAGCAGGAGTGTACTATCGTACATGACTGCGAAAACGTCCGCTGATTTGCCAAGAGATTGCCCGCAATGCACCACCGCAGGAAAGATTTTTCACAAAAAACGAGACAATAACAAATATTTAAGGGATCGCAGTAAAACCTTTTAAGGCATACTGTGATCCCCTGTACTGTGCGTAAAGTTTCAAGCAGAAATCAATTCTGCGGAGACTCAATCTTCGCGTTGGACACCGTTATTGGAGTAACCGGCTTCATCCATAAGCAGCTGCTTGAGCTTGGCCAGAGCCTGATTCTGGATCTGCCGCACGCGTTCACGGGTACGGCCGATCTGCTGACTGACCTCCTCCAATGTGAGGGTTTTCCCGCCACGCAAACCGAAACGCATCTCCAGAATCTTGCGTTCACGCTCATCGAGCTTGTCCAAAAGATCCATCAGACGGAAAACTGATTCGATATCTCCGATGATCTGATCCGGAGTCATCGCATGACGGTCAGGAATAATATCCTGAAATTCGCCTTCCTCGCCCTGCTGGATGGGGTCATGCAGACTGATCGTCCTCAAATCGGCGAGACGCAAACCGGAAACGGTACGTTCGCTGAAGTCAAGATGTTCGGCGATCTCCGCATCCGAAGGCTCTCTGCCCAATTCCTCGGCAAGACGCATCCGCACAGTTTTGATCTTGTTGATTTTTCCGGCAGACTGCACCGGGATACGGATCGTGCGGCTCTGATTGGCAAGGGCCCGACGCATGGACTGCTTGATCCACCATGCAGCATAACTGGAAAATTTCGCACCTTTGGCAGGGTCAAATTTTTCCACCGCCCGCATCAAACCGATATTTCCTTCACTGATAAGATCCAGAAGCGGCAATCCCAAACCTTTGAAGTCATGGGCGATTTTCACCACCAGACGCAAGTTTGCCTTGATCAAAGTGGTGCGTGCCGCCTCATGTCTCTCCGGATCAGAGCTGTGGATCTCCTCAGCGAGATCAGCTTCCTCTTTTTTGTTGACCAGCGGTATCTGGGCGATTTCGCCCATATACACTTTCATGGTGTCATTTTTGTTACCGACCAGCAATTTGGCATCGAGAGCATTTTTTCTTGCGGCATCGACCTCTTTTTTCGTCCGTAATTTCGGCGTGACAGCCGGTGCCGGCACGGCAATATCCTCCTCATCACAGAGCATAGGTTTGACTGTACCTTTGCCGCCTGAACGGGGAGCAAATTTAGTCGGTGCCGCTGAAACTTTTTTGATCACCAATTTACTTTTCCGCGGTTCCGGATCAGCAGAAATAGTATTGTCATCTGCTTCGATTTCCGGATCTGCCGCCACCGGAAATTTGGGAATCAATTTGACCCCTGCCCGGCGGATTTTTCTCACTTCTGAAGTTTCGGACATATCCTCTCTCCCGTTTTAATTGTTAATATTTCAAAAAAACATAAAATTTTTCAATCAATGACTGTAAAAAATGCCATTGAGCAATTATAATATAAAAATGTCAGAGTGTGCTGAATTCTGCACATGACGAAAACCCTTATCAACATTATACGATAAAACATAAATTTTTCAACTGATTTTCCATGGATTGGTCAAAAAAAATCGAAAATTTTTTATTCCACTCCGGAATTACCGGCAGAAATACCGGAAATACCGGGCTGGATATCGCTGCTTTACCGGCACTCAAACTGTTGCTGGAGAGCGATATCCCGCTCTGTGTCACCCTGCCCGATGCCCAGAGTGCCGACCGTTTTTTACAGGAAATCAATGAATTTGCCAAAGTCCTCAATATTGAAAGGAAATCCCTGCTCATCCCGGAATGCGGCAGAGGTAAACTCCTTTTCCCCGGCGGAGAGGCCCGGCGTGCCAGAGCTTTGAACAGCATCCTCAATGAAAAATTTGATCTTATCGCCGGCAGTATCCACTCCTGGCTCGGCCCCGCCCCCGAACCGCAGGAAAGTGAAAACGGTCAGCTTGAATTGCGTTGCGGTATGGAGATATCTCCCCGGACGATCGTGGAAAAACTTGTCCAGCTGGATTATGATGATGAAGCATTGGTTTCTGTTTCCGGAGAATTTTCCCTGCGTGGCGGTATTCTTGACATATTCAGTCCCGCCCATGACGAACCATGCCGGATCGAATTTTTCGGTGATGAAATCGATTCCATCCGCTTTTTCTCCCCCGAAACTCAACGCTCCACCTCCCCTGCCGAAGTCTGCCGGATAATCAACCGGGCCGGGATCACCGCAGGTGGAGCCGCTCAATCAGATGCATTTGCCTACATGGAAAAAGCCGGAACTTTCCGGGTGCTGAATATCTCTCCGGATGCCTCTGAATTGCTCCTTGCCAAATACAGTGTCCCCGGTGCAGCGGAGAGATGGGAAAAAATTTCCTCTGTGTTTCCGGCTTACTTTTTTTACGATATTGCACCTGCCGGAGCTGATGATCCGCTTATCCAGACTCCGCTTGCTGCTGATGGGACATTTCCGGATGCCCCTGCCCGCAAGTCAGGAGAAAACATCCAGAATCAACTGCTTATCCAGCGGATCGCTGATGCCGCAAAAACCGGTGCTTCGATCGTACTTACCCTGCCGGAAGCTGAAGATCTCCCGGCTTTGCAGCAGTGGTGCGGAAAAAATCATCTGGAAAAATTCGATCCGCTGTTTGCCGCCGCCAATTTCAACAGCGGCTTCTACTGGGAAAATGAAATTTTACTGCTCACGGTAAAAGAACTTGCCCCCGCCGGTTTCCGCTTGATCTCCCGGCAGGAAAATCAGGATGCCGCCGATGAAGAAGTCATCCCGCAGGAACTGGAAAAAATGCCCATCGACAGCAGTGAATTCACTCTCACTGATTTTGATGAGGGCGATTATGTGGTGCATGTCGATTACGGTATTGCCATCTACCGGGGAACCAAAATGCAAACCACCAATGGAGAGAGCAGGGAAGTATTGGTACTGGAATTCCGGGATGACCAGCTGCTCTACGTCTCCATGGTACAGGCGGCGAAAATCAGCCGTTATCTCGGTGCCGCCGGCAAAGTCAAACTCCATGCTCTTAATTCCAGCCGCTGGCGGAACGAAAAGGAAAATGCCAGACTGGGAGTGAGATCTTACGCTGCTGACATGTTGAGATTTCAGGCTGTACGGCAGGCGGTGCCGGGAATATGTTTCAAAGCGGATGCCAAAGCGGTTGCTACATTCAACCGGGCATTTCCTTTCAAAGACACCCGTTGTCAGACCCGTTCGACCCTGGAGATCAAACGGGATATGCTTCTTGCCAAGCCCATGGACAGACTGCTTTGCGGTGATGTCGGTTACGGAAAAACTGAAATCGCCATGCGGGCGGCATTCCGGGCGGTTTCTGCCGGATACCAGGTGGCGGTAATTGCCCCGACCACGGTTCTGGCACACCAGCACTACCGCAGTTTCTGCGAAAGATTCAAAGAATTTCCCTATACTATTGAGGTGGTCAGCCGCTTCCGTACTGCCAATGAGCAGCAGCAGATCGCCGGGAAGCTGCTATCCGGCGGCATTGATATTCTCATCGGTACTCACCGGCTCTGCGGTAAAACTTTCGCTTTCCGCAACCTCGGTCTGGTCGTCATCGACGAAGAACAACGCTTCGGAGTGGAACAGAAAGAGCGTCTCCGCAGATTCCGGGTGGAGGCCGACGTCTTGAGTATGTCTGCCACCCCCATCCCCAGAACCCTTTATATGGCAATGGCAGGAGCAAGAGATTTAAGCACCCTCGTCACTCCGCCCAAACTCCGGCTCCCGGTCAAAACCGTCATCGCCCCCAAAGAAGATGACCTCGTCGCCGCCGCCATCAAAGCTGAACTTGCCAGAGGAGGACAGGTCTATTATCTGCACAACCGGGTGCAGACCATTGAATCATGTGCTTCGCACCTGCGAAGTATCGTGCCCGATGCCAGAATTTCCGTCGCCCATGGACAAATGCCCGAAACCGAACTGGAAAATATTATGACCTCTTTCCTCGAAGGCAATATCGATTGTCTGGTTTGCAGCACCATCATCGAATCCGGTCTCGATGTTCCCAATGCCAATACCATTATCATTGAAAGAGCTGACCGTTTCGGACTCGCCCAGCTCTATCAGCTCCGGGGCAGAGTCGGCAGATGGAAGCATCAGGCGTACGCTTATATGCTTCTGCCGCCGGATCAGCTGGTCGGTACAACAGCAAAAAAACGGCTTGCCGCCATCAGGAGATGTTCAACTCTGGGAGCCGGATTCCAGCTTGCCCTGCGGGATCTGGAAATAAGAGGGGCAGGAAACCTGCTCGGTTCGGAACAATCCGGACACCTCTGCATGATCGGTTTTGACCTCTACTGCCGGCTTCTGAAACAGGAAATAAAGCATTTGCAGAAAAATAATGCCGGCGAATTACAGCAGCTTGCCGATGAAGATCTCCTCCCCGAAGTGGAACTCAATATCGAATTCATCCGCCCGGTGCTGACAACCACATCCAAAGATATTCTGCCTGCCGCAATTCCTCCGGAATATATCGAAAATGAGCGGCTGCGGATCTCCGCTTACCGGAGACTTGCCGAGATCAGAAACGAAAATGCTCTGGAAGACTTCCACAATGAATTGACCGACCGTTACGGCAAACTCCCGGATGAGGTGGAAAATCTGCTGGTTTTGAATCACTTCAGAATTATCGCCGCTCAAAAAAATATCCGGAAAATTTCCGTGGTCAACAATATCGTTTCCCTCCACGGCCCAAGCGGAAGCATTTACCGGGAAAACGGCAAACTCCCACGTCTTGACAGCCGGGATTCATTCCGCTTGCGTATCCGGAAGATTTTTGACCTGCTCAACAAGTGCGGGAGATAATTTCACCATCGCCGCAAAAAGATTGCCGCCAATGGAATTGCCCAGCGTCATAAGAAGTATCAAAAGCAGGCTTTGACCGGTAAGGACATTGGCCACGGAAAAATAGTACATATTGGCGATACAGTGTTCAAAGCCGCTTAAAATAAAGACCATAACACACAAAAATACCATCACCGGACGGCAGACTGACGGCAATTTTTCATTGCGGAAAGCATCCACCGCCGTGAACATCAGCATTCCGCAGAATATCGACAGGATCAATAAACTCAACGCATCATCCGCCATTTTTACATTCACGATCCCCTGAACTTTTCCCTCAATC
This sequence comes from Lentisphaerota bacterium, assembly GCA_015061685.1. Lineage (GTDB taxonomy): Bacteria > Verrucomicrobiota > Lentisphaeria > Victivallales > Victivallaceae > UBA1784. The sequence continues at coordinate 27,276 of SUWD01000026.1, read as the reverse complement.
GCTGCAAGCATACGGCTGTGCCGGATGGCAAATCCCACCATAAAACAGCCGCCGAAGTTACCCAGCCAGATCAACAGCAATTCCCACAGATAACGGAAGAAATTTTTCCCCTGCACCGCCAGATAACCGATCGCTCCGGTATATAACTTCAATGAAAAACATACTATCGTCAGCAAACCGAATCCAAAGAGAAATGCCCCGATAACGGCATTGGATGAACAAAGATATACCGTACCGGCTATACCGATGAAAAGTCCGGCAAAAAACGCATCAAGTAAAGTTTTCAACATCTTCTTAAACATAACCCGCACCCACTGTTAAAATTAAACGCCCTATAAAATACCCCGTCAACAGAAAAATTGCAAGTTTCAAATGAAAAATGCTTGCAAACTTCCCCCTCCGGGACTATATTTCTCCCGAACAACATGAAAGGAATTTATCTATGGTCAAACATATCATCCTCTGGCAGCTTAAAGATGAAATTGCCGGCGAAGAAAAAATCGCCGTTAAAAAAGGTATCAAAACCGGTCTGGAAAGTCTTACCGGCAAAATCCCCGGCCTCACTGAAATCAAAGTTTATACCGACGGTCTGCCCTCATCCAATGCCGATGTGATGCTGGATTCAACTTTCAATACCTTTGAAGATCTCAAAAATTACGCCATCCATCCCGAACACGTCGCCGTTGCCGATTCCGCCGTCCGTCCCTTTACCAAAACCCGGCTCTGTCTCGATTTCGAAATCTGATCTTTCCCGGTTGATTTTTTCCCGGAATCAGTGTATATTAAGTTTTCCTTATGTGCGGTTGGTGAAATTGGCAGACACGAAGGATTTAGGTTCCTTTGCCCTCGGCGTGCGGGTTCGAGTCCCGCACCGCACACTTACTTTCTTTTCACGGGAAAAGAGAAAAGCAGGGGGCCCTTTATAGGGGCGTTGCCCCATAATATCCCCTACAGCAGTCTGCGGAGTTTGCAGCTCGCTACGCTCGACAGGTGGCGGTACGGATAGGTACGGATGTGTACGGAGGGGTACGGAGACAGCAAAGCACCGTAAGAGCAGTCTGCAAAAGCTCTTGTTTGTGCTGCCTCACGCTCACTTGTCATGCAAACTTTTTTGCATGACATCGCTTACGGCAGGTGGTGTCGCCTGTCGGCGACCTGACCGGCGGTTGCATTGGGATTTACCAGCTTCACCGGGGTAAGCAGCTGCAACGGCAAAGGATCAGAATTGCGGTTTTCAATGATCTCAATAAGCTTGCAGCAGGCTGAATAACCCAAATTTTCCGTAAACTGGTCAACCGAAGTTACCGGATGCAGGAAATTGACCAGCGGCATATTGCCGTAACCGCAAATGGAAATATCCCCCGGACACTCAATACCGATTTCTTTAAGCTGGAATATCAGCTGCATGGCGATCGCATCGGAAGTACAGAATATCCCGGTGGTTTCCGGAGCTGTCCTCCGGATCTCCTGCCAGAGGGCAAGAGGATTGAAAATACCACTCGGTGGAATGGGAAATATTTTTATCGCCTTTTCCGGCAGACCGCAACTATTCAAATATGCACAAAATCCCCGGACCCGAGGCGAAGTAAACAACAGATTGCTGATGATCGCAAGCTTGCGGTGTCCACGGGAAAACAGGTGTTCCGCAATCAGTTTGCCGCCGGTAAAATCGTCAGAATAGATGTGATTTCCGGCATTTACATCAACATTGATACATGGGATATCCATCCCCTCCGGAGGCAGAGATGAACTGGTCAGAAGCAGTCCGGCAAGATTTCTTGCGGCGATCTTCTCCCACTGGTCGTCAGCGGTTTCTTCATTCTCGATGTACTGCATGGCGTAATTATGAGCACTTGCCGCCAGCTGGGCACCGTAAAGCAGCCGCGAAGAGAACATCTGCCCGGAGAGCAGCTGCAATTTATAGCCGATCACCCCCTTGGGACTTTGGGGAGTTCCGGCAACGATCGTACCGCCCCTGCCTCTGGTACGGATAAGATATCCGGAGGAGACCAGCCGGGCGACGACTTTATTGGCGGTGGTTTTATTGACGTTGAAACGTTCTGCCAATTCATATTCCGAGGGAAATTTATCGCCGGATTTGAATTCGCCGTCCCGGATCATGGCGAACATACTTTCATAGAGCAGGTCAGATTTATTCTGTGCTTTCATAATTAACTCATTTATTAAACTCTTAAAATAATTTTTTTTGCTATTGCATTTAACTGCAACCTTGTTGTATATTTAATATAGCATCAAAAAAGACACAAGTCAAATAAATCATTCATTAACAAAAAAATGAAAGGAATTGCTATGAAGTCATTATTATCACCACGGAACACCGTGGTGAAGCTCCGGAGCTTCACCCTGATCGAACTGCTCGTCGTTATTGCTATAATTGCCATTTTGGCGGCAATATTGCTCCCGGCACTCAACAGTGCCAGAGAACGCGGCAGATCGATAACCTGTGTCAACAATTTGAAACAGATCGGTTTCGCGATGCAGTCGTATTCCGCAGATAGTGATGATTACATCCTTGTTGCCTATTTGGGACAGACTAATAATCTTATCAAATCTTATGATTTAGTTCCCGAATCTTTCAATGGGAACCCGACCAGATTGCCCCGTAATGCTTACCACAACGTACTGGCTTACAGGGGGTATGTTGCCAAATCGGCGGTAACAGACTCATCCAAACAATCCTCATTTTTCCTCTGTCCTTCAGACAACTCCATTAATAGCAACAAATTGTACAATGCGTTTATTTATGGTGTTTCCCAGGGAATGTATCTTGAAGACAATGGCGGTGATAAAACTACCTCCCGCCTTTTCAAGCTGAATCAGGTCAAGAAACCTTCCATCAAGCCCTATGTGATGGATTCAGCAACCAATTCCACCGACCGCATATCGGTAATGTGGGTAAGCTCTTACCCTAAACTTGAGACTTCAACCCATACAGTTTCAAATTTGCTGGGTATCGCATACGGTCGTCATAATATGGATTGCAACATACTCTATCTGGAAGGTCATGTGGCAGCCAAACGGGCATGGGATCTGGATCGCAGTGCTGTTGGTCCGGTCGGTTATACCAACAATTTAATGTATGCTTCTCTGGAAGCCAGAGAGAATTTCTTTGCCGCTATCAATGAATAAAAACAGGGTTTAATATTGAGGTGATTTGATGAAATATATTGTTACATTTGCCATTTTGGCAGTATCTCTGCTCTGCAGTGCTGCCCCCGAGATCCGTATTGAAGGTGAAAATCTTGCCGGGAATTTCCAAACCGGCTCGCAGCAACACTTTTCCGGCGGAAAAAATGCTGTCAGATGGCAGGAACTTTCCGGCAGTGTTGAAATTCCGGAAGACGGCACCTGGTCGGTGTGGGTCCGTTGTTCGACCTCATGGAAATACTTTCAGAAGTACTATCCCGAAGCTGTAGCCAAAAGCATACGCCATTTTGCCATGGAAATAAATGGGCAAACATTGAAATTCAACACTGAAGTTGAATTAGACTCTGTTTGGATCGAACAGAAGATCGATCTTCCCAAAGGTACGCATAAATTTTCTCTGAAAAAAATCGGTATCAATCCCAATTTGGATGTGATCGTATTTACCAAAGATCCGCAGTACAAGCCCACGCCTGCCCGGCATACTTCCGGCAAGTACAGATACCAGGATCCCATTGTCCGTTACAAAGAGCCGGTTAAAAAAGCCGTCCCGGATATCCGCATTGAGGGGGAAAGTCTTGAAGGAACTGCCAAAATCAGTTCGCAATTTCACTTTTCCGGCGAAAAAAGTGCCGGAAAGTGGCAGGAACTGACCGGAACAGTCGAACTCCCGGAAGACGGCACCTGGTCAGTGTGGATCCGCTGTAACACCACCTGGAAGTATTATGTGAAGTATTTTGGTCAGGCCAAAGCCTTTAATATGCGGCACTTTGCTTTGGAAATCAACGGGAAAACACTGCAATTCAGAACTGACCTTGATGCTAATGCGACCTGGATCGAACAAAAAATCGATCTTCCCAAAGGCAAGCATAAATTTTCTCTGAAAAAAATTGGCGTCGATCCCACTGTGGATGTGATCGTATTTACCAGAGATCCCCGGTACGACCCCATGCCCAATTGGCACATGGTCGGCAAGCAGACTGTGCCGGATACCGTTATCCGCCATATCACCGCAGCAGAATCGGCTGAAAAAAAAACTTTTGATATCCCCAAAATAACCGCTCCGAAAATTGACGGCAAGCTTGATGATCCGGTTTGGAAAGGTGCAATGACCGGAGAATTGGTCATCGCCGGTTCCGGGGCGGTTCCCGCCGAGCGTACCCGTTACTATATCGCCGGGGATGAAAAAAATCTTTACCTTGGTTTTTGCTGCCATGAGAGTAATATCAAAGGAATAAAAACCTCCTTCACCCATGCCGATAACCGGGACAGCAACATCTTTATTGATGATTGTGTGGAAATTTTCATCGATCCTTTCAATGATGGTATCAGCGGAAAATATCAATTTATCATCAATTCCCGGGGCGTCTTTTTTGACGCCTGTTTCGGGAACAAAACCTATCAGAGCAAAATACAGCACAGCTGCATGGTTACCGGAAACTGCTGGAATGCGGAAATCGCCATTCCTTACGAAGATATCGGTATGTCTCCCCAAGGTGCCGAAACTTTTATGCTCAATCTTTCCAGAACCCGTCATCAGCTCCCCCGGGAATATTCCTGCCTTGCGGCGGGTGAAAAAGGAACCGGGTTCAGCCATTTGAGTCATTTTTTGCTTTTTAAACCGGTAAGAGGCAATGCTCCGGTAACATTTTTTTCGTTTGGCAGCGAACTTAATCCTTATGTGTACTTCAAAAACACAGATGAAAATGATAACAGACAATACTCCGTAATTATCAGTGCATTTGATCCGGACGGCAGAAAAATCAAAGATTTCACCGGAATTTCAAGTCCGGGAAAACAAGGTGTAATCAACTGGAAAATCACTAAAAGCAAGGTGGCAAGACTTGATTATGCCGTATATGCCGATACTTCCGGCAAGGAAAAAATCTACTCAAACTCTTTCTCTTTTCCGCAATTAACTACCCAGAAACTTACCAGAACGATCAAAGACCCGCTTTGTGAATCATTATTCAGCAACGAATACCGCAAACAGCTTATCTGCAATGGCTATATGTGGTCTTTTGCAAACCTTGCTCTCGGCAATGACCACGCTTTTGTGCGTCAGTATGCCATCCCTTTTGATTTGGATAACTATGTAAAGAAAGTGTGCAAAACAAATACTTTTTCTCTTTTTACTCCCCGTTCTTTTGATTGGTGGGAGAAAAATTTTCCTGATAAGAAAAAAGATATTCCGGTGATACTGATGCCGCTGGTCTCTCCCAAAGCAATTCCTGCCGGACTTAACAGGTCGTTACTCATTGTTCCGGAAGTAAAAGCGGTTTACCTGCAAAACATCCGCGAACTTGCCGCCAGACCGGAAACCAAAGCTCTCACGGTGGGTGATGAAGTTGCTGTTTATCACGAAAAACTTCTGATCAAAGCAATGCATGGCACTGCCGCTATCCACCCTTCCATTCTGGCGATTGATGCCAGGATCAAAAAAGAATTCGGTCAGGGGAAATACGGTATCCCCAAAGCCGATGAAAAAGATCCTTTGGCATTGATCGCTTACCGCCGTTTTCTGAACCATGAATTAAATGATCTCTTCCGTGAAGCAGCGGCAATTGCCCGGGAAGTGAATCCGGATATAAAAATCATGTCTGATGACTCGCTGGGCAGTGTATGCTGGATCTATGATTTTACCGGATGGAAAGATATCTTTGACATTGTTACCCATCAGCTTGATCCTCAAACCGAAAATATGGATCCCATCGGTTTTCTGACCCGCTATCTGGCCGATCTTTCCGGCGTGGAACATGTGTGGCCCTGCCCTCATGTGGAAGAATACAGCAAAAGCTTCACACCTTCGGAAGTGCTGGACGAACTTTCATCCTCGATCCGCAACGGTGCTACCGGATTTCACTTTTTTCTCAATCAGACTGTAGGCAAGGCAGCCCGGAAAAGATATTTGGTCTGCGAATACTGGGGAGCTCCTGACCGCTTTGCGACCATGATGAATGTTTTGAAATTTCTCCGGACGTCTCCAAAGCTGAAAGAATTCAAAAGAGATGCGGCAATTTTTGTTGCCACAGATACTCTGCGTTCCTATGTAAAAGCAGTTCTGCCTGAACGTGACACCTTCCTGCATGGATTCATCGGCAACGGTGCAGGGGTCAACTATTCGATCATCAACGAAAATAAGCTTGAAAATCTTGAGCAATTCAAGATCATCTTTTCTTCCCAATGTAAATATATTCCCGAAGCGGCATTGAAAAAATTGCAAAATTATGTAACTCAAGGCGGGACTCTGGTCATTCTTGACCCGGAAGCTTTCTCATTTACTCCGGAGGGAAAATCGCTTGAACAGGAAAGAATCAACTTCCTCGGCATTGCGGCGATCACCGGAAACGGCACAGCTGAAAATATTGAATTTGCCGGGCAGTCATTATCCTTCCGGGGAACTGAATATGTCAAAACCCAACTGGCAACTGGAGCCGAAGCGGCGGCAAAATTTGCCAATGGCGATGCGGCGATCATCCGCAAAAATTACGGTAAAGGCAAGGTTTTGAGCTTTACGGCGACTCCCTGTTCCGCCCACCTTGCAGGAAACAAAAGCTGGGATAAAGCCTTTGAAAATCTCTGTTCCGCCGCCGGGTGTGCGGTCAACTCTCCGATTTGGAGATTCCGTCTGCCGGAAAAACTGGCTGCCAAACTCCCGGAGGTCAAAGGTGTATGTATGACTGATAACTTTGTTTTGTGGCACAGTTTCAAAATGGATCAATCCAACAACGGTGACTTCGGCGGCAGTTACACCATTTCTCCCAAGCCGGATTGGGCTGCAGATAACGGCTCGGAAAACATTCCTTTCAGCAAAGGTAAATTGACTGACCGTCCCAGAGCTGCAATGGGAGCAAGTGCTTCACTGGGAGCATCATCATGGACTCAATGGGCTGTCGGTTATAATCCGGGGAAAGAACCGATCACGATCGATTTCAGCTTCAACCGGAAACAAGCGGTCAAAAAAGCAATTTTGTGGTGTTACGGGGATGTAAGGAATTATGAATTTTCGGCAGGTGGAGAAAAATGTTCGGTCACCAGTCAAAACAAGCCGACAATGATGATGGAACAAATAGAATTGGTTCTGCCGCACAGCGTGGATTCCGACAAGGTGCAAATCAAAATCAGCGGCGGTGAAAAGAGACTGGTTATTGCCGAAGTGGAAATATGGGCAGAATAAAAATTTTTGCGTAACTTTACAATCAACATAGTAAGTATCAAACAAATCATTAACCAAAAGAAAGGTATGAAACGTATGAAAACCTATTCATTATCCCGGCAAACCGGGGTAAAGCCGCACGGCTTTACCCTGATCGAACTGCTCGTCGTTATTGCGATCATTGCCATTTTGGCGGCAATATTGCTCCCGGCACTCAATTCTGCCCGGTTGACCGCAGTCAAAACCGAGTGTACCTCCAATTTGTCCAACATCGGCAAGGTTCTCGCCATATATGTCGATGACAATGATGGTTACACTATGGCGGCAAATACCGTTACCCTTAAAGCCGGCGGCATCTATTTCAATCTGGAAGCCAAAAAACAAAGTTGGGCAAATACCCTGCGCAGTAACGGATATCTGGACAGTGAATCAAAAGCAGTATATTGTCCGGGGATGAATATGGCAGATTTCCCGGCTTACGGATTCCGTATCCACAACTCCCAGGAGTTCTTTTTTAAATATGCTTCCGGAATAAAGATGATAGATGGCAACAATAATCATTGCAGAACTGCGACTTCCTCAATCGTCCTCTTGGGCGATTCAGGATACCGCACAACTACCGGTAACACAGCTGCATCTATTGTACTTAACGCACCATTTTATGATGGATCACGTGATGGTTCCAGTCAGGGATCGGCAGTAACCCACTTCCGTCACAATAAAGCATCCAATCTGCTCTACAGTGACGGCTCGGTAGTCAGTCATCTTGCCATTGCCGAAGTAAAAGACGGATTGTACGGCAGTACAAACTGGTACTATATGGATCACCTTGGTAATGTACGTTCCGGAAAAACTTCCGGCAGTGAACCGATAAAATATTAAGGAGTAATATCATGAATAAAATCAAATTTCCGGCAGTTTTCTGTGCCGTAATTTCAGCTTTGCTCCCGCTCTTTGGAGCTGCCCCCAAGTTTTCCCTCAAGGTAACTCCAGTGAAAACCGTGTATAAACTTGGCGAAAAAATCGAATTCGATCTGGAAGTCACCCATCCGGAAAATTACCAGTTAAAGGCTTGGCAGCCGACCATTTCCAAGCTCGGTTCTCCGGCAGGATTTGAACAAAAATGGAACCAATGGGGTTCGATCAACCTCGATCCTGTCCACTGGATACCCAAAGCCGCCGCTGAAAAAAAATCCATCCGCTGCGGTTTTGTCCCCGGTAAAAATTTCATCCCCGGCGACTACAATTTCGGTATCGTCGTCCGGCTCTATCCCGACGGCAACACCGCCAAAAATCCCAAACTGCTCTCCGGCAGATTGAATATCACTCTGGAAGCCCCCGCTTCTGTCGCCGCCGATGCCGCCAAAACCGCCGGATTCCCGTGCAGTCTGGAAAATATCAGCACTAAAACAGCCAAAGCGGCTGACGGCGGATTCACCTGCACCACCCAGGCAAAAGCTGTCAACAGCTCTGAAAACGGTGCCTGCTTCCTTGTGAAAGCCATTCTGACCGGAGCTGACGGTAAAATTGCCGCTGAAAACAGCTCCCTCATCGGCGTCCGGGGCAAAGAAAAAATGCCGGTCAAATTTTCCACCGCAGTCAAAAATCCGGGCAAATATGTTTACGCCATTGAATTATGGAGCAATGAAAGTACTCCGATACTGCACAAAACCATAACTTCCGATATCGTATTGCAGTAATACAACCAAATATAAAATTCAGAGAGAAAAAATGAAAAAATATATGTTCCCGGGGGCTTTTTTTGCCCTGATTTCCCTCATGCTCCCCCTCTGTTTCGGAGCGGCTCCAAAATTTTCCATCAAAATCACTCCGGTAAAAACCGTGTATAAACTTGGCGAAAAAATCGAATTCGATCTGGAAGTCACCCATCCGGAGAATTACCAGTTAAAGGCTTGGCAGCCGACCATTTCCAAGCTCGGTTCTCCGGCAGGATTTGAACAAAAATGGAACAAATGGGGTTCGATCAACCTCGATCCTGTCCACTGGATACCCAAAGCCGCCGCTGAAAAAAACACCATCCGGTGCGGATTTGTCCCCGGTAAAGATTTCATCCCCGGCGACTACAATTTCGGCATCGTCGTCCGGCTCTATCCCGACGGCAACACCGCCAAAAATCCCAAACTGCTCTCCGGCAGATTGAATATCTCTCTGGAAGCTCCCGCTTCTGCCGCCGATGAAAAAATGATTATCGACGGTAAAGCCGATGAAAAGTGTTGGCAAAATTCCGCTTTTGTTTCAGATTTTAAAATGCTCGGTTCAGAGAAAAAAGCCGCCATTCAAACCCGCTACAAAACCTTTTGTAACGGCAAAAATCTCTATTTCTACGTTGAATGCGACGAACCGGAAATGGCACACTTGAGCGAAGTACCTTTGACCAACGGTCACTCCGGCATCTGGCTCAATGACTCCATCGAAATCAAACTCGCCTGTGATGAGTCTCTGCAATACTTCTACAAAATCATCGTTGACTGCAATGGCAAATACAACGGCAAACGCTATGTAGATAACAATGTCGGCGGCAAATCATATTCCTCTCCCGGAAAATGGGATGCCATGATGAAAACCGCCGCCCGCAGAGAAAAAGACAAGTGGATCCTCGAAATCGCCTTCCCGCTGGGGGTGATGGATATTGACAGCAAAACCAACAGCAACTGGCGTCTGGATATCGGCAGAAACCGTTATGCCGGTGCTAAAAAAGCCGGAAAAGCAGCAACTTTCAGCTCCTCTGAACTTTCTTCCGGCAGCGTTTACACCAAACTCGATCACTCCATGGTCTGGGAATATCCCGCATATCAGGTCAAAAATTTTTCCGCCGACCGCTTCCTCTACAATCTGGAAAGTATGCGTAATACCATCTCCAAAGCCGATAATGGCGATCTGGTCTGCACCACCAGAGCCAATCTTTTCAGCACTTCTGAAAATGGAGCCTGCTTCACGGTCAAAGCTTATTTCTCCGACGCCCAAGGCAATATCAAAGGACAAAGTGAAAAACTCCTCGGTATTCCCGGCAAAACCAATATGCCGGTAACATTCACCACCAACTGCAAAGAGCCGGGAAAATATAATTACTATATCGAATTCTGGAGCAATGAGAGCGAACCGGTTCTGTTGAAACGTTACTCATCCGCCGTGGAGATGTATTATTCACCTTTCAAAGCGGTACTCAAGCGTCCGGCTTACCGCAACAATATTTACGCCACTATGCCCGATAAAAATATCGAAGTGCAGATCTCCGCAAATCAAAGTGCCGGTAAACTTATCACCGCCGAACTTCTCGACGATGCCGGTAAAGTGGTCTTGCAGAAACAAATCACCGCTGATCCCACCGGAAATAAAGTCATTTTCGATGCGGCAAAACTTCCTGACGGCAGATATAATCTGCAAATCTCCATGACTGAAAACGAACACAATTTCAAAGAAAATATAAAAATCCGCAAACTCCCCTACCGCGAGGGCGAAGTATGGCTCGATGCCTCCGGAGCCTGTTTCGTTGACGGCAAACCTTTCATCCCCATCGGATGGTACATTGTCGAACCGGGGATCACTCTGGGCAAAGAGGAAAACAGTTACGTCCACCCCTCCATGAAAGCATGTGATTTTGCCGATTACAAAATGATCATGGACACCTTGTGGGCAAGCAAACGCAAAGGTATTCTCAATCCTTATCACCAGATGGACGGCAGACGTACTACCGATAAGAATTACACCTTCGCCACGGAAAGACAGACCCGGGCAATGACACAAGAACAGATCGAATTGCTTACCCGCAATATTACAGAGATGGGAAAACACCCCGGCGTATTGGCTTATTACATGGCGGACGAACCTGAAGCATCCGTCAAAACTCCCGAATGGCTCGCACAGGCAAAAGAGGTCATCGAAGAAGCCGACCCTTATCACCCCTGCGTCGTCACCAACTTTTCCAACGAAGGCATGATAAAATTTGCCGGCAGCTGCGATATCCTTTTTCCCGACTGCTATCCCGGATATTATGAAAAAATCCACACCAAACGCCCAATGGATACCACTTTACGGGGCAAAACCGCCAAACAGATCGGTAAACCGTGGTGGATCATGCTCCCCGGAACTCTTTTCCCCAAAGCTCTTTCCTCGGATCCCTCGATCAAAGGTATTCCACCGTCATATCAGGATCTGCGTCACCAAATCATCGAAGCGGCTCTGGAGAATGCCAAAGGATTCTCCTTCTACGCTCCGATGGATGGACTGCGTTACTCATCACTCATCGTCGGTATCCCCGTTCTCTGCGATCAGCTCGGAGCATTGAAAAATTATATTATCAAAGATACCATCGAAGTCAAATCCACCGTCACTCCGGCTGAAACGATGTTCTTCACCGGTATGAAAAAAGATGGTAAAGAATTCTGCGTGATGTCTGCCAATGCCACATTCAAAGAGCTGAAAATCGAATACACTCTGCCCAATAAATTCAACGGCACTTTGTACAATGCCGGTGCTACCAGAAGCTTCACCGTAAAAGACGGTAAATTCACCGACACCATCCGCGGCAGACACACCCGTATATACATGACCGACCGCAAACTTGCCGAAAGCATGGAAGATTCCGACAGCGTGGAACAACGGATCGCCCAACACCTCAATGACCGGAAAAAGAAAGGCAACCATCTCGCCATCGGTGAAATGCTCCTCATGGATCAGATCACCTATCACACCCAGCCGGAAAAACGCCCTGCACACATCCCCGGTATCAAGGCATCTTCCCAGTATGGCAATTATTACAATATGTCCTACACCAAAGTCGGTGCCCTCTACTGCACGCTTGACGGCATCCGCAACCCGACCCGGCACGAATTCTGCTGGGCCCCCTATCCCGGTGACAAGGCTCCCTATATCGCCTATACCCTGCCCAAAGCCGCCGCTGTAAAAGAGGCCCGTATCTACACTCCGCTTGGCAACTTGCGTAAAGGTGTGATCGTCACTGACAGCAAACATTACAACTTCGTAAATGACAGCAAAAAAGAGGAGATCATCATCCCGCTCGATGGAGAAGTCACCTCCACGATGAAAATCGAAGTAACCGAATATGTCACAACTCCTTACGATCAGATGCTCGGCACCAATTCCTGCCGCGGCGTCATTGCAGAGGTGGAGCTGTATTGAGGTATTGCGTCAAATTCTCATCCGGGACTGGAAAAATCCGCTTCCGGACAATATAGTATGTCATGGGCATTTTGAGTATGGTAATAATATTCATTTGCCCATTGACCGGTATTTTAATTGAAAACTGAAAAAGAGTTCGTATTTTATGGATTTTTGCGAATTGCTCCAACAATATGACCAACTGCCCCGGCCCGACCGTTCCAATATGGGATTTGTCCGGGAACTGGAAACTTTTGACCTCTCCACGGCAAGAAAAGATCTGCATTTGCAGATAATCAATCCGGAAGTCATCCCCCAAACCGTACTGGAATCTCTGCAGAGACAATTCACCGTCAGCAGTGATGCGGATTTGACATTGACCGTCATTGATGATCTTTCTTTGCCTCCGGAGGGGTTCAGAGTGGAATTCTCCGGTAAAAAATTGACCGTTTATGCTTCCGGTGACGCCGGGATCAGGTATGGGGTTTATGAATTGGAGGAAATGCTCAAAAACAACATAACCGGCACGGTTGAAAAAACCCCGGCAATAAAACACCGGATCACCCGCAGCTGCTTTTCCCCCAACAGCCGCCCTCCGCTGCGGCTGGATGAGTTGAGCGATGAGGTCGATTATTATCCCGAAGCATATCTCGACCGCCTCGCTCACGAAAGAATGAATGGTGTCTGGATAACCATCTATCTTTACGAGATGCCCTCTTCTCTTTTCCCGGCAAGAGAACTTGAAAGCGGAAGAAAAAAACTGGCAAAATTGCAGAAAGTCGTGGATAAGTGTGCCAGATACGGAATAAAATGTTATCTTTTCTGCACTGAACCAAAAGGCTTCAATACCGGGGGATTCAAAACTTTCACCGCTGAAGATCTGGCAAATCATCCGGAATTAAGCGGCCACAAGGAGGGAAAAGCTGCTGATTTCTGTACCTCATCCGCCGCCGGTCAGCAATACCTTACGGAAACCATAAGTCATATTTTTTCCACGGTACACGGTCTTGGCGGTATGATAAACATCATGTGTCTGGAGGGCAGTTATCCCTGCGGCACCCGGCTGCTTTATCCCCATATCAGCACTTGCAACTGTCCGGTCTGTTCCAAAAAGACCGCCCCGGAAATCTTTGCCGGCATTGCCCGCACCATGTCAGCAGCAATGCGTAAAGAGCAACCCGATGCGGAATTTTTCGGCTGGTTCTACCGCTCGATCCACTTCCATAATGAACCGGAAAACGATCTTATCCGGGAAGTCGCAGAAGCGTGGCCGGAAGATTGTTTTTTCATGAATAATTGTGAAACCGGCGGCAATGTCACTCAACTTGGCAAAACCATGACCGTACAGGATTATTCACTCTCATGGGCGGGCCCGTCGGAATACTGGAAGTCTCTCAAAGCCAAAAAAATGGCGGCAAAAATCCAGACCGGATGTTCCCACGGCAATGCCAGCGTGCCATATATGCCGCTTCCGGGGATCCTCTATGACCGTTACCGAGGCCTGACAGAGAATAATTGTCAGGCGATAATGCAGTGCTGGTATTTTGGAGCATATCCCGGCTTGATGAATCAGGCCGCAGGAGAACTCTCCTTTCTGCCTTTCCCGGCAGATAAAAAAGAGTTCCTGATTTCCCTGTGCCGGAAAATGTGGGGAAAAAATGCGGAAAAAGCAGCTTGTGCAATGATGAAATTCAGCGAAGCAGCAAACTTTTTCCCGGAAACACTCTCTTTCAAGTGGTACGGCCCTCTGCATCACGAATTGGTTTTCCCGTGGCATCTTGAACCGGCGGCTCTGCCGCTGGCACCAAGCTACACCTTGAGCAGTGTGGTCAACTGCGGTGATATGGTTGGTGAATGCTGCGATTATGACTTCACTCCGGCAGAGATCAGGACTTTGCTCTGCAATATGGATGAGTGCTGGCAGAGCGGTCTGAAAATATTGCAGGAGACCACTTCCAATGAAGTGCAGAAAAAAGAGGCGGCTCTTGCTGAATTTATCGGCTTGCAGATCAGCGGCACTTTGCGGTGGTTTGAATTTTACCGTCTGCGGGATGAGATGATCCTGACCGGCAAAGATAATTCCGAAAAGATCACCGAAGTGATAAGAGAGGAGATCGCCGCCACTGCCAGAGCGTGCATCCTTTGCGAAAATGATCCCCGGCTGGGATACCATGCCGAGGTGGAAAATTATCTGATCTACCCGGAAAAACTGCGTGCCAGAATCAAACTGCTGGAAAAAGTGCTTCTTGATCTGCCGCAATGGGATGCCGCAGCTGAAAAGTGCCGTTTCTGGAAAGAGGGAAATGATAAAAACATCTGCATCACCGGTGAAAAAGATGCTTTGTGGCAGAAACTAGACAAGGTCGATTACCGCATATTTGAGCGTGAAAAAAGGATAGTTTTCCAATTCCGCAATATTTCAACAGCAAAATTGAGATTGGAGTATCTGCCGGCACTTTCCCGCAAGGTTTTATCAGCAGGTTTGAATTACGGACGCCCCGGACACTGGATCGGCTTCCCGCCGGGAATGGAGTTTTTCCGGGATAACGGAATTGCCGAAATACGGATAGATACGCAATTTTTCCAGCCGTTCCGGATCTCGGAGGATGCACCGCACTTTTTCAATCTGACCGTAAACGGGCAATCACTCTCCCCCCGGCACGATTTCCCGGAAAGACTCTGGCTGACATCAGCCAATCCGTATGACTTGATCCCGCTTATCCGGAAATAACCTGCGATTCCTGCCATACATCTTGACAAAATCTGTGTCAGGATGTATATTGAGTTGTATTCACGAGGGAGGTCGATATGTTCGGGAAGTTGAAAAAGATCCGCAGATACAATTTCTTTGCCGCAGAGGTAGTTATCCTGCTTACCATCGGAGCTGCGATTGCACTTCCGGCTATGCACCGGGCAAAAGAACGTGCCGGAGTTGCCAGCTGCATCAACAATAACAAACAGCTCGCCTGTGCGATTTTATTCTACGCCGGAGATAATGATAACTGGTATCCTCCGGCAGCCGGCAAAGACGGTTTGCAGTTATTAAGGCCCTATCTGGATGATAATGAGCGTATTTTCCGCTGTCCGGTTTCCGGAAAAGAGGATAATTTTTATGCCTACTACGGAAACGGATTGAAGTGTGCCATGCTTGACAATTGCCCCGGAGCTATTCCCATCCTTGCGTGCCATAATCACAATGGTACGGAGTTCGTCGTTGCTTACGGTGATGGACATGTAATGCAACTGGATGCCGGGAAACTTTTTTCCACTCACGAAAATCTGGTTCGTTACGCTTTCGAAAACAGCAGTTTCAAAGGATGTGAAAACAAGGCTTGGGAAATCGTCCTTGAAAATGCCCGTATCATGGACAGAAACAACCGGGAATGATCATCACCGGACAAACTCCGCCTTTTCCTGCGGAAAAACTTGCTTAAGTGCAGTTGAGATGCTATATTATCGAAATGGCATTTTCAACAATTCCCAAAAGAAGGAGTTTTATCATGAGCATTTCTCACATCGTCCGCCCCGCCAATGGCGAATATATCGTTAACAACAACGGTTCTTTGCAGGTACCGGATAATCCGATAGTAAGTTTCATCGAGGGCGACGGCATCGGCCCGGATATCATGAAAGCGTCCATGTTCATGTGGGACAGTGCTGTGAAAAAGGCTTACAACGGCAAACGGCAGATCGCATGGCAGGAAATTTTCGCCGGGGAAAAAGCCAACGCCGTTTACAATGATACCATCTGGCTCCCCCAGGAGACCATCGACGAGATCCGCCGCTGCCTTATCGCCATCAAAGGACCTCTGACCACCCCCGTCGGCGGCGGCTTCCGCTCACTCAACGTCGCTTTGCGTCAGGAACTTGACCTTTTCGCCTGCGTCCGTCCCGTCCGTTACTTTGAAGGAGTCCCCTCACCCGTGAAAGCTCCGGAAAAAACCGATATGATCGTTTTCCGGGAAAATACTGAAGATATCTACGCCGGTATCGAGTGGATGTCCGGCACCCCGGAAGCTGCCAAAGTAATCGACTTCCTCCGCAATGAAATGGGCGTCAAAAAGATCCGCTTCCCCGAAACTTCCAGCATCGGCATCAAACCGGTCTCCATCGAGGGCAGCGAAAGACTTATCCGGGCGGCAATGGATTACGCCATCGCCAATAAACGCCGCAGCGTGACCCTGGTTCACAAAGGCAATATCATGAAATTCACCGAGGGCGGATTCAAAAACTGGGGTTATGAATTGGTCAAACGGGAATATGCCGACGTCGCTGTCGCCTATGCCGACTGCAACGGCGTCGCCCCGGAAGGTAAAATTCTGGTCAAAGACTGCATCTGCGATGCCTTCCTGCAGCAGATCCTCACCCGGCCGGATGAATATGATGTGATCGCCACGCTCAACCTCAACGGCGATTATGTTTCCGACGCCCTCGCCGCCTGCGTCGGCGGTATCGGTATCGCTCCGGGAGCAAATATCAACTACATCACCGGCCACGCCGTCTTTGAAGCAACCCACGGCACCGCCCCCAAATATGCCGGCATGGACAAAGTCAACCCCTGCAGTCTGGCTCTCTCCGGCGAAATGCTGCTCCGCCACCTCAACTGGAACGAGGCTGCCGATCTGCTGATCGCCGGTATCAGCCGGGCGATCGCTGACCGCATGATGACTTATGACCTTGCCCGTCTGACTGCCGGAGCTACTGAATTGAGCTGTTCCGGATTTGCCAAAGCGGTTGTCGAAAGGATGTAAGCAAGATGACCGGTCAGGCGGCATTCCGTTTGCTTTTTTACCGACCCGGTGAAGCAGGAGAACCTGTTTCACCGGAGGATATCTTTCTGCGCCGGTTGGAGATGCTGCTTGACAGAAAAAACATCTGCGAAAAACTCAATCACCTTGCCAGAGTATATGATGCGGAAAAATTCAAAGCGAAACTTTTCGGGGAGATTTTCAACGCATTTACCGTCAACGGCATCATGCCCGGTGAATTGACCGGGGATTCTTTCAGTCCCGATGCCGCTTTCCTTTTGGACAAGGTGAAAATCCTGATCGGGGAATTGTGCCGTCTGCCGGAAACAGATACCGGTTCAAAGTCGATGCTTATGCCTAAAGCGGAAAAACTCTTTACCGCTCTGGTGCCGGATCCTGACCTGACAACTCTGGCAAAAGAGATCGTTGGGGCAGATCCTTTTATCACCCGGCGGGTTTTCAACTACCGGGACGGCAGATTTTTCCCGGTCGAGCCGTCATCCGCCAAAAGTGTAGATAAATTTTTCGGTTTTCCGGGAGTGCGTCTGGCATTGCAGGAGCATTTCCAGAATTTCCACCGGGGAAAAACCAGTCTGCCGCTGCTGATAAACAGTCTGCCGGGGTACGGCAAAACCAGTATGGTGATCTCCTTTGCTCTTTCGGTGCCGGACACGGTGGTGATCCTGCCTGATCCGGAAGCTCTGGAAAATTCATGGCACAGCTTGATCGACACACTTTCCGCCCGGCACGACCGCCGTTTTGTACTCTTTTTTGATGATATCGATCCCCGGTCGGTCAACTGGTACAATTTCCGCACCAATGTGGGGGGAGCTTTCACTCCTCCGGGGAATATTCTGCCGGTTCTGACGGCGAATTATGAATTTCCTCCCAGTATCCTCTCCCGGGGCAGACGGATAAGCTATCCGGTTTTTGATGAAGAACGCTGTATGGAAATGATCGAGGATTTTCTCGGCACATTCGGCATGAAAAAGCCGCCCCGCAATATCGTTTCTCTGATGGGAGCGGAATATACGGAGGAATTCGGTCAGAAAAAATTCACCGAATTATCCCCCCGTACTCTGATGCGTCATCTCGCCGTCTATGAAAACGATCCCCGGAAACGCAAACAGATCGTGGAACTTTCCGGTGGCGGCATGATAACCCGGCCGGATGCCGAACTCTTTTATGAATTCAATATTGAATTGATGCGTTCACTCTACGGAGAAGAGTACATCCAGCGGCTGTTGAAAGAGAGGCTGCGTTCATTATGAAACAGATGACTCCCATCAAAAAGAGCCGCCACAATCCCCGGCTGCTGTTGTTTACCACGCTGGGCATAATTTTTCTGCTGCTGATCCTCGCATCCGGTTTCCGGGTGATAAAATTTGCCATGGCACGTTTTGCCGATGGTTTTTTCTACCCCTATTTGCAGACCGCTTCACCTTCCCGTAAACTGACTGATTCAACCTTGCTTCTGCAGGACAAAGGAACTCTTGCCGCCAAGGTGGAAAAATTGACTGAAAGCAATCAGCAGTTGGCTTTGCAGGCAACTGCCACCGGAGAATTGCTCGAAGAAAACCGCAAATTACGCAGTATTCTCAATTTGCGTTTCCGTGCCACGCCCTCTTATACCGTGGCGGAGATCATGCTCCGGGATCCTTTGCACTTCCGGGAGGGATTCACCATCAACAAGGGCCGCCGGGACGGTATTGTCAAAGGGGCGGCAGTGGTGGATGTTACTGCTGACGGACAAATGCTGCTGGTCGGAGTAATTTCGGAAACAGGTGCCCGCACCAGCAAAGTTATGACTATTGCCAACAGCGATCTGCGGGTATCAGGCATGGTCAGTTCCAATCAGGAGATCGGTTTTACCAATACCGGAGCGGCGGTGTCCGGCAGGGAACGTTTAAGTTTCGGTATGCTGCCGCTGCGGGAAGATTACCTCAACGGCAATCTGGTTACCACCACCGGGTTTGAAAAGGGGATTCCGGCAGGGATCAAGCTTGGCGAATTATATACGGTCAACGCTTCATCCTCTTATGAACAAAAGGATTACCACTGCGAATTGACATTGGCGGTGCGTTTTGAAACTCTCCGTTTTGTTGCCATCGCCCTCATCCCGGAGAGTGAAATATGAAGTCCTTTCTGACTCTTACGGTAACTGCTCTGCTCATGACTTTTGAATTGATCTGCGGCAATATGGGTTTATCTCTGGGTCTGCCGGTTTTCGGAGCCTTTTATTTCGCCGTGGCATTCGGTAAAAATTACGGTCTCTGGGCGGCAGGATTATCCGGTCTGCTTCTGGATGCGATTTATGCCCGCAGTTTCATGCCGACTGCGATCTGGATGATATTGATCGTCCTGCTTGCCGAACAATGTGCCTTGCGTCTGCAGCGGCATCTTCCGGTATCGGCGATCCTCGGCGGAGCATTGTGCGGATTTGCGGTATTTCTCGGCAATTTGCTCCATTCTCTGATCTGCCGGACAGCTTTTCCGGGG
This sequence comes from Lentisphaerota bacterium, assembly GCA_015061685.1. GTDB lineage: Bacteria > Verrucomicrobiota > Lentisphaeria > Victivallales > Victivallaceae > UBA1784. The sequence continues at coordinate 7,569 of SUWD01000026.1, read as the reverse complement.
CCGGACATCTGGAGCATGATGATCTTTCAGCTGATCGGCGGCATATTTTTCATGCTTTTGATGACTCTGCTCTTTGACGGAATAAATTTCCGCTGCAATCTGCCCCGTTTCAAGGCGGTTGACAAACCACGCACTTTCAACGGCGGAGGGAGCAGATTATGAATAAAAGACGTTACCGTGACGGAGTTGACGGGGGGATCCTGGATGACGGCAGATTACGGGTGGTCATCCTAGGGGTATGTTTTCTTCTGGCTTTCGGAGTGCTGATTTTCCGTTTGTATTTTCTCCAGCTGCATCATGGGGACGATCACCGCAAACAGATTGCCCGGCAATCGGAAAGATGGGTGCGTATTCCCGGCTTGCGGGGCAGAATACTCTCGGCCGACGGTGAAATTTTTGCCGCCAACCGGCAGGCTTACGATCTGCTCTTTTTCCCTTCGGAGATGCACCAGGGCGGCAGGAAGAAAACCGCCGGATACATGTTTGATTGTGCGGCACAGCTCGCCGCTGCTTCCGGGCGGAAGGAATTCCCGCTTCTGAATGACTTTGCCTACCATCTGATGCACTATCCGGGCGTGCCGATAACCGTTTTCAAAGACCTTTCCCAAAGTGAACTTGCCCGGATCTTTGAAGCCTCAAGGGAGATGAAAGGCATTGACGTACAAATTTCTCCGGTCCGGATATACCCCATGTATGATACGGCGGCACATCTGATCGGTTATGCAAGGGCGGCAGACCCCTCCAAAGCCGCTGACCGGGGGGAATTCAGCCGCTACTACAATCCGGATATCGAGGGTAAAAGCGGAGCGGAGAGAGCCTTTGATGCTTTTGACGGCGGGATGCTCGGTTTGCGGGCATTCCCGGGGAGATCGGTCATTCAGGTGAATAATATCGGTTACGCAAAAAAAGAATTGCTGGGCAGACGGGAACCGATCCACGGAAATGATGTTATATTGACCATTGACAGCAAAGCCCAGAAACTGGCAGAGGAATTGCTTCACGATGCCACCGGAGCTTTTGTGGTGGTCGATGCCGATAACGGGGATATCATCTGTGCGGCGAGTTCTCCGCGGATGGATATATCCCAATTCACCCCGAAACTTGACCCGGCATACTACAAAAGTTTGCAGAACGACCCGGAAAAACCGCTTATCAACCGGGCATTCCAGGCGATCTATCCGCCCGGATCATCCATCAAGCCGCTGATGTGTCTGAATTTCCTGCGTTGCGGAGTCGATCCGGAGGAAATTGTTTACTGCCCCGGGGAAAGTTACATCGGCAATGCCAAAATCGGCTGTTCAGCACACCGCTACTACGGCGATGATATGAATATGATCAAAGCTCTGGAAAAATCCTGCAATACTTATATGATCCATCACGCCGTCAAAGTCGGCAGGAAAGAGTTGGCAGCCGGATTGGGAAATGCCGGATTCGGCAGAAAAACCGGCCTGCCGCTGCCGGAGAGTGCCGGAGATATGCCCGATCCGGAACTGAAAAAACGCCGCTATGGAACCCGGTGGAATGAGTATGATACAGCATTATTGAGCATCGGTCAGGGAATCATCTCTGTAACACCATTGCAGTTGGCGATCTACACCGCCGCCATCGCCAATGGAGGAACCGTCTGGCGACCGAATATTCTGCTTAAAGTAAAGGACAACCGGGGCGTTACCCGCTTTGAAAGAACCCCGGTTGCTGCCGGAAATTTACAGATTTCACAGGAACATCTGGCAATTGTTAAAGAGGGCATGTTTCAGGTGGTCAATTCTGCCGGAGGTTCCGGCAGACACGGTATGGTCAACGGACTTCAGGTTTACGGCAAAACCGGTACTGCGGAAGTCGGTTCCGGAGCAAATATGCGTAATATTACCCACTTTATCGCTTTTGTTTCCCACGAAAACCGCCGTTACGCTCTGGCGATAACGATCGAGGACGGTCGCTCCGGCGGACGGACCTGCGCCCCTCTTGCCGCTGAATTTTTCCGGCAGTATCTGCTTAACCGGTAAGTTTTCAGATCGAAGCTGTCTGTTCTTTCAATCCCGGCATGATCTTTTTCAGCACATGCCGCAGCAGCAGAGATACTCCGATCACGTTGAGCAGCCACGTCACCGGATAACCAACCAGCAGAACAAACAACGTCGGATAGACCCGGAAGATCGTAAACAGCCATACTACCCGCAACGCACAGATGCAAAAAAGCGAAATCACCGTCGGACCTACCGAATTTCCCAAACCGCGCAAAGCACCGGTAACGATCTCCATTACCGCACAGAGGAAAAGCAGCGGCAAAGTGACCCGGAAACGTTCAATACCGTAACGGATAACTTCCGGATCGGTGTTGAATATCCCAATGAAAAATCCTCCGAAAAGGAGTAAGATCACGGCGATCATTATTGCACAAAGTATTCCCAGAGTCAGACATATCTGAATACTTTTCGTTATCCGGCCGGCCTTTTTGCCGCCGTAATTCTGTCCGACAAAACTCACCACCGCCTGACCGATGGCATTCAATGCGATGTGAGCAAGCATTTCCAGTGTGCCGCTGGCGGTCATTGCGGCGATAACAAGACTGCCGAATTTGTTTATGGAGGACTGAATAAGCATATTGGAGAGCGAGAAACATGATGCCTGAAATCCCGCCGGAACTCCGATCCACATCATCTCACGCAAATTTTTCCAGCGGATGTGCAACCCCTGCAGTTTGACCCGGCAGGGACCACGCATTTTCAGAAGCACCCGGCTTACCAGCAGAGCGGATATTCCCTGGGCAATGACGGTCGCAACTCCCACTCCGGCGACATCCCATTTGAAAACGATCACGAAAAAGAGATTGAGCAGGACGTTGATTATCCCGCCGGTAAGCAGGAAATAAAAGGGTCTGGTCGTATCTCCCATCGCCCGCAGAATGGCACTGCCGAAGTTGTAGAGCATCTGCACCGGCATACCGGCAAAAATGATTTTCATGTAGAGAGCCGACATATCGAGAATATCCGGCGGCGTCCCCATGAGCGTCAGAAGCGGCTTGGAAAAACATATTCCGACGGCGGCAAGAAAAAGACCGCCGCCGAGACTGATGGTGATCGCCGTATGGACGGTACGGGAGATATCCTTGCGGTTCTGCTCGCCCAGATAGCGTGCCACCAGCACGTTGGTTCCCACGGAAAGTCCGATGAAAATATTTATCATCAGCATGGTCAAAGCACCGGTGGCGCCGACGGCAGCCAGAGCCCGGTGCGAAGAGAGCCTGCCGATAACGATCAGATCGGTAGAGTGGAAAAAGAATTGCAGCAGCCCGGAGATGATAAGCGGGATCACAAAACGGACGATCTGCCCGAAAAGCGGACCGTTGCACATATCCACCTGATATGAATTACTTTTTCCTATTCCGGTAATTCCTGCCATGATTTTTGCTCCGATACAGAAAATGCGGCAATCAATTTTGATTACCGCAACCTAAAATACTCCATAATTGATATTAAATCAAGACTCGCAGCGGAATATTCCGGCAGATTTTCCTGATTTTGGCACAGGTCATTCACCGATAAAGAATGGTGTGCTGATCAGAATTTTCCCTGCATCTTCACCCTCTGCCTCGACCCGGATGAATTTATCCGGTGTCACATCTTTCATCGGGAATTGCAGATCGACTTTCACGCTGTCCGGATGAGTGCGGAAAATCACCTCTTTGCCGGAATAGACTCTGACCTCTTTGATCACCCCTTTGGAAGCGGCGGCTTTGACTGAAAGCACCGAATTTTTCACCTCCTCTGCGGAAACGACATCTCCGGGGATCCTGTCACCGAGAGTAATATCCGCTTCGTTGAAAAACATCGCCGCAATGGTGTGGTGATTGCGGATCGCTTTAACGACACTGTCACGGCACGGTTTTTCACCCTGCAGATAGATGAAGTTCACCACCGGCACATCGAGCATACGGCGTAAACCGTAGAGGTCAACACTGCCCATTGCCGCGATCCTGCCGCCCTTGAGCCAGAATTTTTCAATATTATCGTTTTCCAGCGAATGCAGAGGTTCATTATCCACGGCATCATAATCGTAATCAAACCAGTAATCCACTCCGGTCGGGTGAGTGGCACAGACGGCACCGTTTTTCTCATGAACATAGGCGATCGCTTTTTTCAAATACGCACTCACTTCCTCATCGCCGTAGAAACTGCAGGTGTATTCCGGGGTGTAAGCATCCGGATCGATACCGATGGGAAGCATGTGATAGTTGTTATGTCCTACATGATCGAAACGGTCATTCCAGTTGAAAGGATGATACTCCTGACCGTCAAGGAAAAGCACTTTGTCATCGGAATATTTTGCCGGATCAAGTTTGCCGTTGTATGATGATACATCTTTGACCGCCAGAGAACAGATGTCAAAGCCCATGTAACGCATAATGGCATTGATCGTGCCGGGGGATGAGTCTGCGGCGAACCAATCCAGTGAATGCATGTGGATACAGAGTTTATAGATGTTTTTCTGCTCCAGAGTACCCGGTGCGGGGATTTCCGGAGCCGGGGCACCGGATTTGAATCTTTCAAAATATGCGGTCATATTGCGGATGAATTTTTTCCAGAAAGCGATACAGCGGTCGCCATCGGCAGGTTTCACTTCCGGGAAAAGCAGCTGACAGAGGAAGATCATACCCTTGCCGAGATTTCCACGCAGAAGCAATGCTCCGTCACGCACGCCGGGATCCATATATGAGCCGAGAACTTCCCAGGCATCCGGAGCGAGGAAGCAGGATTGTGCGGCGGTACGCAAAGTTTCAGTGGTATCGTGTCCGTCTGTCGGTTTTGCCACCCGGAAACTGTTGCAGGGGACCCGCCAGTCGATCATCTCATCCGGAGTGATTTTTTCCGGGAAGTTGAAAAGTTCTTTACCGCTGTTTTCCGGCCACGGCATCATGTAATTCATGTAAAGTGGATCATCGCCCTCATTATTGATGCGTGCCGACGTGGTATTGAGAGTGGGGATATGGCGGTGAATAAGCATTACGCAGCCCAATTCATCGGGCAGGAACGAGGGAGCCCAGCGCTGATAATCCTGATGCATGAAAAGCAGGATACCACCCCTTTTCACCCAGTCAGTGATATACGGTTCATCATTTTCGATATAGTCGTTGAATCCATTCTGTTCGATCAGGGCCACATCGAAGTTTTCCAGATAACGGGGTTTGGAATAGTCGATTTTTTCGATTTTGATTCCCTCTGCCTCGAGGAATTCCACGAATGTATATGGAGGCTGGCTCCAGTGTTTGAAATAACCGATACGCATTTGACCGCTCCTTTATATCAAAAATCCTCAGTTATAGAAAATGCGGCAATCAATCTTGATTACCGCAACTTAAAATACTCCACAATTGACGTTAAATCAAGACCGGGAGCGGAATATTCCGGGAAATTTTCTGACTTTGACGATTGTAAAAGTAAACGCACACTCATTTTCAGAACAGTGTGCATTCAATCTGACAAATTGAAATTATGGTCACAAATGTGCTATCATAAACATACAATAGAACGGCACCACTTAACCATTTATAATTTATTAATCGTTCTTTTTCTTTGATGCGAAATTTTGACTGATTTACATTCCCTGATCATTCCCACCTTTTTATACCAATATCATCAATCAGTTTTAAGCACTCATTATAAATCTTTAGCAATTTCATGTCCTCATCATTTAATTTACTGTGCCGCGATACCTCCATTGCTAAATCATGAATAACAATGCTTTTATCAGTTTGAACATCAGTAATAAACCAAAAAACGCTTCCACGTCCAGACAAAGACAGATTTCCCCATTCTCTATAGTCAGCAATGGTTGTTTTTATCTTCTTTATATTATTCTGCAAGTTTTTATCATCAAATTGCAGCACCTTCATTATACCAGAATAATCTATTTTTACAAAATAAATTTTCTCACCACAATAAAGTGCACGATAAGGCAATATATCAGCACACCATTCAATAACAATAAAATTTTTTAATCTGTCATTGGGTATTTTGCCTTTTGACAGGTAGTCTAGCACCTTACGTCTTGCATTGATTTTTGTGCAAATTGCAACAATGTTGTTGACCCGGGAAAGTGTATCTTTTTGACTTTGCGAAGTAAAATTTCTCGCGAGAATGTCAATACTTGAACAACAATCGCAGAATTTCGAAAAATTTTTCAGGGAATTTTCTCCTTTTACAATTGAGCATTGGAATATAAACAAACATGCAATAATAAATATACTTTTCATAATGACCTCCGAATGACACCAATTCCATCAACGCTGCAAGTAATATACCATCCGTAATCCACTTTGTCAAGCGGAAATAAAAAAGAGAATAATTTCCATGTAACAAATTGTCTGTCATAAAGATATGTAGAATGGCACCATTTTTCACAGGATGGAAAACAACATTTTAATATACGCTGACAAAGAAACTTCTTCTGTATATACAAAGAGATGATTCAAAACTCTTAACGCATTAAACGAATTACCGTTTTTTATTTCAAAATCCAAAATGTCGTAAAATGAAAAACTATAAATAAATGATTTGCCATGAATGAATTTGATATTTTGTTTTTCGATGTTTTTACCGAAATCGAAAGCCCGTTTTTTGTTACCGGAAAAATACCAGAATTTTATCAATTCAATGGCAACACCTTCTGAAATTTCTCTTTGTAATAGAGGTGGAAGGATATCTGTAATCTCACCTTTAAGATCTGCAAAAAACTTGTGCTGCCGGTAATCATCATTGAAAAAGCGAATCGAATTATATATGGTCAGCATATTGTATGTCTCAAAATTTTGGGTGGAAAGCTTGTATTGCGTATATGTTTCTGTCAATACATTAAAAGCGCTATCATAATTCCCTTGGTTACAAATAGATTCGATCTTTTGCAATGTCAACGGCCAAGATATGGTGGCATCCGTTGCAACCGTTCCGGCAACCGCTATGGAAAATTTTAAGAAAATAATAATTAATAAACATATAGGATATTTCATCGTAATCACTCATATATAAGGGTTGACGTATAACGATAACCATTTGCCGACATAGTTCCTTGAATTTCTCCTCTTGCAGGAAATTTATGGCAGATGGTGCCATTCTGTGTAAACAATTCTCCATTATGTGTTTGCAATTAAATTATTCTCTTTTATCGTTGCTCAAAACGCAAACTTCCACCCGCTTTTGTTTTTCACACCAACGCTGCAAGTAATATACCATCCGTAATCCACTTTGTCAAGCGGAAATAAAAAAAGAGAATAATTTCCATGTAACAAATTGTCTATCATAAAGATATGTAGAATGGCACCAATTACTACCAATTAACCAAATTAATTTCCCTGTGTTATTGTATTTTATGCTTGTGCCACATTTGGAAAAACCATTTCTTCAACTCTGTAAACTTTGTTTCTTTTTCAGCAGAATCCCCCGGAACCGTATGAGGAAATGGCGTGCAATATATATAAGTTTCAATTTTCCGAGGAGATATTAATGAAATTACAATAGTCTCAATATCCAGTGCATAAAAATTTAAATTGCATTTATAATCATGTTGTAATAT
>SUWD01000005.1 GCA_015061685.1 Lentisphaerota bacterium | reverse complement strand
CTTGAGAATTTGTAAAATAAGCCATAATTTTCTCCTATCATGACTTATTATACCTCCAACTTTCTGCTCAAACAATAGAAAAAGGCTGTTGCTCACCTTTTTTGAGGTTTTGCAACAGCCCCTTTTTGTTATGGAATTTCTTACTGTTTTGCCGGGGCTTTTTCGTCAGCGGCATTGAGATTGAGATACCATTTGCCGTCGATTTGGACAAACAAATCATCCATCTGGATAACTGCGGCATCCAGAAATTGAGTTTTGAATTCCGAGTCGAGTATGGATTTTATTTTCAATGCCTGTTCCGCATCAACTCCGGCAGTGAATGTGTCGGCAATGACCTTTTTGGCTTCAGCCACATTATCCGCTATACTGCTGATTTGCAGTCTTTCTGCCGGGGGCAGCAGCAGCCAGAAAGTCTCAATGTCCTTGTCGGCAGTCGCCCGCAAAAAAGTTTCCATCGCCGCAACTTTGGTGGATTGATCGATTTTGGCAGTCCGGGAAAATTTGGATATCTCCAGATACCATTTCCCCTCATGCTCGATCAATCCCTGTTCCAGAAGCTTGACGAATTGCCGGAGCTGGATCTCTTTTTTTTGCGGATCGTTGAAAATTTTCCGGATGTTTCCGATGTCTGCACCCCGGAGAAAATTGTCTGCAAACGGCTTGAGGCTTTTGATGGCGGCATCTTCCGAACCGTTTGCTGCAATCATCATTTTTCTGCTTTCCGGGGAAAGTATCTGCCAAAGCATTGCGGTATCTTTGTTAAGCATTGCCTGCAAAAAAGTTTCGGCAACTTTGGTTTTGCTTTGCTCCTGTGTCGTTTCTCCGGCGGCAAAAAGCATGGCAGAGAGCATTGCAAAGACAAGTACAGCAAGTCGTTTCAGCATGATGATCACCCTTCCCAAATTCAATCCCGGGGGATGATTTCATCGGCAGAGAGGATCTCCACTCCGGCGGCGGCAAGTTTTTCCGAAGCCGCCTGCTGATTGCTGAAGCGGAAAATGATCACGGCTTTGTCTTTCCTGCCGAATGTGATAGCGTACATATACTCCACTGAAATGCCCAGAGCATCGGTTTTTTCAAAAACTCCTGCCAGACCTCCGGCACAATCCGGTACACTGATCGCCAGCACATGATTCTCTCTGGTGATGAAGCCGGCGGCTTTCAATGCCGCATCGCCCTTGTCGATGTCATCAAGCAGGAGCCGCAGGATCCCGAATTCCCGGGTGTCGGCAACGCTCATGGCGTAAATATTTATTCCGGCATCCCGGAGTACCCGGCACACTTCCGAAATGGCACCGGGACGGTTTTCGATGAAAAGTGAAAGTTGACGGAGCTGTTTCATGATTTTTTCCTCCAGCTTATATTTTACCGGTTGCGTCCGAGTTTGAACATCGCTTCATTGGCTTCGTGGAGTTTCTCCGGGAAAGCCCGTTTCAAAGCGGCGAGGAACAAATCTTCCGGGAATTGCTCCAATTTGGCGGACAACGCACCCAAAAGCATCACATTGAGGGCTTTTGGGGTGGAAAGTTTGTCAGTGGGGACATCTTCCGGAGTAATGACGATGCCGTCGGCTTTAAGCACCGGACGGGCGACTTCCAACTGGGATGAATCCAATACCACGAGGATATCCCCTTCACCGGCGGGAACCATCGGGCTGTTGACCTTGCTTCCGAAACGCACTTCGCTGGAAACCGATCCGCCACGCTGACTCATGCCGTGGACTTCGCTCTTTTTAACATCCAATCCGGCAGAAAAAATAACATCCGCCAGAATATCGGTGATCTTCAAAACTCCCTGACCGCCCAGTCCGGCGGCAATAATATTGGTGATCTTTTCCATAATCAATTCTTTCCCATTTTAGCCATTTTAGCAACTGCCAGAATACAGGGACGGCGGGCGATGATAACACTGCAGTCATTGGACGCCAGCCGGGTTTTCAGCAATTCGGCAAATTTTTCAGTTTCAGCGGTGGTGTCGATAACATCAACATTGTCAACACCGATACCTTTGACGATATTTTCCAGAGATACGGCGTATGCCGGAGAGTGGTCAAGTTTTCTGCCGGTGGCAGGGTTTTCCTGACATCCGGTCATTGCGGTGATGCGGTTGTCCAGGATCAATACCACATGCCCGGTGGCGGGGCGGTTGTAAACCATTTCCACAATGCCGTTGATACCGGTGTGCAGGAAGGTGCTGTCGCCGATGACGCTGACTACTTTGCGGGCTTCGCTTTCGGGCAGGGTGTGCCGCATACCCAGACCGACGGTGACGCTGGCACCCATGCAGACGCAGGTATCGATCGCTTTGAATGGCGGCATGACTCCCAGCGTATAACAGCCGATATCGCCGGAAACGATACAACCCAGATCGCGGAGGACTTCAAAAGTTTTGCGGTGCGGGCATCCCGGACAGAGCTGGGGCGGTTTACCGGGGGCGCCGGAAACTTCCGGAGTAAGATCACCGGCAATGAGTTTGCGGACTCTGGAAACATTGAGTTCTCCGAAGCGGAAAGCTTCGGGTTTGTTTTCGACCTTGATACCGTTTGCCATGATCTGCTCATAGAGGAAGGAGTCTCCTTCTTCCACGATCAGACAGCGTTTGACTTTTGCGGCGAAAGCGGCGATGGTTTTCACCGGCAGAGGATAGGTCATACCCAGTTTGAGTACGGAAGCTTCCGGAGCGGCATCCAGTACATGCTGATAACTGATCCCGGAAGTGATGATGCCCAGATCGGCAGAAGCGTTTTTCTCCACGGTGAAAGAACCGTTTTCATTCATCTCTTCCATGGTGTGCAGATCACTCCGCATCCGTTTGTGGGCGAGCCGGGCAAAGGCGGGGACCATGACATTGGATTGGGGGTCACGGGTGAATGAAGCGGCTTTTTTCGCCATGGGAGCATCGGCGAAACGGCGTTCCACGACGCACTGGGAGTGGCAGACTCTGGTGGTCATACGGAAAAGCACCGGACTGCGGAATTTCTCTGCCAATTCAAAGGCGGCAATGAGAAAATCGTAACACTCCTGTGAATCGGCAGGTTCAAACATCGGCACTCCGGCGGCAACAGCGTAACGGCGGTTGTCCTGTTCATTCTGGCTGGAAGCCATTCCGGGATCGTCGGCGGAGATGACCACCAGACCGCCGGGAGTTCCGCTGTAAGCGATGGTGAAAAACGGGTCGGCGGCGACGTTGAGACCGACATGTTTCATCGTGGTCAAGGCTCTGGAACCGGTATAGGCGGCACCGATCGCCACTTCGAGGGCACATTTTTCATTGGGGGCCCACTCGGCAGAACCGCCGAGCTTGCTGAATTCATCGAGGATCTCTGATGACGGAGTACCGGGATAACCGCATCCCAGAGTTACGCCGCAATCCAGAGCCGCCATAGCGACGGCTTCATTTCCGCTTGCGAGAAGTTTCATGTTGTTCTCCATAGATTTTATTATTGATAAGTTTTGTTGTTGTTTTTACTGATCCGCTCCGGCGGAAAAATCGCTCAAAATCTCCTCCTGAATGGCGAGCTGGTCGTCGATGAGGATCTCCAGATTTTCCCTTTCCTGATGGTCGGGGGTGAATCCGGGATGGTTGAGCAATTTAAGAGCTTCGCCCAATTTTGCACTGACTTCGGCGAGGCGTCTGATCTTTGTTTTTTCAACTTCATCCGGATCGCTGTCGGCAGCTCCGAGCATGGAGAGGTAGTCGATTCTTCTGGAAACGGCTTCCATGATGATCGACCGCAATTCTGCTTTCGGTTCATCGTCGGCACGGTTGTAATTTTCCAGCATGTTTTCAAAGCGTTCTTCGAGGAAGTTGAGCAGTACAGCCTGCTGTGCCTCATCGGGCAGGTCGATCTCCGCACTGCCGAAAATCCGGCTGTGTACTCCGGAAAAATCAGTTTCCCTGCCGTAAATCGCATCCAGAATAAAGCCGTCAAGTTCCGCAGAAGTCAACGGCACTTTGGCATTGGCAAGGAGTTTGAAAGGATCGGACAATTCGGCATTTGATATGGATAAGCCATCGGGCAGATCCATTTCCTCATCTTCTTCGCAAGTGCAGTCACAACCGTCATCATGACGGTTGTGGTCGTTTCCGGCGACGGTAAGTACGGCGTGATCTCCCTCCGGGCGGAGCTGGACTTTTTCTGAAGCGGCGATAAATTCATCAATGGATGCCGCAGGTTCACTCTTTTCTCCGGCGTAGAAGACCATCCATGCCAGCTGTTCCGGAATATCAGGGTAATCCTGAAATTCATTCCAGACTTTTTCGGCGGCATCGTCCATTATTTTGAGGTACTCTTTGCGAGCCTGACTGCCCCGGAGCGAACCGGAAAGATATTCCATAGAGATGATCCCGGCTTCGTAATCGACGACGGTACAGAGCAGGGCATCGCCGAAAAGGAACTCATTTTCCCGGTAAAAATCCGCCATATCATAGACGGTCAGGGTGACGGAATCGGTTCTCCCGGCGTGATGCTTCAAAATCTCATTGGCTGGATCATCTGCCAGAAAAAAGTCAAAAATCTGTTCTGACCCCAGCAGGATATGGTAATGGAAACTGGTTCCCAGCGGGGAAATAAGTTTTTTCATCGGCATATCGCTGTTGTCATGCTTCAATATTACCGATGAGGGGAAAACTGTTTCCGGCACATACGGTACGAAACGGTGTCCGGGAAAGAGTATTCCGGCATTGATCTCCCATTCATCGGGGGTGATCAGAAATTTTTTCCCGGTAAAAAAGCTTTTACGGGTACGGCACTGCCAGGAATCATCGTGAAAAAGTCCGGGATCGGAGGCAATGAAACGCTCCACCCGGCTTTTCAACCCCTCCTGATTTCCGGGGGCAAGAGCGGAGATGACTTCGCTTGCACAAAAGCTGTCTCCGGCATTGGCAATGGCGTTTTCAATATCACAGCTGTTGATATCGGCAATATCTTTGCTCATAATTTTATTCCTTCTGAAAGTTTCACCAGTCTGGCAGCCATCATGGAGGTGAATTCCTCCTGATCCATCGCTTTGAGAGCTTCCATAGAAACGGCATCATCAATGGAGAATTTGCCGCACCGGGTACGCCGCAATGCGGTCAGAGTACCGCCGCATCCGAGCCTGCTGCCGATGTCAGTGGCAAGAGTACGGACATAAGTTCCTTTGGAACAATCGACAATGAAATCAACTTCCGGCAATTCGATCCGGGTGATATCCAGACGGGGAATATTGATCTCTCTGGCTTCTCTTTCAACTTCGACTCCCTGACGGGCCAATTCATAGAGTTTTTTACCGCCGACTTTTACGGCTGAATACATTGGCGGCATCTGCATACTTTTTCCGCGGAAAGAGGCGAAAACCTCCTTGACTTCAGCTTCCTGCGGCAGAGTTTCCGAGCGGCGGACGACCTTGCCGTCCAAGTCTCCGGAATCAGTTTCCACGCCGAGCATGAGAGAACCGGTGTACTGTTTATCCACGCCGCTTAATTTACCGCTCAAACTGGTGAATTTCCCCAGCACCAGCAGCAGCAGACCGGTCGCCGCCGGGTCGAGGGTGCCGCAATGACCGACTTTGGGGACATTGAAGCGGGAACGGACAAAATTGACGACATCAAAACTTGTCCAGGTCAACGGTTTATCCACCGGCAGAACGCCGCAGGCTTTACACTCCGGCAGACGGTGTTTTTTAGGATTGTAACGCAAAATATAAAAACCTTTCTCAAAAGTGATATTTCAACAAGTTATCAAATACATAATGTAGCACTGAAATCTTTTTTACTCAAGAGCTTTTCTGAATTTTTCTTTTCGCTTTGGGCAGCTGGATGTGAAAATGCATCGCCAGCAGACGGATGACCGTCACCGCCAGAAAAACCAGTGTAAAGTGCCAGAATACCGGTAAGGCAGTCTTGCTCAACATGATATATATACCTCCGCCGATAAGAGAGGCTGTCGCATAAAAGTCAGCGATCAATATTGCCGGGATCTTGCGGGACATCACATCCCGGAGGATGCCGCCGCCGACGGCAGAGAGTGTGCCGCAGAGCATTATTCCTGCCGGGCCAAGACCGTAGTGCATCCCTTTCGCCGCTCCCAATGCGGTGAAAACCCCCAATCCGAAAGCGTCGCAGATCATGATTATTTCCCGGTGGTGGGCGAGATATCCGGAAACAAAAAACATGATCAACCCGGTAACAATACAGGAGATCAGATAAACTTCATTCTGCAATGCCGCCACTGGAGTTGCCCCGATGATCACATCCCGGAGAATGCCGCCGCCAACACCGACAGTGCAGCTGAAAACCACCACGCCCAGAAGATCGAGACGCAATTTTATCGCACTGACCGCTCCGGTTACGGCGAAAATCACCGTACCGATGAGGTCAAAACAGAATGTGAGAGATTCAAAGATAGACATGTCGTTACTCAATGATCCGGTAATTTTTCAAATCCGAGTGCTGGAGTTTTTTGGAAAAACGGGCGAAAGGAACCGGTTTGCCGCTGCGGCGGTCAACCCCGATGGTTTTCAGGTAAATGGTGCGGTCGATCTCACCTTTTTTCAGCATGGTGTAAAGTCCGGAAACACCGTGATGATTGCGGATCGTACGCCAGTTGCGGTCAAAATCCCAGAGGTTGTCGGCATTATCCAGTCCGATGGCGAGGAAGATCAACGCATCGTAACTCTGGGTTTCGCACGCTCCTGGGTAGTGATAGAATTTTTCCCGGAATTCCTTGCGGAAAGTTCGGAACTCTCTGGATGAGTTTTCTTCGTTGAAAAAGGCGGTGAAAACGCAGTCTCCGGGTTCGCTTCCCTCCAGAGAAAAGATGAATTCCTGATCGTCCCAGCAGTCGGCACCGCAGATGATCCCGGTGAATCCGGCCTGACGGAGAGATTTCAGTTGTTCTGCCGCTCTTTTTCCTCTTGCGGAGATCAGGATGAATCCCGGTTCAGCCATCAGCATGGAACGCAGTTGTCCGTCGGAGAGCAGAGAATTTGCTTCAAGGGTGATATTCATAGTTATTTTGCCGCCGATATCGGTGATCGCCTGGGCGAAGTCACGGGAGATCTCTCTGGTGTATTCATCATCTCCGGTCGGATCTGTGATGATCGCACCGCGGCTTTTCTGCCGCCAGTGAACGAGGAAATTGGCAAGCACTTCGGTCTGCTGGATATTGGAGAAACTGTTGCGGTAGATGAAAGGACTTGTCTGCAGATGGTAATCGCTGGTTGCCAGCGGGATCACCATGGGCATACGCATTTTTGCGGCGTGAGGGATGAGCATGGAAACTTCTTCAGAATCGTATCCGGCGACAGCGGCGATCGCTTGTTTGTCACCGGCAAGTTTCAGGGCATCGGCACTTCCGGAGAATGTTCCTTTGGTATCGATGAATTCCAGCTGCAGCTGTCTGCCGTTGATCCCGTAACGGTTGATTTTGTTTTGTGCGGCGAGCAGACCTTCCTGCATTTGTTCAGCATACATGCGGTTTTCCCCGGAGAGCGGCAGCAGAGCGGCGATGACCAGCGGGGCATTGGGATCGTCTGCCGGAAGCTCACGGAAACAGAGTTCTTCCGGGACGCATCCGGCAAAGAGAGCGGTAATGACGGTAAGGAGCAGGCGGGCAAAATGTTTCACAGTTTATTCTCCTTTGGATTTCTTTCCGAGGGCGGCGAGAGCCGGATTGGCAGGCATTATTCCCCGCTTGCTTCCCAGTATGAAACCGGTGAAAGCGGCGGCATCCGGATTGTCCGGATAGCTGTTGGCGATCTGTTCCAGAGCCTGTGAGGAATTCAATCCCCGGAAAAAGTAAGTTTTGATGATCTTTTTGATCTGGAAACGGCGTTCATCATCGAAACCGGCACGGCGGAGACCGATGACATTCATGCCGCACACGGTATTGTCTTCCGAGAGCATACAGAAATCCGGCACATCCTGCCGCACCAGAGTTCTGCCGCCGATCATTGCCAGTTGCCCGATCCGGCAGAATTGATGCACCAGAACATACGCTGAAACGACCGCTCCGTTGCTGACGATAACGTGACCGGCGAAAACGGAATTGTTGGCGACAGTAACATTTTTGCCGATCTTGGCATCGTGTCCGACATGGACGAATGCCATGAGCAACGTGTTGTCCCCTACTTCGGTGGTGCAGTCAGGGAAAGGTGAGCGGTGGATGGTGACATACTCTCTTAAAGTAACATTTCTGCCGATTTTGGTATAGGAAACGACCTCCGGTTTGAAGCGGTGATCCTGCGGATCATCACCGATGACGGCTCCGAAATATACTCTTGTGCCGCTGCCGATTTCAGTATGGGCGGCAATTTTGACATGGGCATCAATAATGCAGTTATCCCCGATGGAACAATCATTTTCCACGACGGAATATGCTCCGATGGTAACATTTCTGCCGATCACTGCTCCCGGAGAAACTACGGCTGTTGGATGGATTCCGGACATCTTTTCCCCTCCGCAGAAAATTTAACGGACGATCGTACCGCAGGCGGTATCTCCGGCAAGCACCCGGTCGAGGTCGGCGGTGAAAAAGTCAAAGACCACGATGGGCAGACTGTGATCCCGGCAGAGGGAGAATGCTGACGCATCCATCACTTTAAGCCTCCGGTCGAGAGCTTCATCGTAGCTCAAAACATCATATCTTTCCGCATCCGGGAAGCGTTTGGGATCAGCGGAGTAGATGCCGTCAACTTTGGTCGCTTTGAAAACGGCATCACATTCAGTTTCCAATGCCCGCAGTACACTGGCGGTATCGGTGGTGAAAAAGGGATTTCCGGTACCGCCGGCGAAAACCACCAGTTTTCCGGATTCCAGAGCCCGGATGGCATTTTCCCGGTCATATTCCGGCAGGAATCCGCCGGTGGGTATGGCACACTGGAGCAGGACGGGAATACCGATGGCATTGCAGTAATTTTTGATGGTGACGGCATTCATAGCGGTTGCGAGCATACCCATTTTATCGGCATCGACCCGGTTCATTTCGCTTGCGGCACCGGCACCGCGCCAGAGGTTTCCGGCGCCGACGACGATGGCGACTTCCACTCCGGCATCGAGGAGGTTTTTCACTCTTTCGGCGACGAAGCGGCAGCTGTCGGGATCGTAACCGGTTTCAGAAGCATTATTGAGAGTTTCGCCGCTCAATTTGAGCAAAATACGGGAATAAAGTGATTTTTCCATGATCTTTTTCCATGTAAGATTGTTGACAAATTTTATTGTTACTGTATAAATATAGCTCACTATTTGTAAAATCGCCACAAAAAAGTGAAAAAAGAGATTGTTTTATTTGCAAAAAAGGTGTATTTTAAGGAAACTGCATCAATTTCAAACGCAAAAAGGTGTTTAATTATGGAAAATATGCCGAAATTGAAAGTGGGTGTGATCGGTACCGGAGCCCTCGGCCGTCATCATGCCAGATTGTATGCCCAGAGTCCCAATGCTGAGATGGTCGGTATTTTTGACGTCCAGCAGGAGGCTGCCGGAAAAGTCGGTGAGGAATTCAATCTCCGGGTTTTCTCCGATTGGCAGGAACTTGCTGAAAAGTGCGATGCTTTGAGCGTGGCTGTCCCGGCTAATTATCATGCGACGACGACCATTCCTCTGCTCAATATGGGTAAGCATGTCCTCGTGGAAAAACCCATTGCCGCTAAAATCGACGAAGCCCGTGCCATGTGTGAAGCTGCCGAGAAAAACAATGTTGTTTTCGGTGTCGGCCATGTGGAGCGTTTCAATCCGGCAATGGATTTCCTGGAAAAATATGCTCACAATACCCGTTTTATTGAGGCCCACCGTCTGGCAGCTTATCCGCCGCCGCGTCCGGGTATGCCCCGCCGCGGAACGGAAGTAAGTGTCGTTCTTGACTTAATGATCCACGATATCGATTTGGTTTTGCGGATGGTGGATTCGGAAGTGGAAAAATTTGATGTGGTCGGTATTCCGGTGCTTTCCGGCAGCGAAGATATCGTCAATGCCAGAATCAAATTCGTCAACGGCAGCTGTGCCAGTCTTACTGCCAGCCGGGTGAGTCAGAACCCGATGCGCAGATTCCGGGTTTTCCAAAAGGACAGTTACATCTCCATGGACTACGGTCAGCACTTCGGCATGGTGCTTAAACGCAATAAGCTCGGCCTTGCCCGCAAGGATGTGGAGCTGGATGAGAAAAATGCTCTTGCTGAAGAACTTGAGGACTTTATTGCCGCTGTGCAGAAAAGTCGTGCCGATGGTGTCATCCATGAACCCAGAGTTTCCGGCAGACAGGGTTTGAAAGCTTTGGAACTTGCCGTTGCCATTGAGACTGAAGCCCGCCGTTACAACAAGGAGTATGGCTTTGAATTCCCCCTGTGGTCTCCCGAGGAAATGGCGTGACAGCATCAACTGCGGATGCAAAATAAATTTGCGTCTCAAGGTGACCGGGTGCCGTCCGGATGGTCTGCATGATCTTTCCAGTTGTTTCCTTTTTCTGGATGAACCGGGAGATCTGCTGACCATCGAAAGCTGTGAAAACGGGATGATTCTGGAAACTCCGGGATATCCGGAGCTTGCCGGGAGGAACAATCTGGTCTGGCGTGCCGCTGAAAAATTTGCTGAAGCCGGAAAGATCACTCCGGATTGGCGGATAATTCTGGAAAAGAATGTGCCGCTTGCCGCCGGGCTTGGCGGCGGCAGTGCCGATGCCGCCGGGGTTCTGCTTTTGCTCAACCGCCATTATCAGCTTTTTAATGCTGCTGATCTGGAGGAAATGGCATTTTCTCTTGGAGCGGATGTGCCGTTTTTCCTTTCCCGTAAAGCGGCATGGGTAAGCGGAGCCGGGGAGAAGATCGAAATCATTGAAAAACTTCCGGATTTGCCGCAGATATTGATCGTCAATCCGGCATTCCCGGTATCGGCGAAGTGGGCATATACTCATTTGGATAAAGCTCTTATCGGAGCGGATGATCCGGTAATGAAAGAAAGTTTTCTTTCCGGCAAAGTCAACTGGAGTGAATTTTGCCGCAATGACCTTGCTCAGACGGTGATGGAAAAATTTCCTCTGCTTACGCTTCTGGAAAAAAGCCTGTGCGATCATGGAGCTTTGAAAGTGCTTGTTTCCGGGAGCGGCCCATCACTTTTTGCTCTTTTTGACAGTGGTGCGGCAGTGGCTGCTGAGAAATTACGCCGGGAGTATTCCGGATTTGAGATGCTGAAAATATTTTTGCCGGGAAGTGTGCAATAAATTTTTACGGAGTAGTGATTTATGAATCTGCAAATAGTTACTGCATTTCTTGAGTTGCTGTTCGTTTTCGTCATTCTGGCGGCATTGTGTCATCAGCGTGAACGTATCGGAGTTGCTCCGGTGACGATGTCCTTTGGAGCTATGATGTTTTTCGGTATGCTCATGAGTGCTGCCGAGATCAATGCCCCATTGCCGTGGGGAGGGCAATTCAATGTGGCACAGGTGGCGGTTTTTTTGCCGCTGCAGGCGGCATTTCTGATGATCTACATTTCGCTTGGTGTGCTTAAGGCCCAGCGTCTGCTTCTGGGGATAATGTGTTCTTTTCTGCTTTACATTTATTTTGTGATGCTTATCCGCATCCAGTGTGCGGTCATACCTTCCGGGCCATTGCGGGATGTGGTGGATATTCTGCTTGCTGACGGTACGGCATCGGTCAATTTAAGTGCCGTATGCAATCTGCTCTCCTTTTTCTGTTTGCCATTGATATACAGTGCCATGCCCCGGAGGATGGAGAATACCCTGCGGATCATCATCGCGCTGGTTTTTGCCCGCCTTATTGGCGAATTGCCGGAATTTATTCTCTTTTACATCAACAAAAATCTGCCGCTTTTCCAGTGGCAGGGGATGGTTACGGAATTGGGGATTTCGGTCTTTATGGGGGTGATCCTTTCCATGTATCTGGTGCTGCTGGAAAAGGATTTCCGCAACAACGACCACGGTGCATTGGATTTTGTATTTGCTTTTTTCGGCAGTTACGGCAGGGTCAAGGAATTGGAGGATGATCTGGTAAGCTGGGAAAACCGTTATCACCTTGTTTTGCGGCACACCGCCGAAGGGATCGTGATGACCGATGCCAAAGGAGAGATCCGGGAGATGAATATTGCTGCCGGGGAGATTTTTACCGGGCACAGGGGGGATTCTCTGATCGGCAGGAATCTTTTTTCATTGCTTCATCTCTCTTCCGGTGAGTATGATTTGAATAAGGCAAAGGAAGAACCGCAGAGTTTTATTTGTACCATTGATTGCGGGGGGGAGGAAAAGCACATCGCCGCCTCTCTTTCTCCGGTGCGGTTGAAAAAACAACTGCTTTTGGTGCTGGTCGCCAGAGATATTTCCGGAGAAATAAAACTTGCCAGAGAAAAAGAGGAGCTTACCGAACAGCTCATGCACTCTCAGCGTATGGAATCTCTCGGAGTGCTTGCCGGCGGTATCGCCCATGACTTCAATAACTGTATCCATGCGATAATGGGACATGCCGATGTTGCCGGGATGCTCTATACCGGAGATCCGGAAAAAGTTTCCAATCATTTGAAAAATATCTCTTCAATTGCCGAAAAAGCCGGTAAATTGACCTCACAATTATTGGGATTTGCCCGTAAAGGCAAGTACAATGTCGTGGATATAAATCTGGGTAAACTGCTCAATGAATGTACCGGTCTGCTTGATCCATTTCGCACCAGAGGGGTGGAGTTGCGTTGCGAAATACCGGAAAAAGAGTTGATGATCAAAGGTGATATGGTGCAGATGCAGCAGGTGATCCTCAATCTGCTTATCAATGCGTTGGATGCCACTGCCGGAAACAACGGAGAGAGAGTTATCACCTTGAGTGCCGGATATGGAGAAAATGCCCCTCTGAAAATGCAGAAACCTCCTGAATATCCGGAGGAAAATGCTCTGAAATTTGTCTATTTTTCCGTGCAGGACAACGGCAGCGGCATGGATGAGGAGACGAAGAAAAAGATTTTCGAGCCTTTCTTTACCACCAAACCGGTCGGTTCCGGTACGGGAATGGGATTGGCGATGGTTTATGGTACGGTAACTCATCACCGGGGGTGGATCCAGCTGGACAGCTCTCCCGGCCGGGGGACACTTTTTTGTTTCTTTTTTCCGCAAGTTATTTGATTGAATAATTGAATTATGAACGAGAATGAAGGACACAGAGTTCGTTTGAAGAAGAGGTTTCTGCAGGTCGGACGGAGTGGATTGTGTGAGCATGAATTTCTTGAATTACTCCTGTTTTATGCAATACCCCGCAAGGATACCAAACCGCTTGCTAAAGAGTTGATCCGGCGTTTCGGTTCGCTGGAAGCAGTCTTTGCGGCAGATATTGAACAACTGATGTTGACCAAAGGTATCGGAGAGTCTGCGGCAATTTTATTGAAACTGATCCCGGGTATCGGAGTGGAATTGATGTCCCGCTCTTTACGGGAGGGGATTTGTCTGGTTGAAACGGATAAATTGCAGAATTTCCTTAAAATCAATTTCCGTGGATGCCGCAGTGAGGAGTTGCGGCTTTTGCTGCTTGACCGGAATTTCCGGTTGCTGGATGTTTTAAATTTTCCCGGTGGAGCAGGGGCGTTGAAAGTTTCTGCCACGGATTTGATTTTCAAGATCCTCTGCTGCCGGGATGTCCGTAACGTGATCATAGCCCATAATCATCCGAGCGGCAATTTCCTGCCGTCCCGGGATGATGTTATAAATACTGTCGAGTTGAAAAGTCTGCTTGCCAAAATCGGCATATCTCTGCTGGATCACTTCATCGTAAGCGGGGAAAATTGCTGTTCGATCATGAAGATCGGTAAAAACAACTATTGAGCGTCAGCGGGGAAAGAAACAGGCACAGCTTCTTGATCCATCCTTATCCGGGACAAGCTGCGGTTTTTCCACCCGGCATCTCGTTGAAGCATAAGGACAGCGTTCATGGAATGGACATCCTGCCGGAGGATTGAGCGGTGAAGGCACGTCTCCGGTAAGCATAATGCGTTTCTTCAGTCCTTCTCCGGCAGTCGGTACAGCGGAGAGCAGAGCTTCCGTATAAGGGTGCCGGGGGGAGTTTACCAATTCATTTGCCGGGGCGGATTCGACGATATTGCCCAGATACATGACCATGATACGGCTGGAAATGTGTTCGACCACCGCCAGATCGTGAGCGATGAATAAAAAGGCAGTACCGCTTTTCTGCCGGATATCCTGCAAGAGATTGACAATTGAGGCCTGCACGCTGACATCCAAGGCGGAAACCGGTTCATCGGCGACGATGAAATCCGGATCGGATGCCAAAGCTCTGGCAATGCCGATACGCTGCCGCTGACCGCCGGAGAATTGATGCGGATAACGGTCGAGGGCTTCCGGGGTGAGACCTACGGAAGTGAGCAATTCAGCTGCCTTTTTCCTCCGGGCTTCCAGAGGAGTTTTTTCATGCAGGGAAATAACCTCATCCAGCGTGGTGAAAATGCTCAATCGGGGGTTGAGCGAACCGTAAGGGTCCTGAAAGATCATCTGGAAGTGTTTCCGCAGATCCCGCAGAACTGCACCTTTGGCATGGGCAAGATCTTTGCCGTGCAGCAGTATCTCACCGTCACACGGATCTTCCAGCCGGACGAGGGCTTTGCCCAATGTACTTTTGCCGCAGCCTGACTCTCCGACCAATCCGATGATTTCCCCCCGGTCGAGGGTGAATGATACATCGTTTACCGCCTTGAGATAACGCTGTTTGTGAAACAATGGCGTACGCACCGGATAACGGACGGAAAGGTTTTTTACTTCGAGCAGGTGCATGATGATTTATCCTTTAATTGTTTTCTGCGGCACAGATTACGGTGATATTGTCTTTTTCTCCGGCAAGCATGGCATTTCTTACGAGCTGACCGGCGATTTGTTTGGGGGTAAGATCGCTGCCGATGATCCCGGTGAGCATTTGGATCGGCAGGTGATTGTAAAGTCCATCGGAACAGAGCAGGTATTTTGCTCCTTTTTTTCTCTCTGTTTCTCCGTATTCGAAGTCGGGATTTTCTGCGGTGCCGACGGCATTGGAGATCAAACTGGTATGGCGGAAAAATTCCTCCTGCAGTTCTTTGAAGTTTTCCGGGCGGTGATCGGTGGTCAGCTGCCGCAGAGGAGTTTTGCCCTCCTCCCGGAAAAATTCATAGAAACGGCTGTCTCCGGCATGGGCATAAAGAATTTTTTCCGGAGAAAAGATCGCGGCAACCACGGTACATCCCATCGGACGCAGACGCTGTCCGCGGAAGTTGAATTCAAATATCCTGCGGTTGATCTTTTCCAGAGTAGTTAAAAGGAAATCCTTGTCCCATTTGCGGCAGTCGGTTTTCCTTGCGGCGGCGAGCATCTCCGAGCAGCAGATGTAACTTGCCACTTCGCCCCGGCTGTGGCCGCCGATGCCGTCAGCGACCATGGCAACAGCCGCCTCCTGTCCCGGCGGATTGCAGATGAGGAAATTATCCTCGTTGTGATGCCGCACCGTACCGATGTTGCTTTCTCCGGCAAAAGTGATATTCATTGTAAAAAATCTCTTGAAAAATCGTCGTTTGTTTAGTATAGTATGAAAAGAGTATTAATGCAAATGAAAAACAGCTTTTCCGGAGATAAAAATTGATGAAAAGTGTCCATTTCGCCGGTATCGGCGGTATCGGGATGAGTGCTTTGGCGGCGGGGGCGGCGGCATGCGGCTGGGAAGTGTCCGGCAGTGACCGTGGTGCGGAACAACCGGAAAACGCTCCGCTCATCGGAGCATTGAAAGCACAGGGTATAGCCATTTATCCGCAGGATGGTTCACGTTTTGCTTCCGGTGAGAATTTGCCGGATCTGCTGGTTTACAGTACGGCAGTGGAAAGTGACAATCCGGATCTGGTTGCGGCGAAGGATATCAGGCACATGCACCGCTCGGAATTTCTCCGTCTGCTGCTGGATGAATTCAACAAAATTTCCATTGCGGTAAGCGGCAGCTGCGGCAAAAGTTCTGTAACCGCCTGCATTACCGAAGTATTGGAGCGTCTCGGCGGAGATCCGCTGATGATAAACGGGGCATTGTCCAAGCGTTACCGCAGGGCGGATAATGCCGGTAATTTCCGCAGCGGCAACGGCAGATTTCTGGTTTTTGAAGCTGATGAGAGCGATAAAAGTCTTTTAAGTTACGGTGCGGATTATGCACTGGTCCTCAATATCGGGACCGATCACTATGACCGGGATGAGCTTGCCCGGGTATTCGGTGGATTTCTGCGGAATATCCGCTGTGGTGCGGTACTCTCCCGGCAGGTCGCCGAAGCATTGGATTACCGTTTTCCTGCCGGATTGGAGGTGCGGATATTTGACGATGCCGGTGGTGCTTCTGCTCCGGAATATGCTCTTGCTGAATATCTGCCCGGAGAAAAGAGCAAAGCGGTCTTCGGAGACGGTAAAAGTGTCGAATTGCCCGTCCCCGGCAGACATGCCGCCCTCAATGCTCTGGCGATCCGGGCATTGACCGGGATGCTGGGATTTGACGATGCCGCAGTGCTTGATGCTTTGAAGTACTTTGACGGGGTGTGGCGGAGAAATGATTTTGCCGGAACCACACCGCAGGGGGCGATGGTTTACGATGATTATGCCCACAATCCGGAAAAGATCATCTCCTGTCTGACCGGTATGAGGGAAAAGTGCAACGGAGGAAACGGCAGATTGATCGCCGTATTCCAGCCGCACGGATATAAACCTTTCGGCTTTATGGAGCAGGCTCTTTTTGAATTGCTGGAAAATTTCCTGCTGCCGGAAGACCGTTTTATTCTGCTTGAGCCGTTTTATGCCGGAGGCACATCCAGTTTCTCGCCTCATTCGGCGGATGTATGTGTTTCCTGGCAGGGGAAATCGGCTTTGCCGGAGAGATTTCTCTGCCTGCCTGACCGGGAGGCGGTGAAAGAATTTGTTTCGGATAATGCCGCACCGGGGGATGTTGTGGTTATCATGGGAGCAAGGGATAATTCTTTAAGCATGTTTGCTTCTTCTCTGACCTTGTAAAAAGCGTGAGAGTGTGTTATATTAAAGCAGACTTTTAAATTGAAACAATAATTAAAAATGAGGTTTTCAGGGGTATGAAAGCAGTTATCAGTGTTACCGGATGTGATGCCGTGGGAATTATTGCCAAAGTCAGTACCGTTTGTGCCGAATTCGGGGTCAATATCGTCGATATCTCTCAAACGGTGCTTCAGGAATATTTTTCCATGATAATGCTGGTGGAGATCAATGGTATAAATACGCCATTTTCCACTTTTGTTGATCGCATGAGTGAGCTTGGCAAAGAGAATCATCTGGAAATCCACACCATGCACGAAGATATTTTCAATGCCATGCACCGGATCTGAAGGAGATTAGTCCCATGCCCAACCGCAATGATATTTTTGAAACGATCAATATGATCCGGGAGGAGTGTCTGGATATCCGTACGATAACTATGGGTATTTCACTCTTTGACTGCCAGTGCGACGATGAAAAACGCCTCTGCACCAAAATCTACGACAAGATCATGTATCATGCCCGCAATCTGGTTCAGACCGGTGCGGATATTGAGAAAGAGTATGGTATTCCCATTATTAATAAACGGGTTTCAGTTACGCCGATAGCATTGATGTGCGGCGGGATATCCCGGGATGGAGCATTGAATATCGCCCGTACTCTTGACCGTGCCGCAGTGGAATTGGGGATCAATTTCATCGGCGGTTACAGTGCATTGGTGCAGAAAGGATTTTCCAATGGCAGCCGGACGCTTATTTCCGCTATTCCGGAAGCTCTGGCAACGACGCAGAGGTTGTGTTCATCGGTCAACGTCGCCTCCACCAAGGCCGGGATCAATATGGATGCCGTGGCGTTGATGGGCAAAGTAATCCGGGAAACTGCCGATCTTACGGCGGATAATTCCGCTATCGGCTGTGCCAAGCTGGTGGTTTTTGCCAACGTCCCGGAAGACAATCCCTTTATGGCAGGAGCATTTCACGGCATGGGAGAGCCGGAAACGGTGATCAATGTCGGTGTTTCCGGGCCGGGAGTGGTCGCTTCAGCCATCCGCCGTGCCGGTACGGAATGCAATCTTACTGAAATTGCCGAAACGATCAAACGCACTGCATTCAAGATCACCCGGGTGGGGCAGCTGGTGGCGAAACTTGCCAGCGAAAGACTCAATGTGCCTTTCGGCATTGTCGATCTTTCACTTGCACCGACTCCGGCGATCGGGGATTCAGTGGCGTACATTCTGGAATCCATCGGTTTGGAAAAATGCGGCTGTCACGGTACGACAGCGGCACTTGCCATGCTCAATGATGCTGTGAAAAAAGGCGGCGTAATGGCATCCAGCCACGTCGGAGGTCTTTCCGGAGCATTTATTCCGGTGTCGGAGGATGCCGGTATGATCGAGGCTGCCAGATGCGGAGCTTTGACTCTGGACAAACTTGAAGCGATGACGGCGGTGTGTTCCGTGGGATTGGACATGATCGCCATTCCCGGAGATACCGGTGCGGAAGTTATTTCCGGCATTATCGCCGATGAGATCGCTATCGGTGTGGTCAATACCAAAACTACTGCCGTCCGCTTGATTCCGGCAGGCAAGGCCGGGGATATGATCTGTTTCGGAGGACTTTTAGGCGAAGCTCCGGTGATTCCGGTTTCCCCCTACTCTCCGGCGGTGATGATCAACCGCGGCGGCAGGATCCCGGCACCGCTTCAGAGCTTGAAAAATTAAGATAAGGTACAACGGATATGGCAACGGATTTCGTACATCTGCATTTGCATACTCATTACAGTATGCTTGACGGAGCGTGTACTGCCGCCGGACTGATCCCGATGGCGAAAGAAATGGGAATGCCCGGCATTGCCATTACCGATCACGGATATATGGGGGGAACAGAGGAGTTTCACAAGAAGCTCACCGCTGAAAATCTCACTCCGATCATCGGGGTGGAGGCTTATGTTTCTCCCACCACCCGTCAGGATACCAATCCGGCGGTGGATTTTATCAAAGGCTTCCATTTGGTTCTGCTTGCGGAGAATCAGAAAGGTTATCACAATCTTTGCAAGATAATGAGTGAATCGTGGCGGAGCGGATTTTATTACAAGGCCCGCTGCGATAAACAGCTTCTTGCCCAGTATCACGAGGGGATCATTGCTCTTTCGGCATGTATTGCCGGGGAGATTCCCCGTAAACTTTCGGTCGGAGACATCGCCGGAGCGGATAAATCACTGGACGATTATCTGGAAATTTTCGGCCCGGAGAACTTTTTCATCGAGCTGATGGATCACAATATGCCCGAAGAAAAAGAGGTCAATCCGCTTTTGATCGACCTTGCCCGCCGCCGCAATCTGCAGCTGGTTGCCACCAATGACGTGCATTACATGAAAAAAGAGGATGCCGAAGCACATGAAATCATGCTCTGCATCCAGACCGGAGACAAACTTGCCAATGACCGGCACTTCCGTTTCCCGACCCGGGAATTTTATTTCAAATCCCCGGAGGAGATGGCGGAACTTTTCAAAGATGTTCCCGATGCTTTGAGCAATACCAAACTGATCTGCGACCGCTGTGCTGCCGATCCGGTACAGTTTGACTACAAAACCAACCATTACCCGGTCTTTTATATGCCCGACGGCAAGGAAGCCGACCGCAAGGTGCTTTTTGACGTGTGCTGTTCCAATATGCAGATGCGTTATGACTTCACCTACACCGAAGGTATGGAATTGACTGAAAAACAGCAGCAGATCATGGATCGTCTCAATTATGAGTTGAATGTGATCGAAAAGACCGGATTCTGCAGTTATTTCATGGTGGTTTCCGACTTTATCCGCTGGGGCAAGGAGCATGGTATTCCGGTGGGTCCCGGCCGTGGTTCGGGTGCCGGAAGTGTAGTTGCGTATCTGATGCTGATTACTGACATCGACCCGTTGCGTTATGAATTGCTTTTTGAGCGTTTTCTCAATCCGGAACGGGTCAGTCCTCCTGACTTTGATATTGACTTCTGTGAAAAACGGCGGGGCGAAGTTATCGAATATGTCCGGCAGAAGTACGGATTTGACAACGTCGCCCAGATTTGTACTTACGGTCAGCTTAAGGCAAAAGCTGTGGTCAAAGATGTCGCCCGGGTGCTGAACTTCTCTTTCGATGAGGGCAACAAACTTACCAAAATGATCCCTGAAGACCTGAAAATGACCATCCCCAAGGCGATCGCTCAATCCAAAGATATTGCCGATCTGATCGATAATGACCCCAGAGTGGCAAAGGTATTCGGTTTTGCCAGGATCCTTGAGGGATTGAACCGTCAGGCAGGTGTCCATGCCGCCGGAGTTATTATCGGAGACCAGAGACTGGATAATCTGGTTCCGCTCTCCCGCAGTGCCACCGGAGATATGGTCGTGCAGTACCCCAAAGAACCCTGCGAAAATCTGGGCTTGCTCAAAATGGACTTCCTGGGCTTGCGTACCTTGACCATCATCCGCAATGCTCTGGATATGATCAAAGAGCAGCATGGTGTGGATATAAATCTCTCCAAACTGCCGCTGGATGACCCAAATACTTACGCCATGCTCCAGAAAGGTGATACTGTCGGGGTGTTCCAGCTGGAATCCGGCGGTATGCAGGATCTCTGCCGCAACCTCGGCGTGGAAACTATCGAACACATTATCGCTCTGGTTGCTCTTTACCGTCCGGGGCCGATGCAGTTCATCCCGCAGTATATTGCCCGTAAGAAAAATGAGGAAGTCACCATCTATGACCATCCGAAAATGGAACCGATCCTGAAAGAGACTTACGGGATCATGGTTTATCAGGAGCAGATCATGCAGGTGGTGCAGGCACTTGCCGGATTCAGTCTGGGCGGAGCGGATATTCTGCGGCGTGCCATCGGTAAGAAAAAAGAGGATGTGATGAAACAGCAGCGGGAGAAATTCATCGCCGGCTGTAAAGAGGCAAGTGATATCGATCCGGATCTGGCAGACAAGATCTGGGAAAAAATCAAGATCTTTGCCGGATACGGATTCAATAAATCCCACTCTGCGGCATACGGAGTTGTCTCCTATCAGACTGCTTTTCTCAAAGCTAATTATCCGGTCGAATTTATGGCGGCGGTGCTTACCGGGGAAATCGAAAATGCCGAAAAACTGGCATTTTTCATCAATGAGTGCCGGGAAATGGGCATCGAAATCCTGCCGCCGGATGTCAACAGCAGCAATATTCTCTTTTCAGTGGACAAGGGCAGGATACGTTTCGGTCTGGGAGCGATCAAAGGCTGCGGCGAAGCGGCGGCGAGCAAGATCATTGCCAGCCGTCAGGCGGATGGACCATTTACCAGTTTTCTGGATTTCTGCGAGCGTTGCGGTACCGAGATCAACTCCAGAATGCTGGAATTTCTCACCCGGGCGGGAGCCTTTGACTCTCTGGGATTACGCCGGTCGCAAATCCTTGCAGTTGCAGAACCTATGATGGCCTATGCCATTCAGCAGGCAAAGGATAAAGCCAGCGGTCAGGGTTCGCTTTTTGATCTGCTTGGTTCGGATGATGACAGCGGCATGGAAGCTGTTCCCATCCCGGATATTCCGGAATTTGAGTGGCAGGATCTGCTCAAAAGCGAGAAAGAATTGCTGGGATTTTATGTTTCCGGGCATCCGCTTGAGCCTAAAGCTCATATTTTGAAAACTTTTGCCTCTCCATTAAAAACGCTTGATACCCTCAATGAATCCATGCTTAAGAATCTCTCCGACAGCGTCTCTTTACGCTTGGCGGGTATGGTCGGCAGTTACACGGTCAAAGTCAGTAAAAAGACTCAGAAGCCTTTCGGCATCATGCTGTTGGAGGATTTGGAATCCAGCTGTGAACTGATGATTTATGAGCGTACACTCAATGCGATAAAAGAACGGGGTATTGAATTATCTGCCGGTACGGAAGTCATTCTGGAAGTTACTGCCAGACGCAATGATGAGGGTGATCGTCCGAGACTGGTGGTGGAGAAACTCAGCCTGCTCGATCAGGCGGTGGAGCTTTATACCGAGGAATTTTATCTGCACATTTACGAGAAAGATTTGAAGCCGGGAGCTTTAAAAGATCTTGCTTCTCTCTGCCGGGCCCGCGAAGTTCCCAAAGGAGTAAAACTGGTGTTGTGCATCGTCAGTGACCGGGAAACCGTATTTGTGGAATCCCGTTTGAAACCGATCGCATTGGATATGGACATGCTCCGCAAATGTGAAAAACTTTTCGGTGAAAAAAATTACCGGATAAAGACCAGAGAGGTCGCCCCTCCGCCGAGAGTGTGGAGCAAGCCGGCTGCTGCTGAAAAAAGCGACAGTTGACAGTTGTAAAATGGCAGTTTTTATGCCGTTTTGCCGTGATATTGACGGTGAAACGGCATTTTTTTGTCCATTTCCCTTGAAAAAGACTTACGTTGGTGGTATATTACACGCGATTAATTATATAAAGACAACGGGAATCAAATGGATACGGTACGTCGCAGCGGTCTTGACTGCTTGAAAGAATTGCTTAAAAGGGTGCATCTCAATCCGGATTGGGATGGGATCGTCACCCCGGATATGCTTTCTCTCTATGACCGGGATTCCATTGCCGCTCTGCTTGCGGTCGGTGATGCTATGGAGTATCAGCCGAATAAAGTGCAGATCTCCGAGCTTAAGGAACTCAACGGGCCTGCTCTTGCCCTGTTGAAAAATAATGAATATGTGGTTATCGTCAATCTTGCCCAGCTTGCCGGAGATAAGATCGGTCTTTACAATCCCAGAGGGGCCAACGGGGCGGGAAATACGGTGGTTCTGCCCAAAGATCAGTTCTTCCAGATCGCCGAAGGAACTTTGATCACCTTTTCCAACCTGCGGGATTTTGATTCCCGCCGTCACTCCTCGGTATTTTGTCTGGTCACTGTCGCCAATCACCACCGGCTCAATCTCAATTGCCGCCGGATAATGCACGACTACGCTGTTTCCACGGATGAGTTGTCTCCCCGTCAGCTTATCCGTATCGGTAATGACAATCATCTTAAGATCGCCCGGACAAAAATGGCGTGGAAAGCTTTTTCCGGTATGGGCAAAGCCTACCCCTGCATCGCTGTCAGAAAAGATGGCAAGCATGTCATCATCTGCGGTTTCCGGGAAACGGAAAACGGCGGTCAGATCGCTGTGATCGACCCCAATTCGCCTCCACCTCCGCCGGGAGAGAGATTTCTGCTCTGGGATAAGGAGCAGTACCGGGAGATCTGTTCCGGTTACGGTTTTATGATCAAGAGGGTTTACCGCATGTTTGACGAGGAGCGGCCATTCGGTCTGCTCTGGTTTGTGCCGGAATTTATCAAACTCAAAGGGGTTTTCAGTCATATTGCTTTTGCGGTGCTGATGATCAACGTGGTCGCACTGGTGATGCCGCTCTTTTTTCAGATCATTGTGGACAAAGTTCTGGTCAGTCAGAGTTACAATACATTGAAAGTTTTGATCGTTGCGATCTGTGCCATATTGATTTTCAACGGTATCATGGAGTATTTGCGGGGATATCTGCTGCTTTTCGGGACGAATAAGATCGATATTTCCACGGCGACCAAAGTTTTTGACAAACTTATGAAACTGCCGATCGACTTTTTTGACCGGGTTCCTTCCGGGGTATTGCTCAAGCACATGCAGCAGACCGAGAAGATCCGGGGCTTTCTCTCCGGCAGTCTGTTTTTCTCGATCCTTGAATTGACCAGTTTGTTCATTTTCGTACCGTTCCTTTTGATGTACAGTGTGAAACTCACCTGTGTGGTGCTGGCATTTGCTCTGGGAATGGCGGCGGTTATCGGAGTGCTGATCAAACCGTTCCAGAGAAGACTGCAGGATTTGTATGCTGCCGAGGGTAAACGGCAGAGTATGCTTGTTGAATCTATCCAGGGTATGCGTACGGTAAAAAGTCTCTCCCTTGAGCCGGTTCAGAAAGAAGCATGGGCTGATACGACCGCTTTCACGGTCAATGCTTATTTCCGGGTGGGCAAGATCTCCATTACCGCCAAAACTTTGAGCCAATATCTGGAAATGATGATGAATGTCTGCGTTATCGGTCTGGGAACCATGTCGGTTTTTGACGGTACCATGACCGTGGGAGCATTGATCGCTTTTCAGATGATTTCAGGCAGAGTTACCGGACCGCTGGTCAAACTGGTGAGTCTGGTTCACGAGTATCAGCAGATATCGATTTCCATCCAGATGCTCGGTAACGTGATGAATACCCGGCCCGAACATGCCGGCGGCGGTGTCCGTAATCCTTTCCGCGGTCAGATCTCCTTTGAGCATGTCAATTTCCGTTACATTGCCGACGGGCCGATGATCATCCGTGATCTTTCTTTCACCATTGAACCGGGACAGATTATCGGTATTGTCGGCCGTTCCGGATCGGGAAAAACCACATTGACCAAACTTCTGCAGGGATTGTATCCGGTGATGAGCGGTCTGGTCAAGATCGACGGGATCGACATCCGGGAGATCGACAAGGTGCATTTACGCAACAGTATCGGAGTGGTTCTGCAGGAGAACTACTTTTTCAGCGGTACGGTGCGGGAGAATTTGAGTTTGACCAAACGCCACGCCACGCTTGATGAGATCATCGCCGTTACCCGGCTCGCCGGAGCGGATGAATTTGTCCAGAACCTCCCCAAAGGTTACGATACCATGCTGGAGGAAAATGCCTCCAACCTTTCCGGAGGTCAGAAACAGCGTCTGGCGATCGCCCGTGCCTTGCTGACCAATCCCCGGATATTGATCTTTGACGAAGCGACCAGTGCCCTTGACCCGGAGAGTGAAAATGTCATTCAGGAGAATTTGCCCCGCATTGCTTCGGGCAGGACGGTTTTGATCATCTCCCACCGGCTTTCGATTGTCAGCGGTGCGGATAAGACCATTGTTTTGAATAAAGGTGAACTTGCTGATTTTGCTCCGCACCGTGAGTTGCTGAGCCGGCCGGGGGTTTATAAAGACTTCTGGAGTCAGCAGATGGAAAGGAATATGAACCGGTGAGCAGTAAGAAAAAACTCAACAGTGTAGCGGTGGACTTCCAGCCGGATGCTGTGGAAATAGCCATGCGTCCCTTGCCCTTTGCCGCCAGGCTTGGGGTATGGATCGGTATTGTATTTTTTGTCGGTTCTCTGGTTGCCTCCTACTTCTGCAAGGTCGATGTGATCGTCAACGGTACCGGAAAACTGGTTTCAGTCAATCAGAATATCGTGATGAAACCGCTTGACCGTACCGTTATCAAATCCATTGATGTCAAAGTCGGTGAGGTTGTCAAAGAGGGGCAGCTGCTCATGACCTTTGACCCGGCGATCAATCAGGCGGAGGAGGAGCGTCTTACCAGTGAGTATTCCAGCTCCAAAGCACAGTATGAGAGATGGCTGGCTGAATATGAGAATAAAAAATACAAGCCGGAAGTTCACAATCAGGATGAGAAACGGCAGCTGGAAATTTACAACCGGCGTCAGGATTACTACCGGGAAAAAATTCTCTCTCTGGATGAGGCGATCGTAAAAATCGATATCAAAATCAAAGAGGATAAAAAGCTTCTGGAGAATCAGAAACAGCTCCTTGAATTGTGTATGAAACAGGTCAAACGGGAAGAAGGTTTGATCGCCACCGGTGCCGGTATGGATGTCCGGCTGGATGAGTACCGTCAGGCATATTTGCGGCAGGAACAGGCGATAATCGAATTGGAGAGGACTATCAGCGAGAGTTCCCATCTGCGTTCTGCCGCCAATGCTGAAAAAAATACTTTCATCAGCGAATGGAGAAAGGATATCGCCGAAAATCTCGTCGGTGCCGAACAATCCATGAATACCATCAAAAAGAGTTTGGATAAGGTGCTGCAGCTCAATGAATATATCCAGTTGCGGGCTCCCTGCGATGCTATCGTCCATGAGATCGCCAACTTCCCGGTAGGTTCAGCGGTGCGGGAAGCGGAGGCATTGATCACCCTTGTCCCCATCAACTGCGAAATCGAATTGGAAGCAAAGATCCCCGCTCAGGATATCGGCAGAGTCAAAGTCGGTGATTCTGTCCGGGTGAAACTTAATGCTTTCCCCTTTCAGAAACACGGTACTCTGGATGGTGTCATCCGTACCATAAGCGAAGATACCTTTCAGGAGAATACCCAGGAGAGCGAATTGCAGTCTCCAACTTATTACCGTTCCCGGATCACTTTGAGCGGTTCATTGCGTAATGTGCATGATAATTTCCGTCTTATCCCCGGTATGGAGGTGCAGGCAGAGATCAAAGTCGGTACCCGCAGTGTCCTTGAATATGTCATTCACCCGCTGATCAAATCACTTGACGAGGCGATCAGAGAGCCGTAAATAACAGAGATCATAAAAACTAAATAATATAAGGAGTCTTCGTAAAAATGAAAATCAGCAATCTTTTAACTCTGTCGGTCATCGGTGCCGGGATCCTTTTCCTTGCCGGCTGCAAATCCTTTGATGAATATCAGGAGGAGCGTCTTGCCAAGGCAGTTGCCCATTTTGAACGGGCCCGATTTTCCAATATTCCCGAGGGCAAAGTCCTGACCCTCAATGAGTGTTTTGCCATGGCACGGGCGAACAACCTGGATTTGAAAGTTTACGGTCTGGAGGAAAAAGTTTCCAAAGAGATGCGGACATTTGAAATTCTCGGTATGCTTCCGGAGTTGAATGTTTCCAATAACCTTACCCATCGTGACAACACTCCGGCATCCAGCAGCCGTCAGATCGACGGAGCTCCCGGACCGGGTACATATTCCTACTCCCAGAGTCAGGATCGTACGGTCAACTACTTCAATATCGACCTTGCTTTGAGCGTGGTTGACTTCGGTCTGGCATTTTTCAACACCTGTCAGGCCCATGACCGGATGCTTCTGCGTCAGCAGTACACCCGCCGTGCCGAGCAGAATCTGGTACTGGAAACCGTCCGGGTATATTTTCAGGTTGCCGCCGCCCAGAGAGCGATCAAAGTTACCCGTCAGCTCCTTGAAGATTGCAAAAACCGCTATCAGCTGATCGAGAAAATGGGCGAAACCGGTGAGATCACTCCTTTCCGGGCATTTGATGAGACCAAACGTTTTGTGGAGATGGAGAAACGTCTGACCAACTACATCCGCAGTTATGAAAACAGTTGTGTTGAGCTGCGTTCACTGCTCGGTCTTTATCCCAACAGTGAAATCAAAGTGGATGATACGATTCTGGATGTTATTCCTGAATTCACCTTCCCGGAGATCGAATTGATGGAGCAGATCGCTCTGATGAAGCGTCCGGAACTCTTTGAAATCGACATGCAGAAGCACATCAACGTTCTTGAGTGCCGCAAAACCATCGTTTCCATGTTCCCCAACGTGCGGATGTTCATTGACTTTACCAACAGCAACAACAGCTTCCTCTATCACAACAGCTGGATCGAGCTTGGTATCCGTGCGGCGTACAATCTTCTGACGATCCCCCGTCAGCTCCACCGTTATTTTGCTTACAGTGCCCAGGTCGATGCCGAGGAGTACCGTTCATACGCTCAGGCGGTGGCGGTCATGGCACAGGTGCGGATCGCCCATGCCAATCTGATGGCGACCCGTGAACAGCTCAATATCGATCTTAAGATCAACCAGGCTTACCGCAAACACCTCTCCAGAGCCGAAGAAAGCGGCAGGATCTCCGGCGAATTGTCCCAGCTGGAATTGGCTCACATGCGTCTTGCCACGGCGGAGACCGATATTGAAAGATACCTTTCCATCGGCAATTACTATGTCTCCTACTACCGGGTGTTGAATACTCTGGGTATTGAGAATCTCCATGAGACCACCGTCGCCGATCTGAAGCAGAAACTTGCCGACGAGCGTACCCGTGCCGCCGAAGAATTGGCAAAAGCCAAAGCTGATTTTGAAGCCGCCGAAGCCGCTGCCAAAGCCGAAGCCGCTGCCAAAGCTGAAGCCGCTGCCAAAGCTGAAGCCGCTGCCAAAGCTGAAGCCGTTGCCAAAGCTGAAGAACCCAAGAGTGAAGAAGTTAAAAAAGCTGTTGATCCCGATGCTCCGGCAATCCCCGCTGATCCCACGGTAAAAGCAGATGTCAAGTGAGAAGTTGAATCATGAAAGATTTTGAATTTTTCAAACTTGAGGATCGCGTGCTTTTTGAAGCAGCCGCGGCGGCAGAGATCGTTGAAGCCGCCGAAGCTGCCAAGCAGGATCCCAATGCCAATGTAAATGAAAGCGACCGGCAGGCTCAACAGGAGCGTGATGCCGTGAAAAATGCCCCTCCGGAAAATCCCGTCGATGCCGGAGACAGCACCGCAGTTAATGATGATCCGGCGGAGATCGCCGATGTCAATGCGGCGATCGATGCTTTGATCGGGGGGGAAATTCCGATCGTTTCCGGTAAAGAATTGGTTGTCATCAATGGCAGTGTGCCGGAAAAAGAGGCGATCATTGAGAATTTGAAGCCCAATCAGGAAATTCTCATCCTCCAAAACGGTACCGGTCTGGACGAGCTGAATGATTTCCTTGACAGCAGCGATACCCGGTACAGTGCGATCCATTTTGTCACTCATGGTAATGACGGATATATTTCGGTCAATGGCGAGCGGATCGCCGCAGATAATTTTGATGCCGCTTCGTGGCAGGATATCGGTGAACATCTGACCGAAGACGGCGATATTCTGCTGTACGGCTGCAATACGGCAGCTTCCGGAGCCGGAAAACAGCTGGTCAATCTGATTTCCGGTGCCTCCGGAGCGGATGTGGCGGCAAGTACTGATCTTACCGGTATATCCGGCAACTGGGAGCTGGAATATTCCGCAGGGCATGTTGACACTGATGAAATAAATGCAGATTCTTTTTCTCATGATCTCAGCTCAATAACTGTTGATACCCTTGAGGACAGTACCGATCCCGATGACGGAAAAACCAGTTTGCGTGAAGCGATTGCACTTGCCAATGATACCGCCGGTGAGGATGAGATCGTTTTTGATGTTGCCGGTAAAATAACTCTTGATAACGGGGCGATATACATTACTGATTCCGTCAATATTATCGGCAGCGGAGTCAATGAAACGATTATCGACGGCAATGGCGGAGAGATTTTCAAGGCCGGAAACAGTCTCAGTGTTGATGGCGGACTCAACGTTGATGATCTGAATTTAAGTTTCAGCAATCTGACATTGCAGAATGGCATATCTGCCACCGGAGACGGAGGGGCCATTGGTATTTATAACATCGGCGGTGATGTGAATTTAACGTTGGAAAATGTCTCTATCATCGACTGTCAGGCGGTAAATGGCGGCGGTATATCTGTTTTTGCCAGAGATGCGGTCAATTTGGATGTTATCAATTCTACAATCTTCGGCAATAAGGCTGTCGCCGGAAGTGAATTTGCAGATGCCGGAGATGGTGGAGCAATATGTATAAAATGCGATATTTTCAATGTTAATATCGTCAATTCCACCATTGCCGGGAATCAGGATTCCAGTACCGGAGGATATACCGGAGGGGCATTGTTCCTCAATCACTTTGACTCGTCGCAGTTGAATCTTTTCAACAGTGTTGTTTATGGTAATTCTGCCGACGCCGCCGGAGCATCGGATATCTATGTTTCCAATCCGGATCCGGACACGACCCCGGTTTCTTTCCGGGCAATACACTCCGTTTACGGCAATGTTACTTCCGGAGATGCCGGAGAAACATTTGATCCCACGTTCAAGGTGAATTCGCAGGCAGGCAGCAGTCTGACTGATATTTTCGGCACCACAGATCCGACATCGGAAAATGGCGTTGTTAACGTCAACAATCAGGGATTTGCCGGATACGGCGGTACGCTTGTCGGTAAAGATGCTTCCGGCAATTATGTTTACATGAATACGGCAGACGGCAGCTGGACATCTGAACCGGTAACGGTTTTTTCCGTTGACGAAACCGGAAATTCCCGGACAACGGCAAAGGATTACCTCAATGTCAACGAGTTCTTTATCGGTGCTGTTGCCGGCAAGGTTTATCTGTCCGTTGATCCGCAGGATAAAACTGTGGAGTATGATGGCAATAAACACACTGCTGAAGTTGTTTATAAAACCGCTTCCGGTGCAGTGGTTAATAGTGCCGCATTGCCCAGCGGGGTAACTTTGACCACCGGTAACATTACAACTGACAGTAAGAATGTCGGGATATACAATTTGAATAGTGTTTCCACCGTGATCAAAAGCGGTACAGATGATGTCAGCGGGAAGTTTGATTTGGTATATGATCAGACCGCCAAAATCGAAATAACTCCCAAAGCTTTGGATATCACCTTTACTGCCAGTGATAAGATGTATGACGGCACGACCACTGCCACGCTTACCGGAGCAACCATAACGAATAAAGTTACCGGAGATGATTTGAGTCTTGATTACAGCGGAGCAGCATCCAACTTCAACGATAAAGATGTTGCCAATGCCAGTAAAGTGATCATTTCCGGAGGCTTGGTTCTCAATGGAGCTGACAACGGAAATTATTCATTCAACTATAATTACGAAACAGCCGCTCAAATCACCAAAAGGAATGTGATTCTTACTTCCGGCTCAGCGGAGAAAGTTTATGACGGTACCGCATTGACCAATGATACCGTCAATGTAACCGGAGACGGCTTTGCCGCAGGTGAGGGAGCTGTTTACGATGTAACCGGCAGTCAGACTAATGCCGGAGAGAGTGCCAATACTTTCAGTTATACCTTGAATGGCGATACCGATATCGGAAACTACGATATCAGCACCAATAACGGGACATTGAAAGTAGCGAAAAGAGAGATCGTTATTACTGTTGACCCCGGTCAGTCAATTACTTATGGCAGTGATGTTCCGGTTTTGACCTATACGGTCGATAATCTTGTGCATGGCGAATCTCTCAATGGTCAGCTGGCTTTGGATGATCCGGCTTACAGCTCATCCAATCACCTTAAGGCGGGGGATTATACTGTCACTGCCGGATCGGTTACCGATGCCGCCAATCCGAACTATCTTATTACCAACTTCAACGAAGCAATCTTCACTGTCAACAAGCTGGTTGTGAAAATTGATGCTTCGGTGCAGGATAAGACATTTGACGCTCTTGATACTGCGGTGATCACCGGGGCGCCTGTCACCAATGCGGTTGCCGGAGACAACGTTGCAGTTGATGTGTCAGGTGCGGTTGCGGAATTTGACGATGCCAATGCCGGAAATAACAAGGATGTTACCATCTCAGGCGGTTTGGAGCTTACCGGAATTGACAGCGGCAACTATGAGCTGGTTTATGATTACACCGCAAGCGGAAATATTCAGGCAAAAGATGTTACTGTCATTTTTGAAACTGATGCACCGTATGTTTATAACGGCACTGATCAGAGCGGTACGGTACATGCTTATTACACCGATATCAATGGGAACCGGGTAGATGTTGCTCTGGATTGGGACGGCAAAAGCTTCACTGAAGCAGGTTATTACACCGTGACTGCGGTTATTGCCGACAGCAATTACAGTACGGACAATGGTACGATTACTTTGACGATGTACGCCGCAGGAATCGGAGGCGAGGGCAGTTTTGAGGAGAATACCTCCATCCATGCGATGCAGGCAGAGTTGACAGCCAACGGCACCGGTAATGCGGTCAATGTTTATACCATGAATTATGCGGAATTGGTTTCCGGAACCATGCTTGATTACGGCAGAGGTTTTGCCGGAGAGTACAGATTGCTTGATCCGTACTCTTTGACCGCAGAAAATACGGCAGTTTCGGTGGATATCCTGCGGCATAATCCCATGACCATTGATGCGGTGGTGCAGGAAAGCAGCATTGCCGGAGATTTCTTTGCCGGGGAAGAACTTTTCAGTTCTGATGCGGCAGATACTTTGATCCGGGTACGTGGTGATGCTCCGGTTGCTCCTCCGGAATCTCTTTATGTTGAAAACGATGCTGATGCGGAAGATCTGCCCTGGTTTGCCGATGCGGTTTTGACCGCATCTCTGCCTGACTTGGCGGCGATGCCGGAAAAATCGGTGTCTTTCAAGAGTGATTTTGAGAAACTTCTTGATGAGGTGCTTCTGGTATGAAAACCGCCGGGATAATTCTGATTTTACTGTTAGGCGTTTGGCTCTCTGCCGCAGAAACGGTGAGAGCGGTGCTGTTTCCATTCCGGGAGGCGGTGATTGCTGCCCGGGTCGATTCCCGGCTGCAGCCCTACAATTTCCGGATCGGTCAGGCGTTTAAGAAGGATGCGGTGCTGGCAGTGCTGGATAAAGAAAAATTCCAATTGGAATATACCCGGAGCAAAAGTCAGTATGAGTTCGCTCTGGCATCATTTGAGAATAAAAAACGTCTGCGGGAGAGAAATTTCACCAGTGATTACGAGCTGAAAAAAGCTGAATTTGAAATGCGGATGAATAAGACCGCTGTGGAGGAGACCGCTTTAGCTCTTTCGTATTGTGATATTTCTGCTCCTTTTGACGGCAGGATCGTGGAGATCATGACCCGGGAGTATGAAATTGTCCGTCCGGGCCAGCCGCTTTGCCGGATCATTGATGATAACTTCCTTCTGGCGGTGATGAATGTCCCTTTAAGTCAGAAAAAGTTGACTTCCGTAGGGAACAAAGTTGAAATAAAACTTGATTCCGGAGTGGTTGCTTCCGGAGAAATTTATGAAGTTTTTCCGCAGGCGGATCACCGTACCGGCACCGTAAGGATCCGGGTGAAAATCGACAATCGGGACGGCAGACTTACTTCCGGTATGACGGGAGAATTACACTATGGCAATTGAGGATGCACCGGCAAAACTCCGGATGTTTGCTTTTATTTTGAAATTGGGGCATGATCTTTTCAATGCCCGTGATTTTGATGAAGCAGCTCTCCGGGCGGTCAATGATATCAGACTGCCGGTCAATTACCGCAGTGCCGCACTTTTTGAATTTTCCAATGGCAAAGCTGTTCTGGCTGCCCAATCCGGTATTCCGGAAAAAAATCCCCGTTCCCAATTTGCTCTGGAACAGAAAAAATTTCTGGAATCCAGCCGGGATGAGAATCAGTTGTCGGTCGTTTCCAATGGAGATCTGCCGGAATCTTTAGCAGTCAATGATGCAGTTTATATCCGCTGTAAATTGCCGCGTCCGGCGGCTTTGCCGGAAAATTCAGTGGAGTATATCCTGCTGTTGGAGTATGAAAAAGAGATCCCTGCCGGGATGGAAAATATGGTGCGGCTTTTGAGTAATACTTTGGGAGAAGCACTTTATTTTCACCGGCTTTCTCCTAAAAAAGCACTTCCCATGCGGAATCGGGGAAAGAAATTTTTCTATTTGTTTTTGCTGCTGCTGGTTGTGGCGGCAATGTTTATCCGTATCCCCGAAACTGCCACTGCTGAATTTACGCTCCGGCCGGAGCAGCAGCAGAGTGTTTATGCGGCATTTGATGGAACCATTGCTGAAATTTGCTGTCAGGATGGGGATTTTGTTGCCGCCGGAGAGGTGATCGGCCGATACGATAAAGCTTTATTGCAATACCGTCTGGCTGAAGCTGAAAGTGCCTTGAATGAGCTGGAAGCGGAGATCGCTCTTGAAGAAAACAATTCATTCACCGATGATGCCAAACTCGGCAAAGTCCGGCTTTTGGAAGCCAAACGGCAGGTACTTGCCGTCTCGGTCAAAGAAGCTCAATGGTATCTGGACAATGCGGAGATCACAGCTCCTGAATCCGGTATTCTGGTGCTTGCCGGAGGCAGAGCCGATCTGCTCACCGGCCGGTCGGTGCGTACCGGGGAGAAAATATTTGATGTTTTTTCCGGCAGTGCTGTCGCTGCTGAAATCCCGGTCGATGAGAAAGATGCTTCGATTTTGCAGGGGGATTTTTCGGTGAGTTGTTTTCTGCATACTGCTCCTGAAAACGCAATTCCGGTGAAAATCAGCGACGTTGCCGCTTATCCGGAGCTTACTGAACAGCAGACCTATTGTTACAAAGTCCGTGGTATTCTGCCGGAAAATGCCGGAGATTTCCGCTATGGTATGCGTGGCGTGGCAAAGTTGTCCGGCGGCAAAGTATTTCTGGGATATCAGCTTTTCAAAAGTCTGCTGCTCTGGTTCCGGGGGATGTGATAAATGGATCTTTCCGGGATGAAAATCGGGGTTTTCCGCAAAGATGTGGAAGTTATCCGGCAGAATCCGCTGATGCTTTTTGACCGGCAGGCCGATGCTTATTACCGGATATCGGAGCGTGCCGCCGTATTGATCTCCTGCATGACTGAAGCGACGACCGCCGGAGAATTTTGTTCCCGTATGGAAAGACGCGGATTTCACGTTACATTGGAGGAGGTCATCAATCTGCTCTCTTTTCTCAAACAGAATGATCTTCTGGAGCCGGAATATTCCCAAACTGCTGTCAGGCAGCA
The DNA here is from genome assembly GCA_015061685.1 of Lentisphaerota bacterium. Taxonomy (GTDB): domain Bacteria; phylum Verrucomicrobiota; class Lentisphaeria; order Victivallales; family Victivallaceae; genus UBA1784. The sequence goes on along the minus strand of SUWD01000005.1, from coordinate 111,467 downwards.
GAAACTCCGTGAAGCGAAAGAAAAGAGCCGCTTTCTCCGGATGGCATCTGCTTATATGTATTTCCGTCTGCCGCCGTGGCATCCGGAAGAATTTTTCCGCAATATTGCTCCTTATGTTTCTTTTCTGGCATCAAAAGCTTTCATTATTCTGCTGATGATCCCGGCGGTGGCAGGTTTTTTGCTGGCGATCCGCAATTTCAATACTGTTCGGACGGTTTTTCTGGATTCCTTGTCGTGGGCAGGGATCGCCAAATATTTCGCCGCCATTGTGCTGTTGAAAATAATTCATGAAGCCGCTCACTCTCTGGCGGCGATCCGCTTCAATTGCCGGGTACGGGGCATCGGATTGGGATTTATGCTCTTTTATCCCCGGCTTTATACTGATACGACGGACAGTTGGCGTCTGGAAAGGAAAGAGCGGCTTTTGATCGATGCCGCCGGTATTATTGCCGAATTGCTCATTGGCGGCATTGCGGCTCTGGCATATTTTTATCTGCCGCCGGGGGCATTGCAGGCGACATTGTTTTATATTTTTGCAGTAAGTACTTTATCGACACTGCTGGTCAATGGCAATCCCTGCATCCGCTATGACGGTTATTATATTCTCTGTGATCTTACCGGGATTGACAATCTCATGACCCGTTCTGCGGAAACGGTCAAGCAATTCTGGCGTTATTATCTTCTGCGTCTGGGGACAAAGCCGGAACAGAAGAACCGTTTCTTTCTGTTGTTTTTCGGTATTTGCTCATGTATTTACCGGATATTCCTTTATACGTCGATCATTCTGGTGATTTATCACAAATTTGTCAAAGTTGTTGCCGTTGTCCTGCTGATATTGGAGATCTATACTATTCTGATATACCCATGTATCCGGGAGATCCGCACCATCCGGGAATTATCCCGTAAATCGGCGGCAAAAGCGAGAGGATTTCTTTTGCTTGCTGTGCTGGCGGCAGCGGCATTGGTTTTATTCATGCCTCTGCACTGGGATCTGGAACTTTACGGAGAAGTCGTTCCGGAAGAAAGATATCCGGTAACGGTAAGCGAAAGCGGTTATCTTACCGGAGATCTGCCGGTACATTCTTACCGGGTGTCAGCCGGAGAAACACTTTTTACTCTCCGGTCACCGCAACTTTCTTTCGCACAGGAAAAGCTGCAGGCTTTGCTCCGGCAGGATAAAATGCAGTTTGCCCAGGAGTCCACGGATGAAAAACTTTTCAGCCGCAGCGGGATCACCGCCAAAAAAATCGCTTCCGATCAGCAGGCCGCAGAAGAATTGTTCCGCCGTCAGGAAAAATTGAGTATCAAAGCTCCGGCAGACGGGATTTTTACCGTGACCAAAGCCGACTTGTTCCGGGCAGGGCGTTTCGTGCCCAAAGGGAGCGTCATCGGAGAAGTGGTTTCATCCAAACGGATGGTTTATGCCTACGCTGAAGACCGGGATATCGGAACGATTTCTCCCGGAACTCCGGCAAAGATCCGCACGGTTGATTCTCTGAAAGAGTATGATGCTGTTGTGGCAAAGGTCGATCCGGTTGCTCTGCCGCTGGAAAATTCTCCGCTCTTTATTTTGTATGGCGGCAAGATACCCATGTATCAAAATTCCGGAGAACCGGGGAAATTCCACTCTGTCCGTCCACTCTGCCGGGTGGAATTGATCTTTACCGGCAAGGAGATCCCTGCTTCCGGCCGCCGGGTTTTCTGTGATATCAAAGAACGCCGTCAACTCTACACCTTGCTTGCCCGCAGTGCTTTAAGCATCTTTCGCCGTGAATTTTGATCTGCGGTAAGGTCTTACTGACAATACCGGGTGGAAAAAGTCTGCGTGGCTCTTGGTTGTACTGCCTCCCGCTCAATCGTCATGCAAAAAATTCGCATGACATCGCTCATGGCAGGTGGTGTCGCCTGACGCATACCTTCGCCGCTTACCGATCAAACTGCGACAACGGAGCAGTGCGATAACCTCGAACCCGTCAAGCGTTTCGCCGCTTGATGGTGCGAAATTTTTATTTTTTGTTATTGTCTCATTTTTTGTGAAAAATCTTTCCTGCGGTGGTGCATTGCGGGCAATCTCTTGGCAAATCAGCGGACGTTTTCGCAGTCATGTACGTTTAGTACACTCCTGCTCATCCGCCTTGATTTGTCTGCGACCTTGCCTCACACTGCATCCACCGGTTGGATCGAACCCGTGCTTGCCGATTTGACAAATCACAACTTATGTGATATGTTTTATACGTTAACAAAAGTGTTTGTTTATAAGCTCCTGTTACGAGTTTCACAAAATTCGGGACATTATCTATTTTTTATTTTTGCTCATTCACGCCCGGCGAAGACCGCAGTTGTCATCTTTTTATCAGATATCTGTCAAAAAGCCTTTTACCAAGTTGAAAAAAGATGCAAGTGGTGATATATTAACCTTAATTGTATATTTTATTGTCATATTGTGTATATATACTATAGAGAAAGGTGTAAAATGAAACAAATTGCAGCGAGTTTGACCGCATTCCTTGGCAAGGGTGAAGCGGCACTCAAAGAGAATGTACTGAAAAATTCCGGAAAAATTTCCGTCTATCCCGATTCCATTCATGCAATCGGCAATGCCGCCGTTTTCATGTGCCGGGATGATGAGAAAAAATATCTGGTTGTTACCGCCGCCGGCAAACGGGATATCCCTGCCGGATTTGAAGGCGATGAACTTCTGCTGGATAACAAAGCTGTCGCCCTCGTCGGCGGACTTACCGAAGCAAATGCCGCAGCTTTGCGTAAATATTTCCCCTGGACCGCCCCGGTCAGTCTGCGTAATGTCCGTACCACTGTCGGTTGCGGCGACCGCCTCGGTCTTGCCACTGTCGGTCATGTCCGGGCGGCGAAAAAAGTTCAGATATCTCCGGTGCTTGCCCAGCAGTCCATCCGGGAATTGACCATGACCAAACGCACTTTCCGCAAAGTGGTCGATGATGCCTGCTTCCTGGTCTTTGCCGAAGACTTCCGCAACGGTTACGGTGCTGACGGTGACCACCTCAAAACTATTGCCGACATTGACACTGCTCTTGCCGCCGGTATGCCGATGATCACCCTTGACCTTTCCGACGTGATGAATGCCGCCGCCGGAGAGTGGGATAAGGCCGCTGTTGAAGAAGCTTTTGCCAAGCTCCCCTGCGATCTGCAGAAACTGGTGCTTGCCGACTACGCCGGAAAAGAATTCATCCTCGGTGAAAAAGTTACCGTTGCTCTCGATGATCTTACTGCCAAACGCTGTGCTGTGATGTACACTGCCGCTCTGGATTTCGCCCTGCAGGTCTATGAACACCTGAAAGCCGCCCGCGGTGATGAATTTGATCTGGAGATCAGTATTGATGAGACCAGTAGTCCCACACTGCCCAGCCACCATCTTTTCATCGTCCGTGAGCTTCGCCGCCGCAATGTGGAATTCAGCTCTCTTGCCCCCCGTTTCATCGGTGAATTCCAGAAAGCTATCGACTACATCGGTGATCTGGATGAATTTGACCGTCAGTTCAAAGTTCACGCTCTTATCGCCCAGAATTACGGCAACTACAAAATTTCCGTCCACTCCGGCAGTGATAAATTTGCCGTTTATCCCACCGTGGGCAGAGAGACCAGACACTATCTGCATTTGAAAACCGCCGGTACCAGTTGGCTGGAAGCAGTTACTGTTATTTCCCGTAAAGATCCTGCTCTGTACCGGGATATGCACCAGTGTGCTCTGGATAATGTTTCTGACATGCTCAAACTTTATCACATCACGGCTGACTTCAACAAGATCCCTGCTTTGGATACGCTCAAAGATGAGGAACTTCCCGCCCTGATGACCATGCCGGAGGCCCGCCAGCTGCTCCACATCAACTATGGACCGATCCTTACCGGAAACTTGCGTGAACGCTTTTTCAAAGCAATGCACCTTCTGGAAGAGGATTACAACGCCCAGATCGAAGCTCACTTTGACAAACACTTGAGACTTCTGGGCGTGCCTGCTGCTGAATAATAAATATTTACAACATAATTTTCAAGGAGAGAAAAAATGAATTTCAAAAAATTGTTCCTGATGTTGAGTGTGTGCGGTTCACTGGTTTGTGCCGCCGAAGCCACTGTTGAAAATGCCCCGGCCGCCGCTCCGGCTCCCGCCGCTGCCCAAACTGCCGCCCCGGCTGCTGAAAATGCTCCTGCCGCCCAGCCCAAAGCCCAGCAGCAGGGCAGCTGGAAAGGCATGATCGTACCGATCCTGCTGATCGTGGGTATGATCTTCCTTTTCAGCCGTGCCAATAAAAAACAGCAGCGTCAGCGTCAGGAGATGCTTGATAAGATCGTCAAAGGTTCCAAAGTTCTGCTCCAGAGCGGTGTTTACGGTAAAGTTGTCGAAGACCGCGGCAATGATCTTTTGATCGAAATCGCTGAAAACGTCCGGGTGCTGGTGGTCAAAGCCGGTATCGCCAATGTCGAAACCGAAGATAATGGGGAAAAGAAATAATCATGGATAAGAAACCCTTGCTTTTCCGCTCAATTCTGACGGTGATCGTCATCGCTGTTTTCGCAGCGGCGATGTATCCTCTCGCCGAGCGGGATTATTACGAAGTTTTCCGGGGCTTGCTCGCAAATCCGCAGGATACGGAAGTTGTCAAAGTTCTGGAACTTGCCAAAAAGAAAGAAGCCGCCGACCGCAACCTTTTTCAGTCACAGGCACTGCTTGCCGCTGCTGATGAGAGCGGAGTCAATCTGATCTCCAAACTCAAAGAGAGCGAAAAACGTAAAGAATTCCAGAACAACCGTGACGTTATCAGTCTGATCCGCAAAGAGGCTTCCAGCTCCATCCGTCTGGGACTTGACCTCAACGGCGGTGTGGAGTTTTATCTGGATCTGGTTCCCGATGCCTCCCAGAGCGGAGAGATGAAAGAGAGCATGGAAAATGATTTCAACCGCTACCGTGATGTGGCAGTTGAAACTTTGCGTAAACGTCTGGAAGGTCAGGGGATTTTCGAAGCGGAGATCGCACCTTCCGGCAGCCGTGGTATCGTGCTGCGTGCCCCGATCGTTTCCAAAGATGAAAAGGCCAAACTGCGTGATCTTATCCAGATGAGTGCCAAACTGGAATTCCGTCTGGTTGAGCAGTATATTCCTGCTGAAATGCGTGATCAATTCCGCATGAGACCGGAATATCTGGAATATACCGAAATGGAGAACGGCAAACCGGAAGTCCGCAGTTATCTGGTCAAACTTCTGCCCGAAATGGACGGCCGCAATATCGTTATGGCACGTCCCCACCGTGACCCCATGACCGGACAGCTGAAAATCATGCTGCAATTCAACAGCGAAGGTGCTGAAGAATTCAAGAAAGTCACCGCCGAACACAAAGGCAAAGCTCTGGCGATAGTGCTGGACGGCAAACTTTACTGTGCCCCGGTGATCCAGGATGTTATTTCCGGCGGCAGTGCCAGTATTTCCGGCAGCTTCACAGAGGAAGAAGCCAAAGGAATTGCCGATGCTCTGGTTTCCGGCAGTTTCCCCTTCAAAATAGATGTTCAGGCAACCTTTGACACCGACCCCACGCTTGGCCGTGCCAGTGTCAAAAACGGTATCGTTGTCGGATTGGTTTCCCTCTTGTTTGTCGCTGCTTTCATGCTGGTTTACTACCGGGCAAGCGGTTTTATTTCGGTGATCGCCCTCGCCTTGAATATTACCCTTATTCTGGGAGCTATGGCGGCATTCGGCAGTACTCTGACTCTGCCGGGTATTGCCGGTATCGTATTGACCATCGGTATGGCAGTTGATGCCAACGTGCTGATTTTTGAGCGTATCCGGGAAGAGCTTAAAAACGGCAAATCTCTTTTTAATGCGGTCAATGCCGGTTATGACCGGGCATTGTCAGCGGTGGTTGACTCCAACATCACCACGCTGATCACCTCCTTTATTCTGATGTATGTCGGTACCGGTGCGATCAAAGGATTTGCCGTTACGCTGTGCATTGGTATTTTGAGCAGTCTTTTCTCTGCGGTGTTTGTCACCCGTCTGATCTATGACTATCTTTTCCGCTTCTTCAATGTGAAGAAAATTTCCATGATGCAGCTGGTCAAATCTTCCAATATTGACTTTGTGAAGTTCTGGCACTGGGCGTTGCTTATTTCCGGGATCTTTGTCCTCGGTCTGGTGGTGATTCTCGGTGTTCGCGGCAAAGGGGTGCTTGGCATCGACTTTACCGGCGGATCGGCGATTACTTTCAACTACACCAACAAAGGCAATACTTCGGCGATGGCAAAAATGCTGAAAAATGCCGGATACGATGAACCGTCTGCCACTTACAAAACCAATATCGCTGCCGAGGATGGCAATGGTGAAATTCTGGAGATCCGTTTGCGTGGATCAAAAGATTCTGCCGAAGATACCAAAGTCAAAGTCGGTACGCTTCTGCAGAAAAACTTCCCGGAGTGCCAGATCGTTATGGATGGATCCAATATCCAGCAGCTTGATGGTCTGATCGGCAGAGAATTCACCAAGGCGGCAGTACTTGCCATCGTGCTTGCTCTGATCGGTATCGGTGCATATATCGTTTTCCGTTACGAGTTGTCCTATGCGGTTGCCAGTGTGCTTGCTCTGCTCCACGACGTGCTGGCAGTTCTGGCGATCTATCTGCTCACCGGCAGAACCATCGGTTTGACCACAGTAGCGGCATTTTTGACCGTTATCGGTTACTCCATCAACGATACGGTGGTTATCTTTGACCGTATCCGGGAAAACTTGAAACTGAAAAGTGCCGGTACTTTTGCCGATGTGATCAATCTGTCGGTCAATCAGACATTGAGCCGTACTCTTATCACCAGTTTGACGACCTTTATTGTGGTTTTCGTGATGTGGCTTTTCGGCGGTCCGGAGATCAGCGACTTTGTGTTCGTCATGATGTGGGGTATCATTCTGGGAACTTATTCTTCAGTTTGTCTTTCCGGTCCTTTCGTGGCGTGGAACTTGAACCGCAAAAAAGCGAAACATGGAGAGCGTTGAAATGGCTGGATTCGGTGATATTCTTAAAATCATGTCTCATGCCAAAGAGCTGCAGGAAAATGCTGCCAAGCTGAAAGAGGAGCTGCCGAATCTGGAATTTTCCAGTTCCACCGGCAATGGCGGAGTAAGTGTTACGGTCGGTGGAGATTTTACGGTGCGTAAGATCTCCATTGCTCCGGAGATGCTCAAAGATCCGGATTTTCTGGAAAGAGAACTTACTGAAGCTCTCAACAGTGCTTTCGCTTCGGCCCGCAGTGCCATGCAGGAGAGAATGAAAGCAGTAACCGGCTCGCTGGGTATTGATCTTCCTTCTTTCTGAAAAGCAGTGGATGTGATCACGGAGACGGCAAAGTCAGCTGTCTCCGTTTTTTTCAAGGTGGATTTATGGTGGATGTCTATTATGCCCGGCTGGATGATTATCAGCCGGAAAAACTTGAAAACGCTCTGGCCGGGATTTTGAGACCGGTCATTGATCTTCACGGAGGTGTTTCCGGTAAAAAGGTGATGATCAAGCCGAATTTACTGGAATACCGCAAGGAGAATGATCCGGCGACTGTCCATCCGCAGTTGCTTTTAATGCTGTGCCGTTATCTGAAAAAAGAGGGGGCTTCTCAAATCGCGGTTATTGAGAATCCGGCGGTGCAGACTGCCGATGCCGTGGTACGGGAAATGGGAATTCTGCCGGATCTGGAAGCATTGGGTGTGACGGTGAAAAATTGCGGAGCGTATGAAAAGGTTTCTACGGATGATAAGTATCGTTACCGGAAAATTGAATTATCCACCGAATTCCGGGATTATGATCTGCTGATCGACTTTGCCAAAGCGAAAACCCATGCTATGATGACCTTGACCTGTGCGGTCAAGAATCTTTTCGGTCTGGTGCGTGGCAGTGAAAGATTGGGCTGGCATCTTGCTGTCGGTCGTAAATTTGATGATTTCGCAGATATGCTGCTGGATTTGTATTTGTTTGCCATGCCGCAAATAAATCTGTTGGATGCGATCATCGGTATGGAGGGCAATGGACCGGGCAGTGGAGATGCGGTAAAACTGGGGTTTCTGGCGGCATCTGCTGACGCCTTGGCATTGGATGTATCTGTGGCCGCCAAACTTGGTGTGGAGGATATGCCGCTGCTCAACCGGGCGAAAGCGAGGGAATTGATCCCGCAAATCACCGATTGCGGCGAAGTACCGGAAGTTAGAGCGATAAAATTGCCCGAACCTCCGGAGAAGAAATTGGAGTGGGGTGTATATTTCCCGGTTAAGTTACGCAAGGCTTTGCGTACAATGCTTCTTTCCCGTCCGGTGGTGAACCGGAAAAAGTGTATATCTTGCGGTTTGTGTGCTAAAAAATGTCCGCCGCAGACATTGAAAATGACAGGAAAAATTCCGAAATTTGATTATGCCGGTTGCATAAGATGCTATTGTTGTCAGGAGTTTTGTCCCAAAGGAGCGATCACTGTAACGGCAAGTTTCTGGATGAAAGTCCTTTCCGGTCTGGAAAAAATGATCCGCAAATTGAATATCCACCGGAAAAATAAAAAATAGTTATTGTCTCATTTTTTGTGAAAAATCTTTCCTGCGGTGGTGCATTGCGGGCAATCTCTTGGCAAATCAGCGGACGTTTTCGCAGTCATGTACGATAGTACACTCCTGCTCATCCGCCTTGATTTGCTCGCGACCTTGCCTCACACTGCATCCACCGGTTAGATCGAACCCGTGTTTGCCGGTTTGACAAATCACAACTTATGTGATATATTCCATACGTTAACAAAAATGTTTGTTTATAAGTTCCTGCTTGGGTTTCACAAAATTTGGGAGATTATCAAAAAATAAAAAACCGTCTTCGCCAAGTTTGCATGACGATTGAGCATGATGGAGCATAAACAAGAGATGTGCAGACTGCCGGCTATCCCCGGAGCTGTCCGTAAGTGTCCGTAAAAGTCCGTTTATGTCCGTATCGCCGTTTGTCGAGCGGAGCGAGCTGTTGACTCCGCATGGAACAATAATCACGCAGACAGCTGCTTTATTGGCGGAGTTTGTTGTGGTTTTCCACGATGGTAACAGCCAGATGACAGCTTAAACGGAAGCACCATTTCAATGCTTCAAAGAGCAGTAAAAGCGGATCGCATCCGGCAAGTTCATCGGCTTTATCGGTGGTAAAATCCAGATAATTCCGGGTACACATTGCCGGGAATTGTGAGCTTTTGAATTCCGCAGTAACTGCATCATCGGCATAAAGCGGTATTCTGCCGTCAAACATTCCCTGCATGTCAAAGGTCTGTTCTTTGTGATTGAACATATTGGTGACAGCTTCGGCGGCTTTGGCGAATACGAAAGTAAAGAGGGAACTGACCTCATCGGGGGAGAGTTCTTCGCCGCAGCTTTTTATGTGTTCATCCATCTGCTGAAACATTTTGACGATCAGTTTTTTTTCTGCTTCGGCAAGCTCATTGGACACGGCGACGGGCTGATCAAGCAGATGCAGACTTCTGGCGGTTTCAATTATACAGCGTGCCGCTGCTTGAGCGGGGACAGAGGTTACAAAATCATTCATATTCTTCTCCGGGAAGTTAAAATATCACAAAAAACATGCCGGTAAGCAGAAATGCCATCCCGGAAATGACCAGAAAGGTTTTCCACTGCCAGGAACTGCGTTCAGGCTGCCAGCTGCCGGGGGCACTGGGCCGTCCGGCAAGCCGGTTGAATCCGCCGGTATGGACGTAATTGGCAATACCCTGATTTTTTTTTGCCATTTTTAAATTACCGGAATAAATGATTCATCGCCCTTGAATGAAGCGATAGTTTCGGTGAGTAATTCGATGGCACTTTCAGCATCCCGCAGGTCGCACATCTCCACCTGACTGTGCATGTAGCGGTTGGGAATACTGAAAAGAGCAGTGGCAGTACCGCCCCGGGCGAGCTGGATGGTGGCAGTATCAGTGCCGCCGGTGGCACGGTGAGCGACAGATTCCTGATAGTTGATTTTATGTTTTTTTGCAGTTTCCCGGAGGATCCTGCCCAAAACGATGTTGTTGTCGCAGCTGTGGCTCAAAGCCGGACCTTTGCCCAGAGTGATATCACCATACTGTTTTTTGGGGATATCCGGCAGGTCGGTGGCGAAGCCGACATCGATTCCGAATCCGACATGGGGATCGATCGCATAACTGCCGACCGTAGCTCCACGCAAGCCGACTTCTTCCTGTACGGTGCCGACGCCGTAAACAGCGACATTGAGTTTTCTTTTGGCAAGTCTTTGCATAACTTCAGCGACGATGAAAGCTCCGATTTTGTCATCGGTACCTTTGGAGATGAAGCGGTTTTTATTGAGCATCCGGAAGTTTTCCCGCATGACTACCGGATCTCCGACGGAGACGAGTTTTTCGGCTTCTTTGCGGTCGGCGGCACCGATATCGATCCACATATCCTTGAGTTCGAGAGCTTTTTCTCTTTCGGCGGCGGTGAGCAGATGGATGGGTTTTTTGCCGATGACGCCGGGAACTTTACCTTTGGCGGTGAGGATATCCACTTCGCTGGAAGGGACATTGAGTTTGTCTATTCCGCCATTGGCACGGAAATAGAGGAGTCCTTCATCGGAGATATAGACGATCTGGAATCCGATTTCATCGTAGTGTCCGGCGAGCATCACCCGCATGGGGGCGGAGGTATTGAGCGAAGCGATGGTATTACCCATGACGTCACATTTGACATCGCACGATCCTTTAAGGTAATCCCTGAAAATTTTTGCGGCTTCGGCTTCGTATCCGGTGGGGCTGGCGGAACGCATGAGCTGTTCCAGAAACTTCATACTGTTTTTGTTGAACATGGTAAATCTCCTCGAAAATTGCTTTATTTATAACGTATCTTCGGAAATGATCTTTTTCAAGTCGGCAGATTGCAAAAAACAGTTTTTGTGCTATATTATGTACCATAATCTTCGCAGATAATGAGTGAATCCCGTGAGAATCGGGAGCTGTCGTGCAACTGTGATGCTGTTTAACAGCAGAGCCAGATTCCTCACTGCGGTATAAAGTGCACGCAACATGAAAGGATTTAAGTTATGCACAACTGTACCCGGATTTTATCGCCGCAAAGAGCTGTTTCACTTTATTTCGGGACAGCCGGACCAGAAAAAAGTACCCCGCTTTTCTTGAAAAAGAGTGAGGGGCTTGGTGGAGAGGAGAAAAACCTCTTTTCCCGCCCGCTCGGCGGGTTGCGTAAAAACTCGCCCTTCGCTTCGCTGGGTCTCGGACAACAAACAAAACAACAAAGTACTCCGCTTTTCTTGAAAAAGGGTGAGGGGCTTGGTGGAGAGGAGAAAAACCTCTTTTCCCGCCCGCTCGGCGGGTTGCGTAAAAACTCGCCCTTCGCTTCGCTGGGTCTCGGACAACAAACAAAACAACAAAGTACCCCGCTTTTCTTTGAAAGAGAAAGGGGGTGTGGGGGAAAGGGAAAACCTTCTTTTCCCGTGAAAAGAAAGTTTTCCCTGTCACCCACATACACATTCACTTTAATAGAATTGCTGGTGGTGATAGCGATCATTGCGATATTGGCGGCAATTCTGCTCCCGGCTTTGAATCAGGCCCGTGAACGCGGCCGGAGTACTTCATGTTTGAGCAATATCCGGCAGTTGGGGGTTGCGAATTTGCTTTATTCTGAAAGTAATGCCGACTATTTTATTTTTGACACCGACTATGGCCGCAATCTGTATTGGTGTGGGAAGTTTTCGCCGTCAACTTTTGGGAATGTGAAACCTGAAGGCGGTTTGAATGATTACATGGGAAATGATGAAAACGTCAGGGGCTGTCCGTCTGTCATGGCAGATAAAGAAAGCGGGAACAACGGTACCGGCGGTTACGGATACTCTTCTTGTGTCGGAGCCTGGAATGGTCGTTTTAGCGGTGCTTCGGCAAAGCTGTCGCAATTTACCAATTCCTCCAAGACGATTATGTTTGCTGACAATGCTTTACCCGGCGGCAGCGGTTTTGTGGAAAATATTTCAGTTAATCCTCCGACTTGGGATTATAATTTTGAGATTGACGGTGCTTTGCCGGATCCGGAAATGCACTTCCGGCATAATGGTTTTACCAATGTCGCATGGTCTGACGGACATGCGACTTCCGAAGGACCTTTGTCCCTGGTCAATGGTGACAGCGGAAAGACCAATCGTGGCTGGTTCGGTGGTGAAAATATTGAGGATGTAATGAAATATTGGCTGGTCGGTACCAGATGAAATCAGATGATTAAAATATTACAGATAATTATTTGCTTGCTGTTGCCGTTGTTTATCAATGCGGCGGAGAGGGTGGTTTCTCTCTCTCCGGCGGTGACGGAATTGGTCATTTATGCCGGTGGGAAGGGGCAGCTGTGTGCCAGAAGCAGTGCCTGTACCATGCCGGAGGTGAATCATTTGCCCGTCGCCGGGGATTTGGGTTTACCCTTTGTTGAAGCGGTGTTAAAAAACAGAGCGACTCTGGTATTGACCGACATTTACCATCCGCAATCACAGTGGGATCTGCTTCGCCGCTGCGGAGTTAAAATTGAATTGCTTGACAACCGGCAAATTGATTCCCTGCCCGGAAATGTGCGGAAAATCGGTTCCTTGCTCTCTTTGCCGGATGCCGGAAATCTGGCATCCGCCTTGCAGGATAGAATAACTGAATTGCGGAAAAGCCGCCCGGCAAAGCCGGTAAAAGCAGTGATCGTTTTCGGAGTTTCTCCGTTGATAAGTTGCGGAAAAGATACTTTTATTTCGGCGGCGATGGAGCTTGCCGGGGTGGAAAATGCCGCCGCTTCTGCCGGGCAGGGGTATTTTATTCTGACGCCTGAATTTCTGCTTGCTGCCGCCCCGGAATATATCTTTGTTATCGGAATTCCGGAAACGGTGGTGCAGGAATTTTTCAACCGGGGTATTTTCCGGCATTTACCGGTGGTACGGCAGAAAAAAATCATTATCCTGCCAGCGGATAAATGGAGCAGGCTTACGCCGGAATTGATCTCTGCGATCGGTGAATTGCGTACACTGCTTGCCGGACAAAATTAAACCCGAAATATAATGCTTTTGTGCCGTCCGCCCGAATTTATACAGGGGGGACGGCACAAAAGTTAAAGTTGAGATAATAGCAAAATATCAGATTTCGCAGCAACCTTATTCACTGATTGTTTGCGATAACAGTCAGCAATTCCCGCAGAAATGAATCAAATTGTCCAACGGATGTGATATTCAATTTCTCCTCCGGGGTGTGGATCCCGGTGTGATCCGGGCCGCAGGTGATGATTTCCAAATCCGGATTTTTCTGGGAGAACCAACCGGACTCCAAACCGGCATGGACCGCATACGGAGTATGAGTTTTATTCATCTTTTTGGCACATGCGACAGCGGTTTTGAGCAATCCGGTATCCATTTTTGGAGTGGTTGCCGGATAGATATCACCCATATCGGATTTTGCATTGAATATCTCAAAATGAGCTTTCAGAGCTGCACAGATCGCATCCCGGTCATTGTCATCCAGACTGCGTTGACTGGTGCGGATGCAGATATCCAAGCCGGTGGTATTGATCATCGCCAGATTGCTGCTGGTTTTGACAATGCCCAAATCATCATCCACATCGATCACTTCATTGGGGGCAAGGATGATGGCGTTGAGCAGATCTCTGGTGGATTCCGGGGCGAAGACAGTTTGAGATGCTTTGGAATCACTTACCGTTAAAGTCATATCCTTTGCTGCCGGACAATCTTTTTTGAGCATTATGACAAAGGCATCAGCTAATTTCTGTACTTCGGCGGCACTTTGAGACGTCATTATTTCAGCAGTTGCCTGATAGGGAATGGCGTTGTCGGCGGTACCGCCCCGGAAAGAAGCGATAACGGCATCCGGCAGCTGATCGAGGAATTCCGCCATGAATTTGATGGAATTGCCCCGGTTTTTATCAATACATACTCCGGAGTGTCCGCCGGGCAGACCGGAAATATTGAGGGAAAGGAAATTCTTTGCCGGATCGACTTTACCGGCAGCGGCAGTCATGGTGAATTCCTGCCTTGCTCCTCCGGCACACCCGATGCAGAATCCCGTGTTACTGCCGTCAAGATTGAGCAGGTATTTACCCTGCAGGTAATGAGGAGCCAGATTGCGTGCCCCGGACATGCCTGCTTCCTCATCAACGGTGAAAATTCCGGTAACTGCTCCGCATTTGAATTCTTTATCCAGCAGAACTGCCATAGCATGAGCCACACCGATACCATCGTCAGCTCCGAGTGTTGTACCTTTGGCACGCACCCAGTTGCCGTCAATGCAAGCGGTAATGGCATTATTGACGAAATCGAATTCCCCTTCGCTTGCCGGAACCATATCCATGTGAGCCTGCAGAATTACACGGGGAGTATTTTCAAATCCGGGAGCAGCCGGTCGGTCGATTATCAAGTTGCCTGTTTCATCAATTACGGCATCCAGACCGGCTTGGACAGCCTTTGAATAAAGAGCCTGGGCGAGAGCAGTTTCATGCTTGGAGATGTGGGGGATGGAGCAGATAAGGTCAAAAATTTCCCAGACCTTTTGTGGAGCAAGAGCAGCAATTTCACTCATAATTGAACCTTTCAAAATAAAAACAGGTTCACTTTTTACGGTGAACCTGTTGGTGAAATCTGTTTGTCAGAAATCTTATTTGGCCTCATCTTTGACCAGCTGGATCAAACACATTTCGGCGGCATCACCGCGACGGAAACCCAGTTTGTAGATCCGGGTGTAACCGCCGTTGCGTTCGGCATAAGCCGGAGCGACCACGTCGAAAAGGTTTTTGACAGCATCACGGCTGCGGAGTTTGGCGAAAGCCAGACGGCGGCTGTGGATATCACCTTTTTTGCCGGTGGTGATGAGTTTTTCTGCGAAACGACGCAGTTCTTTGGCCTTGACGAGAGTGGTCTCGATCTGACCATTGATGAAAAGACTGTTCGCCATGTTGGCGAGCATTGCCCGGCGATGAGCGCCGGAGCGACCGATTTTGAAAGTGGCGACTTTATGACGCATGATTAATTACTCTCCTCTGCATCGGCTCTCACCTTGGCGGCTTCCGCTTCAAGAGCGGCGAGCAGCCGGTCGCTGAGGGTCATACCCAGCTCCAGACCGTGCTTTTCGATTTTTTCTTTGATCTCATCCAGGGACTTTTTACCGAAGTTGCGATATTTGAGCATCCGGCTTTCAGTCTTATTGCACAGCTCGAAAACCAATTTGATATTCGCACTGTTGAGGCAGTTCATAGCCCGGACGGAGAGGTCGAGGACTTCGACATCCTGTGAGAGCATTTTGAACTGTCTTTCTTCTTCCTCGGTCAGGACGACATTCTTTTCCTGCACCTGCGAACCCATGAAAGGCTGCAGATGATCCCGCAGGATCAGAGCGGCTTCTTCCAGAGCGTTACGCGG
The DNA here is from genome assembly GCA_015061685.1 of Lentisphaerota bacterium. Classification (GTDB taxonomy): domain Bacteria; phylum Verrucomicrobiota; class Lentisphaeria; order Victivallales; family Victivallaceae; genus UBA1784. The sequence continues at coordinate 96,043 of SUWD01000005.1, read as the reverse complement.
TGAGATCCGGCCGTCGGTCCAGATTTCGAGTTCGAGGCTGTCCATTTCAGTTTCTTCACCTACACGGGCGGCGCCGACCTGATAGTTGACGCGGGTGACGGGGCTGAAAAGGCAGTCAACGGGAATGGTACCGATGGTACGCGGAGCGGTATTTTCCTCGGCGGGGAGGTAACCGCGGCCGTTGACGACTTCGATGACAGCGTGGAATTTTTTATCTTTATCCAGCGTGCAGATCAACTGTTCGGGGTTAAGCACTTCGACGGTGCTGTCGCAGACGATGTCGGCGGCGGTAACGGCACCGGCTTTATCCTTGACGATCTCGAGAGTTTTGGGACCTTCGGCGTGGATGTTGAGTTTAACGCACTTCAGATTGAGTACGATTTCGGTGATATCCTCGACGACGTTGTCGAGGGAATCAAATTCGTGTTTTGCATTATCGATCCGCACGGATGAGATGGCCGCGCCGTCGAGCGAAGACAGCAGGACACGACGCAAAGAGTTGCCCAAGGTGTGACCGAAACCGCGCTGGAGCGGCTGGGCGGTAAACTTTGCGTAAGTCGGGGTCTCTGTCGTTTCGTCAACGATGAGCGACTTGGGCATCGGGAAACCGATTGATGAACTCATAACTCTATCCTCCAAAAATTGCTTGTGCCGCAGCGGACACATATTCACTAAACTTGCTGCATCTGGGCAGTGCGGAAAAGAAACCCTCTTGATTCCGCACCGTTACGGTTAGACGCGGCGGCGTTTCGGGGGACGGCAGCCGTTATGCGGAACCGGGGTGATATCTTTGATCACGCTGATTTCCATACCGGCGGCGGCGATACCGCGGACGGCGGATTCACGACCGGCACCGGGTCCTTTGATCCGGACTTCGACTTCCTTCATACCGAGGAGCTGTGCTTTTTTGGCGGCGTCGCCGGCGATGACCTGAGCGGCATAAGCGGTGCTCTTACGGGATCCTTTGAATCCGTTTTTACCGCCGGTGGACCAGCTGATCACGTTTCCGTGGAGGTCGGTAAAGGTAACTTTGGTATTATTGAATGTCGCCAGGATATAGGCGATACCGCTGGGAATATAGCGACCGCTTTTGCTGCGCTGTCTGGGGGCAGCCGCGGCGGCGGTGTTTTCCGTCTCCGGTGCGGCGACTTCCGCAACTTTCACTTCTTCAGCCATTTTTCTATACTTTCCAATTGAATTGATTAATTACACATTATTTACTTTGGTCAGGCTGCGAATTTATCAGCCTTTGGCAGCGAGACGACGCTGAGTTTTGTCACGGATTGCACCGATTGTAACCTTTTTACCTTTACGGGTACGGGCGTTGGTTTTGGTACGCTGGCCACGGACCGGCAGATTGCGGCGGTGGCGGATACCGCGGTAGCAGTTGATCTGCTGCAGGCGGCGGATGTCGGCGGCGACGGCACGGCGGAGGTCACCTTCGACGAGGAGGTCGTCCTGGAGCATTTTGGTAATGGCGGCGATCTGATCCTGGGTCAGGTCTTTAGCCATGAGGTCGCGGTCGATACCGACTTTGGCGATGATTTCCAGCGCTTTAGCCGGACCGATGCCATAGAGATAGCGCAGAGAATACTCGATACGCTTGTTTCCGGGGATGTCCACACCAATGATACGGGGCATGATTTTGATCCTTTATAATTAACCTTTAATGAATGAAAATTTTCTCATCCTTGCGGGGCGTTTCAGCCCTGACACTGTTTGTGGCGTGCATCACGGGAACAGATGACCCGGATTTTGCCGTTACGTTTGATGATCTGGCAGAATTCGCATCTGCGTTTCACCGACGCTCTGACTTTCATTTTCACTTCTCCTTTGTTTCTCCGGGACTGCCTGCGGATGTGATTTATCATCCTGGTGCTCAAGCCGCCACGGCCTGTATGCTGCAGAACCTTGTTCCGGAGACCTTGCTCATACCATTGAGAAAGGTTTTTGTTAAATTTTCTCTGCCGGGACTTTTTTACGGTACCGGTCAGCTTTGCTTCTTTTCTGCGTTACTGCGAATGCAGGGACGCAAAAATGCACGTAGCCATCCTTCCCTTCCGCAGAACGGAGGGCTGTGGCGACGCTGCACAAACTAAGCTTGTCATTGTCCGCGGGGCAGCTTTTTTCGGGTGCGGGCGGTGGAATGATGCCGCACAGGAAATGCAATACACTCCCGGTATTTTTGTAAATATACATCATTAGAGGAATTTTTTCAAGTGGTGCTGCTGATTTTTTATAAAAAAAGTATGGTTTGTGCTTTATAAAACTAAACGCACTCCTCAGAAAGGATATTGCTTGCATTTAATCTGACAAACTCAATGGTTGCGTTTAAATAGAGAAAAACAAACTGTGATCATTTGGTGCAGATGAAAAAGATGAGGTAAAGAGATATGCTATGAGATGGGACAGTCCCTCTCCCATCGCAGTCTGTGCAGCTCTGATCCATGTACCCACGGTTCAGTGCCAGTCAGGCTTATTGTCTTGCTCCACCCGGCGGTCTGCGGTCACCGGCTCCGACCCATGAGCGGTAACCCTGCAGTCTGCGTGTTTCATTCACCCCGCCGGAGGCTCTGTTTTTTGCAGTCAAGTACCGGTAACGGTAACTTCCGGTGGTATGGCTGCTGTGAAATTTCCGCCGTTACAGTTCTCATCAAGCGTATTGACATAGCGTTTTAATTCTCCGTAAAAGAAATCATATTTCTGACGTATTACAACTGTATTCAATATTTCCGGCAACTCCAGAAAGCAGTCAAAAAGAAGCAGCGAAAAATCTTTTCCCGGCTGCAGTCCCGATCCGGCAGCAAGATTCAAAAGCGGCAGAATGAGTTCCGGATTCAATACAGCGATTTTAACCGGCAGTGTTTGAAAGAATTTTTTTACAGATACTATCTCTTTTTCAATCTTCCGGAAAGGGTGGATCATGGTATTTTTTTCTGTGATCGGCAGAGATCTTTCTGCACATGCCTGATAAAAGGATAAAAGTCTTGATGTTTGATATGGGTATTGTATCTCCGGGGCCCGGGCGAGCAGACAGATTTCTCTGCCCGGGAGGTTGCGGAAAAATTCCAATCCTTGCCGGAAACCGGTAAGAGTATCTGTATAAATCCGGTCAAATCCGTCAAATTCCCGGTTGATAAGTATCTGGCGGACATCGCGTTCTTTGAGGTAATTGAGCAGCGGGAGCTGTTGAAAATCCGGATTTATATGGACGTTGAGGACGTCATTACCTGTGAGAATTTCACTTTCGGCATTGGCCCTTGCCGGAGAAATAACTTCCACCGGCAGACCGAAATCGTTGATGTCAAATTGTACACAATTAATTGCTGAACTGAAACTTTTGGCATCATATCGGGAGATTACGTTGATTTTGCGTAATGGTTCAAAGTTATTTTTTGCAGTCTGACGGACAAAAGTACCTTTACCCTGTTTGCCGGCGAGCAATCCCTGTCCGGTAAGTACGGCGATCGCATTTTCCACCACGGTTCTGGAACAGTGGAAACGGTGCATCAGCTGATTGCGTGATGGGATGAATTCACCCGGAGTGATTTTCCCCTCTCTTATCTCCTGCAAAAGTGTTTCAATGACGATGGATTTTTTACTTAACATGACCTGCTTTCCGGCATAAGATGCTATTATTTTCTCTGTTGTAAAAAATCTTGATTATAATATTCTTATCCAATTAAAGTTAACAGATCATCCGCATTTCCGGAAAAAATTTCTGCTTCCGGGTGCTGATGGCGGAACCATGTCCTCTGACGCCGGGCATACTGCCACGTCGCAGTACAAATCTTTTCAAAAAGTTCCTGCCGGGAAAATTCCCCTTTGATATATTGGTCTATAAGCCGGTATCCCAATGCCTGATGAGCGGTGGGGGTGGAGAATAATCCGGCTTTTATCGCTGAATCAGCTTCCTCTATCCAGCCGGAATCCAGCATTGTTTTCGCCCGGTGAGCGATACGTTCTTTCAGTTCACTGCTCTCTCTTTCCAGCATGAAAGCATGAATATCGTACCGCAACTGCTGACGTTTACCCTGCTGCAAATCAACGATGGATTTACCGGTGATCATAAATACTTCCAAAGCTCTTATCAAACGGCGGCGGCACTGTTTCCATTTGGCAAATGCCGCCGGATCAAGGGTGGAAATTTTTTCATGAAGCAGTTTCTCTCCGGCTTCAGAATCATATAAATCATCGAGTTCTTTACGCAAATCCCGGTCTCCGGGCAAATCATCCAACCCGTAAAGCAGAGCTTTCAGATACAATCCGGTTCCGCCGCAGAGTACCGGTACTTTGCCCCGTGAAAGGATATCGGCTATCGCCGCATCAGCTTCGGCGCAGAATCGGAAAACTTCCGAGCGTTCACGTAACTCATAAATACCGGTCAGGTGGTGGGGGACTTCCTGTTTTTCTTTTTCGGAAGCCTGAGCAGTGCCGATGGGCAAATCCCGGTAAAGCTGCATCGAATCGACTGAAACGATTTCCCCATTCAGCCGTTTCGCCGCAGCAAAAGCCAAAGCACTTTTCCCGGATGCAGTCGCTCCGGAAATGACCAGCAAATGCCCTGCTTTCATATTTTACCGGATATATTCCCGTTTGACCCGGTGACCGATGGCACACCAGATGTCGTGACCGTGAGTACCTTTCATCGCCGCCCATTCGCTGACGGTTACCTCCGCATCGTTCTGCCTGCCCAGCAGAATTGCTTCTTCACCGGGGAAAACCTCCGGCAATGCTGAAACATCCACCATCGTATAATCCATGCAGACTCTGCCGAGAATCGGGCAGTACTGTCCATGGATTATCACTCTGCCTTTGTTGCTCAATGCCAGAGGAATACCATCGGCATATCCGGCTGCCAATACGGCAACTTTGCGGGGTTTATTGGCAATATAAGTGCGGTAATAGCTTACGGATGTACCCGGTGTGATCTCTCTGACACTGGTGATTTTTGTTGTCAATTCAACGATCTGCCGGCAATCATTCTGGAAATTCTCTCCATACATCATGCCGCCGGGACGCACTATATCAAAAGGTTCTTGTGTTGCTGCCGGGATCTTTACGGCAGCATCACCGGCACCGTGGTGGTAATGATCAAAGATGATCCCTTTGGCATCCAAAGCTTTTTTGACTGTCAGAAAACGCTCGATCTGTAAATTCGCAAAGAATATATCCGGCTGTGCCGCCGTGGCAAAGTGGGAGAAAAGTGAATCAAAATGCAATCCGGGCAATCCGGCGATTTTGCTTATTTCCTCTGCTGCGGTATCAGTTTTCATACCGAGCCGTCCCATGCCGGTATCCAGTTTTATTGCGATCCGGGTGGTCTTACCCTGACGGACAGCTTCTTTTGAAATATCCTGAGCCACGGCAAAACAGTTTACCGGACAAATAATATCATTCTCTACTGCCGCCGGGATCTCCCATGGGAAAAGTCCGCCGAGGATCTGCACATCCAGCCCCAGCGGTTTTACCTGTGCCGCCTCCTCTCCGGTGGCGACGGCGAAACGGTATGCTCCTGCTTCTTTCAAAGCTGAACCGATTCCCATTGCCCCCATGCCGTAAGCATCATATTTCAGAACCGGCATGAGTTTGCAGTTTCCCGCACAGCTCCGGATAAAGGCAATATTTTCCTTGAGCTGAGCGAGATTTATCCGGTAACAAATCCTTGCTTCTGCCATTTTGATCCCCCCTGAAAACAATTATTTTGCGTACTCGACCGAACGGGTTTCGCGAATGATGGTAACTTTGATCTGACCAGGGTAGGTCATCTCTTTTTCTATGCGGGAGCAGATATCTTTGGCAAGCATCTGGGCTTCACCCTCGCCAACTTTTTCCGGGACGACGACGACCCGGATCTCTCTGCCGGCCTGCAGGGCGAAGCAGCTCTCCACGCCGGGGAAGTCATGGGCAATGCTCTCCAGCTGTTCAAGGCGTTTGAGGTAAAGTTCGGTGGTCTCACTGCGGGCACCGGGCCGGGAGGCACTTAAAGTGTCGCAGATATTAATGAGAATATCGTAGAGAGATTCCGGCTCGATTTCGCCGTGGTGGGCAGCGACAGCGTGAACCACATCTTTCGGTTCATTATACTTACGCAGGACATCTGCACCGATCTGGGCGTGAGGGCCCTCGACCTCGTGGTCAATGGCTTTGCCGAGATCGTGGAAAAGACCGATGCGTTTGGCTTTTTTCTCATCAAGACCGAGTTCAGCGGCGATAATACCCATGAAGTAGGCGGTTTCCAGTGAATGTTGAAGCACATTCTGGGAGAAGCTGTAACGGTATTTGAGGCGGCCGAGCATTTTCATGATCTGGGGTGAAACGCCGGGGATACCGGTTTCCAGTACGGCGGCTTCACCGACCTGGAAAAGTTCTTCTTCCTGTTCTTTGGTGATCTTCTTGACCAGTTCTTCGACCCGGGTGGGGTGGATTCTGCCGTCGCCGATAAGTTTTTCCATCAGTTTTCTGGCGATCTCCTTACGCACCGGATCGAAACAGCTGATGACCACGGCTTCGGGGGTATCGTCGATAAGAATACTCACCCCGGTGGCACTTTCGATGGCCCGGATATTGCGTCCTTCACGACCAATGATCCGGCCTTTCATCTCATCTCCGGGCAACGGGATCGTGGCGGTGGTACGCTCGTAGGTGCAGTCAGAAGCGTATCTCTGCATGGCGTAAGTAAGAATACGGCGGGCCTCTTTTTCGCTGCGTTCCTTAACTTCCTCAAGGACGTTGCGAACGACCAGACCGGACTCGTTACGAACTTCATTTTTAAGTTTTTCCAGCAGGACTTCTCTGGCTTCTTCGCGTGAATATCCGCTGATACGCTCAAGTTCATCGATCTGCCGGGAGATGCTTTTATTAAGTTCCTGCTCCCGGTTGGCGACTCTCTCCCTCATCTGGGCGATATCGGCTTCCTGTTTTTCGATATTTTTCAGCTTGGCATCCATGGAATCAGCCCGGCGGTCGAGCAATTCCTCTCTCTGGGCGAGGCGTTTTTCCACATTTGCCTGTTCTCTGCGGCGTTCTTTGAGTTCAGCTTCGCACTCTTCCCGCATTTTGATAGTTTCGCCTTTGGCGGAAACTCTGGCATCCCGGAGCAGATGCTCCGCTTCTCTTTCGGCATCGGAACGGATCTTCTCGGCACTGCGTCCGGCGGCATCGCGGCGGATCCTCTGGATACCCAGAACGACCCCCAGCGTAAGCACGACAGAAGCGGCAGAGGAGATCGAAATAACCAACATCGTGTCCATCTTTCATTCTCCTGATTCATAATTCCCTGCAATATCAACGACTTCCCTTTCGGTTACGACCCACTTTACCGGGGTATCGTATTCCGTGCCGGGCAATGCGGTTTCCGAGAGCTGGCAGGAATAGATCACTGCCATGACCGGGGTTTTGACATCGGCAAGCAGACGGTCATAATAACCGCCGCCACGCCCCAGACGGCATCCGTGCCGGTCGCAGGCGACCGCCGGTACCAGAAACAGCACTTGGGAAGATAGAAATCCTGCATCCGCCGCCGGTAGGGACGGAGACGGTTCGGGAATTCCATATTTACCCGGCAGCAAATCCCGCTTAAGGTTTTCGACGGCAACCATTTCGTACACACCGGAATGAGTGTCGAAACGCGGCAGAAAAAGCCGTTTGCCACGAAATAACGCCGAAAGATCAGGTTCAGCACCGAAACTGATGAATGCCGCAATATTGTCGGCCTGCCGGAATACGGGCAATGCCCGGATATTTTCACAGATGACGGCATCGAAATCCTGCCGTTCCTTTTCTGTGAGCATTTTGCGGCGGAGTGAATACTCTTTACGCAATGCTTTTTTTTCCAGCTCCATCTTTTCAGTAGCCATACCGATTCTCCGGTGATTTTCAACGGCGGAACGGGAAATTCGCATTGCCTTACGGACTCCGCATTTGCGGAAATATAAGACTTCAGGGGAAATGGCACTTTTGCGGGGATGTTCCCCGTTTTTTGTCAACCCTGCAACTTATTCACCGGTCAGTGATTTGCGAAAGAATGTTGTCTTTCGCCCATCTCCGGCGGTAAAAATATCCAGCTTTGTACGGCTGTTGTTGCTCTGCTGTGCAATAACACAACAGAGATCTGCGAACCCGATTCCCGCCACCGGACAGAGAAAAAATACTGACCGGGGCACCAAAATCATTAATTATATAAAAGCAAAAAATTGCTGCTGATTATAAATATAATACAAATTTGGCAAAAATAAAGCTTTTTTATGAAATTTTTAGCAATTATTTTTAAAAAAGTACGGTAGATGCTTTCGCCGTACGGTTTAAAATGAAAATTCTCTGGTGTCGTGCGGGGGAAGAATGATCTTTTCTGTATTTGCGACCGGTTCAAAGAAGTCCGGAGGATTGACATAGGTTATTTTGCTTTCCGGATATTCCGGAGCATATTCAGCGGCATTGCCGAAAAGGATCACCTTTTCAGCCTTGATTTTTACCAATCCGGGTTGTAACGGGATTTGATAGCCGTTTTTGCAATACGGCAACAGTGACTTCAGGTTCCATTCTTCATCGTAAAGCACCAATGGAGCATCGGGAGAAGTGTAAACAATGTCGCTTTTTACTTTCGGCGTGTCAGCTTTCCACAGGCAAAACGGCAGGATAACGCACAAAATTGCACATCCAACGGCAATTCCCAAGCGTTTCAAATTGACTTTGCCCCACAACAAATAGAGTGTCATGGCAAGGAAAAGCAATAACATCAGCCACGATAAAACAAAATTCAGCAGCGGCAGTTCTCCGAAATTCTGAAAATCAGAAAGCAGATCCCAGTCAAATATGCTGGCACTGATTGCCGAAATGACAAGTCCGGCAACAGCACACCATGTCCGGGGCTTTTTAACTCCGGTAAACAGGGCGTAAAAGATGAATGAAAACCAGAAAAATCCGGCAATCATGCCAAATTCTGCCAACAGAGTCAAATGAGAATTGACCAGTGTCCGGCACTGGATGTTTTCAAGCATAAAGTTTGAAACGATCATGCCGGAGTTGCTCAAACCAATACCCAACGGATTTGCCGCATAAAGTTTCAATCCGGCAAACCAGATTTCCGGACGATTGGTCACAGCTTTATCAAGGGCGAAACGCCCGAAAATACCACCGACAATCAAAATCAGCAAAATACCGCTGGTGATTGCGGCAATCAATTTCCAATTCTTTGTTTTGGAGAGGATAAAATATGCTGCCAACTCAAATCCAAGAACCAGAACTCCGGTTCTGGAATAGGTCATAACCAGAGGTACAGTCAAAAGAAAAGTCAGGAACCACCCGATCCACGCATATTTTTTCCAGCCCCACAAAAATGGGAAAATGGCACAAATCAGAGCTGCCGCATGATTGGGATTGTAAAAGCCGAATCCCTGCCGGACAATGCCATCAAAAGTAAACTCCATCATTTTTGCCATAACTCCTGCATTTTTTCAGAGTACAATGGATTACGGAATTCGGTGTCGATCTGCGGTTTTATTTGCCGGGTATCATCTTCGCCGTAAGCAATGACTTTTTTGCCGGAAAGAAGTTCATCAAACCAGACGTTTGCCAAATCCAAAGCCTCTTTGGATAATTCGTGTCCGGAGTTCGGAAAATATTTCCACAAGAGCAATCCGCCGTGTTCCCGGTAGCGGTAAATAAAGTGGCGGCTGATTTGAAAACGCTCTTTGTCTTCTGTGCCGCAAGTAATGAGAAATGGGGCTTTTGAATTTTTGATTTTTTCAGGATAAACCCCACAGGCGTGAAGCCCGCAAGCAGCAACTTTTTGCGGCATCCATTGATAGAAAAGTGCGGTACATTGTCCTCCGGCAGAATAACCGTAAAAGTAAACTTTCTGCGATTGCAGATTATAGCGTTTTTCAAGTTGTCGGATCGCTTTTTGTAAAAGTTTGCCGGACCACACTTGCGGCTCCCAGTAATCACGATCTTTGAATGAGGGTGAAAGCAGAAAAACGCTGTGTTTATCGGCAAGGGCGTTGAAGTTGTAAGTTTTCAATGTTCTTTCTCCCTGCCAGTTCCTGCCGCCGAAAAGTACCATTATTTGGGATTTGCTATCGTACTTTTTCGGTATCCGGTAATGGAAATCAACTCCGTCAAGCCTGATTACTTCTGCAAAAAGCAGAAATGGTATAGCGAGCAGGAAAGAGAAGAGTAATTTCATTTTGCACTTTTGCCCCAGGCATCGGCAATAGAGGAATCAGGCAGTAAGATCCGGTCATTGCGGTGAATATTTTTCGCTTCGGGGGAATTGGCCGGATAATAAACAGACTCCTGATCATCTCCCACGAAGCGGAATTGCAGGGCTTTGACCGGCGGGGGATTGCCGGTGAGGTCTTCTTTGTAAAGATCGTGATAAAATTTCAGGAAGGCTCTGGCAAGTTTCAGAGAATCAGGCGAAACCTCGTGTGGTGTATTGGGGAATGATTTCCAGATGATGTTTACGCCTTTCTTGCGGGCGGCTTCGACAAAGTTGCGACTGATGATATATCGTGCCTGATCGGCATCGCCGCAAGTTACCAAGCCGGGAGTATCTTTCATCCTTCCGGTAGGTTCATGAAATACTCCGCAGGCGTGGCTCACCCATGCCCGGCAAAGCGATGGTTTCCAGGCCGGGAAAAGATTGCTTGCCTGACTTCCGGCAGAGTAGCCGTAATACAATATCTTATCGGTACAGACATTGTATTTCTTTTTCAGTTGGGAAAGAGCTTTCTGCAGAGCTTTCCCCGACCACTCTTCCGGTTCCCAAAAGTTATCATTTCTCAAGGCAGGAGCGAGAATGAATATTCCATTATCATCACACCATTTTCCCCAGCCCAAACGCCCGGAAGCATCAAGTTTGCCGCCGGTGTTTCTGCCGCCGAAAATCACCAATACCCGATACATTTCCGGACGGTTTTTATTATATCCCGCCGGAACCCGGTAATAAAAAAGAGCATTTCTGTTCTGCGGAGCCTTCGTTTTGACAACGATTGTTTCCGCAGAAAGAAACAGCGGAAGTAAACATATTATTGTTAACAAAAATCTTGTCATGTAAAACTCCTGTTAAAACAAACAATTTGCTTGCGATATTATATACAATATATGACAAATGAAAAATTTTTATTAGATTGCTTCATTTATGAATGGGTTATGTTTTATTCCAATGCTTTTTTTCAACCTTAAATACCTTACCATGTTTAAATAATACTTCAAGGCATTCTTCTTTTTTGCTAATGGAAAAAGAAAATTTATATTTTTTCCCGATCTCCCAAATATCGCAATCCATTAAACGAGAGTCTTTCAGTGCGACATCCAACGACTTATAATAATAGTTTTGATACGATCTTTTACCATTTTTTTCAACTTTCCATGCGCCTATGTTCAGTTCTCCATTGTTATCTAAAGTACCCCTTTCAAATGCTAAACGCAGGACTTCTTTCTTTGACATCCCGATCAATGAATTCGGATTGATGTCAGAATCGCAGCCCACAAATAGGAAAGCGAATAAACTTAAAACAAACAACCGTATTTTTTTCATTTCTTACTCCTTTACAAAATACTGACTTGGAATCAAATCCTCTTCTCCCCAGTCAACTCCAAAAAATTCACCTAAACGGTCACGCTCGCTTTTCGGAATTCCAACACGTTCCAACATCGAGTTCACCCAAGCTGCACAATTTTCATCAACAAGACTAAAAGGATAATTATTTTGATATTCATCAATGGCCTTTTGCAAAGCATTTATAAATTGAGTATCTGTCATTCCTTGTGGTGTCGGTATTTCATGCATTTCCCCATCCCAATCACTAAATGTTCCCGGGGGATAATTTTGAGGATCGCGCAATTCTCTTACCGATTGTAAATCATTACCTTCATTGGGAGTACTAACAAGTTTACCACCTTTAGGTTGACCTCCGTTTGTCCAACCTTGGGAACCACCCCCCATGTCAACGGTTTTTCCTGTAAAATCATTCGGATTATCAGGGATAAAGGCTAAAAAGTGATGATTACCAACAGGGAAGCCAGCTAAATCTCTAGCACACCAATATACTTTTGCACCGAGAAAATCTATAAACCCCACAACTTTATTATTCACATACGCCAGATTGTTCCACCCATCAGGATAGCCGAGGGGATCGGTGGTTGTCCATTTGCCCTGATTGGGGTTATAGTCGCGAAAGAGGAAGGAATAACCAAGCTCATCAATCATCGGTTTACCGGTGAAGAACGCGTTTTTGTCAGTCGTTTCGCCAAAAGAAGTCATCTCAACCGGATTTCCATTAACCGCAAGAGTACTGCCGAGCATATCGTTGAAAAGCACCTCATCACCGGCCATGACCGGATTGCCGCCGGTAACGTAAGGCTCATTGATATAGGTTACACCGCTTCGCCAGATAAGAGCCAAACCATCCCACATAAATTCTTCAACTTTATCGCCGTAAATTGCTTTCGCAATCTGTCCGTCAATATTATACTCAAATTTGGCGATAATATCGCCGTTCTGCCAAATCGCAACGACTTTATTGTTACCGTTATAGATATACTTTTTGTCGCCCGCCTGAATCATTCTCCCGGCTGCATCATATTTGTAATGAGTTGTTACGCCATTGACAGTTGAAGTTACAAGCTGATTGGCTTTATCGTAAGTATAGGTCGTTGTCACGCCATTGATCGTTTTGGAAAGCCGGTTGCCTGCCGGATCATAGGTGTAACGCTCCAAGTCTCTCCCAGAAGCATCTTTGACTGCCAGCAGTTGTCCACGCAAATCGTATTCAAAATTCACCCGCTTACCGTTGAATGCTTTGCCGATCAATGTTCCATCATCGGCATAAAAGTAGTCGATCCGGGCAAGAACTTTTTTACCATACAGTGGTACTGTCAGTGCGAACAGCAACAACAAACTGCACAAATTGCTCATTAATCGTTTCATGTGAATATCTCCTTTTTTAATATAGGTGAAATTTATTATTTTTCAACCATTTGTTTGCTTTTTAATTGCCCATAGCCGGTATAAACAAATTCTATGATTTTTCCGTTTATAATCTGCTGCTGGATCTGATTGCGGGAATTATAAATATATTCTACTGTTTTATTTCCACTTATGATTTTCAGCAATCTGCCATATCGGTCATAGATACGTTCTTCACATATTTTTATGCCGTTTCGCTCAATGATCCGCTTGGTACGTTGTCCAAAACTATTGTAAGAAATTAACAGTTTTTCTTTGGTTCCTGTTTTTGAGATCAAACGCCCAAAATAATCATATTTATAACGTTCTTTGTTCTCTCCCCGTTGAATTGAAAGTAGTTTTCCCCAACTGTCATAACTCCTCTTTTCTATATCTCCGTTGCCATAATCAATTTTTATCAAACGATCGAATTCATCATATTCATATTTTACGGCTTTGGCAGTATCGTGATTTTCTTTGGAATTAATTCCGGTCAGCAAACCATACTTGTCATGGACATAGTCGGTCAACTGTCCGGCGGGAGTGGTCTTGGCATCCAGCCCGAACTTGTTCCAGTCAAAGGTGATTTTGTGTTTATTCTGGTCAAGAACGGTATGGAGTTGACCGAGTTTATTGTAGGTGTAGGCCACTTCCGTATCATCCGGGAAAAGTTCTTTGACCACCCGCCCGAAAGCATCACGTTCAAACTTCTTTACCTTGCCGGATTGATCGGTGTAACTTACCGGCTGACCGTTGGCATTGTAGGCAATGGTCAGGGATGTCAGAAGTTTTTTGCCGTCCTTGCGTTCGATTCTGGAAATCAACCCTGCCGGAGTGTAAGTGTAACAGGTTTTCACCCCGTAGAAATCGGTACTGCTGACCATCCGGTTATAGTTATCCAACTCACGCCGGGTAAATTGTCCGAAAACATTAGTGACTTTCACCGGGTAACCGAAGGGGTTGTAAGCAATGATATTCCGGCTCTGACCGTCGGAAACCATCTCCACTTCCCGGTTTGGCGTATAGCTTAAGGCGACAGTTACCACCGCTTGCCCCCTGGCATTGAGGGTGCGGATCTCCGTCAAGTTGCTCTCTGGATCATATCCGAAAGATCTGACCGGTTCCGGTGCATCCTGATCGGCCGCCCGGCGGGTGATCAGAGCAAGTTTCCCATTCCTGCCGTATTGGAAATTGAGGTCGTTGCCCGCCATATCCCAAACCCGGATCACATTACCGGTAAGCTGGTCATAGCGGTAATTTATGACATCCCGTCCCCGGCTGTCCACGATTTTTCTAACCTTGCCCAGATAAGCCGCATCAAAACGCATGAAATAATATATGGTATAACTTTTGCCGGAAAATTCACTGGTTGTAAAAACTCCGGTCTGTGCATCGTAATTGAAAGAGGCTTTCTGATTGAGCTGATCGGTGAGCGTAACTGCTCCGGGAAGTGCCGATGAATAGGCATAACGGAATTGATTGTCGGATAAAATTCTGCCGTTGGCAAAGCCGTGATACTTTACTTTGCTGTTTTTCTTCGCTTTCAATTCAGCCCGGCGTTCCGCAAGGGTTTGGTGATAAATGACCAGATCATCAGAATAACTTCCCTGCCTGATGCCATTCAAAAAGCCGAAATTATCGTAAGTGAAAGTTACCGGAGCAAGATCACCGCGTTTGACCGATACCAACGCCGGACGGGATGCCGAAATGATATTCCCGGCTTCCGTTTTCGGCAGAATTTGTAATTTAGTGGAACGGTATTTCAATTCATGATGGATGCCGTTGATTTTCAGCGAAGTTACCAGATGCCCGGAATAACCGAGTTCAACAAAATTGGTTCCGGATTGGGAAATGGAAACCAGTTTTTTGCCCTCATAATTAAATTCAACACTTCTGCCGGAAGGAGCAGTAATGGATTTCAGCTTGTAATTGCGGTAAACAAAAGTCCACCCCTTTTTATCCTGTTTGCCGTGAAAAACCCAACTGTCACTTTTCGCATAGTCACGCTTGGAGGTATCGGCTTCCCATTCTGAATAAGGTGCATAAAATCCGCGACCTTTTTTCGCCCGCTCGTAAAGCTCAATTTTGATCGCATCTTTGGGAGTTTTCTCATCTTTGGGAAAGAACTTGATCTTTTCGCCCCAGGGAGTTACCCAGAGAACGCCATCTTTGTCATAATAGGCAGTACTTTCCAACTGCGGTGAACGCCACGCAAAACCGAATGGTCCGCTTTTTTCGACCGATGAATTATAGATCAGCTGGATCGGGAGCTGCAATTCCGGGGAGAAATTTGCCGTATCCAACAGCCGGGAGATCGTATAAGCGTTTTCCGCAAGCGAGGCTTTGCCCGCACTCATCGGTTTGGAAAGGAAGTTTACAGAATCAGCAGACAACCAAAAGGAGAACAAAACAAAAAAAAGCAAGAAGCACTTTTTCATAATAAGACTCCTGATATAAAGATTTGATTGCGTCTCTTTAATTATACGCAATCAAACCGTTAAAAACAAGAGCTGTTTGAATTTTTTTTGGGTAAAATTTTGCTTTTAAAAAGTGCGGGTGCCTGGATTTGATTGACCCACGGAAAAGTACAGAGAGCCGGCGGTTGAAAAACAAAATCCCGGGAACCGTTTCCGAATCCCGGGATCTTCGTTTGAATCAGTTGGGGAACTGATTATTTCGCCGCAAGCAGTTTGTCCGCCTGAGATTTTTTGTTGGCGGCACGATTCGCATGGATGGTACCGGCTTTGACAGCTTTGTCCAGACGGCTGGAGAAAACTTTGGCAAGCTCGGTGGCAGCGGCATCGCCGGCGGCAACTGCGGCACGCAGTTTTTTCTCAATGGTTTTCAGCTCGCTGATACGGGCACGGTTGCGGAGGTTCGCTTTTTTGCTGGTGCCCAGACGTTTGACGGCAGACTTGGTATGTGCCATATTCAGTTTTCCTTCATTTTATGTATATGATACTGTAAAAAATCTTTTGTCAGTTTATTAACATATCACAGATTTTTCAAAAAGCAAGTGCAGTAATGCTTTTTTCCTTGAATAAAAGGCATTAACTTCATATTTTCGGGAGATTTTTCTTCTTTATACCGCACTGATGGCGAATCTTTCTGACGGCTCATCCTGTCTCAAGACCCGGAAAAGGCAGTGTTCTTTCTGCAATTCTTTCAATCTTGAGCTGCACAGCTCCTCCAGTTTGCCGTAGTCGTTGCACTCTCTGCTGACGTGGGCGAGCAGCAGCAGTTTTGAATCATTACAGAGCAGCTCTGCGAGCAGTTCAGCAGTATCCAGATTGCCGAGGTGTCCCCGGAAGCCGAGGATCCGTCGCTTCAATTCCAGTCTCCGCTGTGAATTCATCAGCATTTCCCGGTCGTAATTGCTTTCGATGACCAATGCATGACAGTTACGCAAATGCCGTTTGACACTTTCGCTGACGATGCCTAAATCAGTGGCAATGCCGATCTGCAGTTCGCGGCATTGCAGTTTGAAGCCGACTGTTTCCACGTCATGAGAAAGGGCAAAACTGGTGATATTGAATCCGGCAAGGGGAAAGACGGCACCGGGTTCAAAGGTACGGACTGTTTTGGGCAGGTTGCCGGAAACGGTAAGTCTTGCGGTGGTTTCTGGTGTAGCGTAGAGCGGCAGATTGAATGTATCGCAGAAAACCCTTGCTCCGCAGGAGTGGTCGCTGTGTTCGTGGGTCAGCAAAGCTCCTTTGAGTTTATGCGGATCGCAGCCGCATTTTTCCATACGGGCGAGCAATTCTTTGCGGGAGAAGCCCTGATCGATCAGGATCGCACCTTCCGGGGATTCCACGAAAAAGGCGTTTCCGCTGCTGCCGCTGCCCAGAGAGCTTAAAAAAACGGTTTGATCATCCATATTTTCAAAAAAAATGCACTTTTTTATAATTTATCATTGGAAAAATATCGTTTTATAATTTAAATTCTATTACAGTGATTGTCAAATGCTTTTTTTGGCACTTTTACGGATTTTTTATAAGGTTTTGAAAAATGAGCGACCAGAGGTTATCAGCCGGCTTGACCGGTCAATTGGAGCAGCGTCTGCATCTTTCGCAGAATATGCAGCGCAGCTTGGAATTGCTTGCATTGCCTCTGCCCGCTCTGGATCTCCGTCTGGAAGAGGAATTGGCAGGCAATCCCCTTTTGACGGAGGAGGAGTCGCCTTTGCCGGAATCCGCTGCTGCCGCCAGTGAGGAAAAGCAGCAGACCGAGGATGAGAATGATTATGAGAGCAACAGTATCCTTGCTGATGAGTGGTGTGATCAGCTCCCTCTGCCCGGAAATGGCGGCAGTGATGAGGAAAGGGGGGATTATTTCAGTACGATCCCGGCACCGCCGCCCTCGTTGAATTCCCTGCTGACTGCGGAAATACACGCTCTTGATTTGCCGGAAAATATCCGCAAGTGTGCCTTGGAGATCATTTCCGCTCTTGATGATGACGGATTTTTGAAAACTCCGCCGGCGGATCTGGCGATGATCTGCAATGCCGGGATGGATGAGGTGGATAGTGCTTTGAAAGTGGTACAGGATATTGCTCCGGCCGGCGTCGGGGCGAGAAATTTGCCTGAATGTCTGAAATTGCAGCTGATCCGCAAAGGGCAGTTGACCCCGGTTCTGGAAAAACTCCTTGATGAGGGGGTTTCTGATTTGGAGAAAAACCGGCTTGACCTGCTGGTGAAAAAGCTGATGATAACTCCCGGCGAATTGGAGAAGATGCTGAAAATCCTCCGTACTTTGAATCCGCATCCGGGACGTCAGGAGAGCAGTGCCGGCAGTGTGGTGATCCCGGATCTGGTGATTGCCCGCAATCAGGATGGCAGTTACACGGTGCATTTGAGAGAGAGCCGTAAAATCGGTATTCAGGGATACTATGAGAAATTGCTCAATGACGATACTCTTTCTGCTGAAGACAGAGCTTTCCTGACTGAAAAATATAATGGTGCGAAAGAATTTTTGCGGGCGTTGGAAATGCGTGGGACGACCTTGAAACAGCTGGGCGATCTGCTTATAGAAGTGCAGAAAGAATTTCTTGACCGCGGCGTGGAGTTCCTCAAACCTCTGACCATGAAGCAGGCGGCGGAATCGCTTGGGGTCAATGAAAGTACCGTCAGTCGGACGGTTGCCGGGAAATATGCGGAAACTCCGCAAGGGGTTCTGCCGCTTAAAAATTTCTTTTCAACCGGGGTCAATTCGCAATCAGGTGGAGACGTCTCCAATCAGGCGGTCATGGAAAAGATCCGTCAGCTGATTGCGCAGGAAGAACCGTCATCTCCGCTGTCGGACGAAGCGATTGCCGGATTGCTGAAAAAGTCCGGTATTCCGGTTGCCCGGCGGACGGTTGCCAAATACCGGGATATTCTCAAGATACCATCATCCTCACTGCGGAAGAAGTTTTTTTGATGTCCGGCAGATAGCGGAAAAATAAAAAATTTCGCCCTCCGTCGTACGGAGACGTGATCCAACGGCGGAACGCCCGCTCGGCGGGTTGCGAGGTTATCGCACTGCTCCGTTGTCGCAGTTTGATCGGTAAATGGCGTGGATATGCGACAGGCGACACCACCTGCCGTAAGCGATGTCATGCAAAAAAGTTTGCATGACGAGTAAGCGGGAGGCAGTAAAAAAGGCACGCAGACTGTTGATCGTGCGTGCCTCGGCTTCTCTTAAAGAAAGTCAAAGAGCGTCGATTTTTTTCTTGAAAATTTCATGGAGAGCTTTCCGCTGTTCTTTCTGGATTTCCTGCAAAAGGGCGTTATCGCTTTTAGGGATTTTTCTTTCCAGAGAAATTTTTCCGCTTCTGGCGGCTTTGAGCATGGTTTTAACGTCATCGATTTGGGCAAGACCGGGGAAATATTTCTCATTTTTGAGCGTTTCCTGCAGGAAAGCAGACTCATTTTTCATAATCAGCATAGCTTTCTGAACCTGCCGGTCATCTCTTTTGGAGTTGAGAAGAAGTTTCTGTCCTTCGTGGATGAATTCCAGAGAAAGTTTGCATCTTTCGTAGAGCTGGTTGATTCCTTTTTTACTTTCCATATCGGTATTCCGCATTTTTCGGTCGAGGTCTTCGATATCCCCGGCGAGCCGGCGGAATTTACCGGTTAGTCCGTTTTTTATGTCGGAAGCAGTGAGTGCGGTTGTTCCGCACAGCACTGCCGCCAGCATCAGAAGTTTGATTTTTCCAGACAGACGCATAATCATTTTCTGACGGGAGTTTTGAGATCGGAATTGAGGTCGATCGCTTTATTGAAAGTATTGAAAAGTGATATTGCGGAAGCTACTTCGATCGCACCGGAAATTTCTTCATCGGTGACGCCCTGCATTAAAGCTGCTGAACGGTGGGCATCCAGACAGTAAGTGCATCCGTTGACGGCACTGACGGCGATGATGATCAATTCTTTGGTTTTGGGGTCGAGGTTGTTTCCGGCGGCTTCTGAAACTTTGAGGACGGCTTCAAGGAAGTCGCCGCTGCGGCCCATCGCCTGAAAAACTTCGGGGAGTTTACCGAATTTTTTCTCAACGGCACTCTGGATCTCCTGAGCCTTTGCATCTCCGGTTTTTGCGTACATTTTAACTGAAGCCATGATCAAATCTCCTTCTTTTTTTCAGGTTTTCTGTATATACAATTAATATACACTCTGCATATACTATAACATAATAAAAGGAAAATTCAATTGAAAAAAGCGTTCTGCGGTGATAAATTATGTATTTTGTAAATCAGAAAGGGAAAGATCCATGCCGGAAGTATTATTTGCCGCAGAAAATTTATCATTGTCCATCGGGCGTCAGGTGTTGTACGATCAGACGGAATTTTCCATTTCCGCCGGGGAGAAAGTGGCATTGGTGGGCAGAAATGGCTGCGGCAAATCGACACTGCTGGATCTTATCAGCGGCAGGGAACAGCCGGGGGAGGATTCCCGGTTGACCCGGATGCGTAATTTGCGTTGTGCTGAATTGCCGCAGGATTTTGAATTGGATGAATCCCGTACCGTAGCGGAGAATGTCCGTGACGGGGTGTCTTACCTTTGCAGTCAGTTGGAAAAATATGAGCATCTTCCGGCAAATTCCCCGGAGCATACCGAGCTGGAACACTTCCTTACTCTGCATGATGCGTGGGTTCCGGAAGTCAAACTGGCATCGACGCTGGACAAGCTGCATTTAAGCGGCATATCGGACAAGCTTTGCGGACAGCTTTCCGGTGGTGAAAAACGGCGGGTTGCATTGGCGAGGGCGGTCATAAGTGAACCGGATCTGCTGCTTTTGGATGAGCCGACGAACCATTTGGATGTTGCCACGATCGAATGGATCGAGGAATTTCTGAAATCGGCATCACTTACGGCGTTGCTGGTCACGCA
This sequence comes from Lentisphaerota bacterium, assembly GCA_015061685.1. Classification (GTDB taxonomy): domain Bacteria; phylum Verrucomicrobiota; class Lentisphaeria; order Victivallales; family Victivallaceae; genus UBA1784. The sequence goes on along the minus strand of SUWD01000005.1, from coordinate 75,724 downwards.
CGACCGTTACTTTCTTGACCGGATCGCCACGCGGATAGTGGAATTGGATCACGGCAAATTTTATTCATATCCGGGCAGTTACGCCTGTTTTCTGGCGGCGAAAGCCGACCGTGAGCTGAAAGAAGACATATTTGAAGCCAAACGCCAGCATTTTCTGCGTTCGGAGATCGAGTGGGTACGCCGTTCACCCAAGGCGAGATTGAAGCGGAATATGGGGCGGATGAAACGTTTTGAGGAGATTTCCGCCATTGCCAAACCTCTGCGGGATTCGGAAATGGAATTGCTTATTCCGTCGCCGCCCCGATTGGGGAACAAGACGGTGGAGCTGAAAAACATCAGCAAATCTTTTGCCGGAGTTCCGGTGATAAAGGATTTCAGTTTTGAATTTGCTCCGGGGGCGAGGATCGGTGTGGTTGGCAGGAACGGGGTCGGCAAATCGACGCTGGTCAATATCATTACCGGGAAATTATCTGCTGACAGCGGCAGTTGCGAAGTTGCTCCGACGGTGCAATTCAATATTATAGATCAGATCCGGACGGTGCTGGATGGTGAAAAGAGTGTTGCCGAGGAGATCAGTGAAGGCTTGGAACACGTTTATCTGGGGACGGAAAAGGTTACAGTCTGGACGTATTTGAAACGCTTTCTTTTTGAAGATGAGCGGATCAGGACCAGAATTAAATATCTTTCCGGCGGCGAAAAGGCAAGGCTGGCACTTGCCAAAGTGCTTAAACGTGGCGGCAATTTTCTGATACTGGACGAGCCGACCAATGACTTGGATTTGTCGAGTCTCCGGCTGTTGGAAGAAGCTTTGGCGTCATATCCGGGGTGTGTATTGCTGGTGAGCCATGACCGTTACTTTTTGAACCGGGTTTGCACCGGGGTTTTAAGTTTTGACGGGGGAGGGGAAATATTCTATACCCCGGGTGACTATGATTACGCGGTGGAGAAACGCAAGGAGCGTGAGAATGCCCGTCTGGAAGCGGAAGTGCCGGTCAAAAAGCCGGTGACAGTTCCGGAGCCGGAGAAAAAGGATAAGCCGAGGAAACTCACGTGGAAAGAGCAGCGTGAATTGGAGGGGATGGAGGAAGCGATTCTTGCGGCGGAAGCGGCAGTTGCGGAATTGGAAGCGATTTTTTCATCGCCGGACTTTTATGCACGTTACGGTTCGCAGAGCGGTGAATTGCAGGGAAAACTGGAGCGGGCGAAAGAGGAAGTTGCCCGGCTCTACTCCCGCTGGGAAGAACTGTCAGAAATATAAAAAATAAAAAAATTTCGTCCTCCGTCGTACGGAGACGTGGTCAAGCGGCGGAACGCTTGTCGCCGCCATAAGCGGCGAAATATCCGCCGCAGGCGGTCAGGTCGCCGTAAGGCGACACCACCTGCCGTAAGCGATGTCATGCAAAATTTTGCATGACGAGTGAGCGAGAGGCAGCATGGAGCAGACAGCCGGAAAAATAAAAAAATTTCGCCCTCCGTCGTACTGAGACGTGATCCAGCGGCGAAACGCCCGCTCGGCGGGTTGCGAGGTTATCGCACTGCTCCGTTGTCGCAGTTTGATCGGTAAATGGCGTGGAGCAGATTGACGAGTCAGCAAAAACAATAGCCGGTGCAGAGTGCAGACCACACAGTGCGGACCGTTGGGGGCGGCACTGTCGGACAAGTCGGACGTGTCAGACATGTCCGACAAAAAATGGGGGTGCCGCTCATGGAGCAAGCCCCCGGCAGACTGCCGGCTATCCCCAGCTGTCCGTAAGAGTCCGTACATGTCCGTAAAAGTCCGTTCCACAGCTTGTCGAGCGGAGCGAGCTGCTGACTCCGTTTTTTTTTCTTTCTTTCACAAAAAAACGGATTTTTTCAAAGATCACTTGCAATTTTCTTGAAAGTGTGCTATGTTATTCCCCAATAGTCTAAGAGTGTCTTGATTTCATGATGCTTGTAAAAATAAAAAGGAGAAAGAAAAATGAGTGACAAGAAAGAAATTTACGCAGACGGAGTTGGTCAGATTCACTTTGCCGGCGGCATGGTCCGTTATGATTTCGTCACGTTGCAGCCTGCCGAAGACGGCAAAGCCCCGGAAGCCCAGAGCAATGTGCGTGTTATCATGCCTCCGCAGGGATTTCTGGCTGCTTTCAACAGCATGCAGCAGCTGATCGACAAACTTCTGGAAGCCGGAGTTCTGAAAAAGAACGAAGCGGTTGAAGAAAAGAAAAAATAATATTTACAATATTTAAGAATAGATAATGTCCCGAATTTTGTGAAACCCGAAACAGAAGCTTATAAACAAACATTTTTGTTAACGGATAAAACATATCACATAAGTTGTGATTTGTCAAACCGGCAAGCACGGGTTCGATCTAAACGGTGGATGCAGTGTGAGGCAAGGTCGCAGACAAATCAAGGCGGATGAGCAGGAGTGTACTGACGTACATGACTGAACATAAAATCAAAGACTGCCTTACTCGCAGTCATGAGTAAGGCGTAAGCCGACGGAATGGCGGAGAGCGAGGCCTCCGGAAAATCGACTGCAACCGCCGAGGGCGAAGCCCGAGCGGCGAGGCCGCTCTCCCGCGGCCGCAGGGAGATTTTTTGGAGAAGAAGGAGATTGCCCGCAATGCACCACCGCAGGAAAGATTTTTCACAAAAAATGAGACAAGCGACATTACAGAGATGAATAGCGATCACAGCAAAAAATACATTTGCGATCAGGACGTGCCGATTGACGCAAGTTTTTCGGTATATCCTGTGTCGTCTGCTGTATCCGGATCATCTCTCCAGTTGGATATCCCTGCTCCGGAATTGCATACCGGCAAAAGTTTCAGTGTGCGTTCCGGGGTAGTGACGGCTTATGTCTGGTATGAGCCGACGGGCCGTCATTTTGCGGAAGTATTCATTACGGTAACGGCACACTTTAAAAGGATAGTGCGTTCGGTGCGTCATTTTATTTGTCAGGCGGTAAGAAGTTTGACGATGACGCTGCTGACCCGCCGTCCGGCGTGTTTGAGGCTATGAGAGAATGAATATTTCTGTAAACACTTGGAGAGCAAAAAGATCACTTACGGAATATGGAGTATATCCATACGCCGCAGGTGATCTTTTTGCTCTTTTTTTGAAAAATAAAAAGAAAAATTTCGCACCGGGTCGTACCCGGACGGGGTCAAGCGACGCCCGCTCGGCGGGTTGCCGGGTTGAGAGAACGAAATAAAAGTTAACAATAAGTATTTGGAATAATTCCAAGCAACCAACAACAAAAAAGGAAAGGAAAGTGTTATGAGTATGTATAAGACCATATTCGTGAACACGGACTGGGAAAACGAGAGTGCCGGAGCGCAGATCGCCAATATCAATGGCGAAGTGCTGCTTTTCGGTGAAACTGCGTTTTCATCAGTTGAGCAGGCGATTGCTGCCGCCGGAAACAACGGTGCAGTCGTCATCAGTGTAGCCAGCGGTAAGTATGACGCATTCGGCATCGTCAACACTGCCGGTGAGTATCAGCTTGCCGACAAAGTGGTCGCCGTTGACTTTGACGGTGGAGTCATGCCGACTGCCGATGGTGAAGTTGCTGTCGTCAGCACCGATCTGGCTGCCGATGCACAGGCGGCGGTGGTTTCATTCCTGAATACCACTCATGCGGAAGAACTGACGGTATTTGTTGATGCGGAAATCGCTCCGGCGACGGCCCCCACGCTGTATGTCGGTGCTGCTGAAAATGTGGAATACATTTCCGGTAACAATGGCGATGCTCTGCTGAACATCAATGGCGATTATATGGAAAGCCTCAATGAGAACAATATTGCTGCTCTTGATTACAGCAATCCTTTGTATGTTGACAAAGATGGCACTGCTGATTATACGAATTATGCCGGTGCCTACGCTTATGCAACTGCCAATGCCAAAAATTCTACCATTGTCATAAGTGACACCAACTCGCTTAGCGGAAATACCTTTGACAATAATCACAAAAATTATTCAAAATTGGCCGTGGTTATTCAGGATGGTGCCAAAATGGGTAACGCCTTGAGCAAATGGGATATGACCTATGCGGTTACGGTTGAAGCCGGCGGAACACTTGAAATGGCCCGTCCGAAAAATGCCTCTGTCAGCAACAGCCATATTAAAAACACTCTTACCATTGGTGAAAAAGGATCGACCAAGAAAGCTGTTTTGAATTTCTTGAGTGATGCTTATCAGGATGGTGATATCTCCATTCGTTACAATGGTAAAGTTGTTGCTTACAATGCAGATATTTATGTTCAGGATTTGGATGCTCAGGGAGCTTTGACTCTGGAAGATTCCACCGTCGTGATTGATGGTGCGTTTGCGACTGCCACTTTTTTCCAAACCACTCTGACCAATACTACTGTTACTGTCGGCGGTACGCAGATTTCCGGCGGTTTGAGCGACTTTGCCGGAGGAACTTCCAACCAGCTTGGTAACGTTGTGATGACTGACTCTCACATTACTTTCAACTCCGGAGATGTCAAAGTCGCTGCCAATATGAAGATCAAAGGTGAATCAACCTTGACTGCGGTCAATCTGACCATCAATAGTGGCAAGACCCTGACTCTGGACAGCAGCAGTTCTATTGAAACTCAGTCTCTGACTCTGACCGGTAAGATCACGATCAATCCGGTTGACGGTTTTGATCCGAGTAAACCGATCATCGACATCACCGGAGCCAATGGTTTGACCGATGATATTTTGAGTAAGATCACCGTTGCGGACGGCTATTCTGCTTATGTCAAGGATGGCGATCTTTACTTCATGAAAGGTGTCATGGTTGATGCCACCACTGATGCTGACGGCAACAAGACTTTGGATTTGAGTGCTGACGGTGCGGTCGGTTCCAACAAAATCGATGCCGGAGACAAGAATGTAACTCTCACCACCGGTGATAAAGAAACCACCGATGTTACCGACACTGCCGAAATCAAATCCGACGTTTCCGGTAACAACGTTACTATCGAAAACAGCAAGAATCTTGCCGTTACCGGTGAAATCACTGCTGAAAACAATGTTACCATCATCAACAGCGGTGCAAACGTCGGCGATAAAGAAGCCGTTTTGAATGCCGGTGTTGACGGTGAGACTGAGACTGAAAACAAGGTGAAAGTCACCGCTAAAGAGACCATCACCATGCAGAATGACGGTCATGCTGTGGTTGACTTCAATGCGAAAGATATCGTTATTGCCAACAACAGCACCAACACCCTGATCGGAAACATCGGTACTGCTAATACTGAAAGCATCGTTATCGGTACCGGCAAGATCACCGAAGATGGTATCGACACTGATGGTTACGGCGATGTTGACGGTTCGATCGAAAATGCAGTCATCACTGCAGACCAGATCACCATTAGCAATCAGACTGCTGTTGATACTGACTTCAAAACAGGCACTTTGAAAGTATACGGCAACACCGAATTGGGTGAAGACAATACCTATGCCGGCAATATCTTCTTCGGTGATAAAGAAAACAGCGTCAATGCAACTATTGATATGACCAATGTTACCGGCGGCAGCATTGTTACCGGCAACGGCAGTGTTACGCTCTCCGGTCAGATGGAAACCATCCAGGGAGTGCAGCTGGACGTCGGCGGATTAATGGATCCGGGCGGTATTGGTCCGCAAGATCTCGAAATGGGTTCAAGCACGGTCAATATCGCCGAAGGTGCCTACATCAAAACCCACCAGATCTACATCGGCGAAAATGAAGCGGTTAATGACCATACGCTGAATGTTTATGGTAAAGTTGACGCTTCTGCATCCGTTTTTAACAAAGCCAAAGGTGAGTTGAATGTTTACGGCGAAATGAATGTCGCCGATAGCAAATATCTGCAGGCAGCCGGTGATGTGACCGTTTCCGGAGCAAACGCCGAATTGAATGTCGGCGGTGCTTCAAATTATGGTATCAAAATCGGTACCGATGAAGACGGTCTGCGTTCCACCTTTACCGTTGAAAACGGTGCTTCGGTGAATGTCGGTACTATTGTGAATGTCGGTTACAGCAATACCCGCAACGGCGATCTCGTTATCGATGGCGGTAATTTCACTGCCAAAGAAGTTGCCATCCAGAGCGGTTCAACTGTTACCATTTCCGGAAACAGCAGCGTCTATGCTGAAACTACTGCCGGTGTCGGTGTTATTACAGTTGCCGACAACACCAAACTGACCGATTCCAAATTCGGAAGCACCGAAGGCAATGTCGCAGTCGGCAGCGGAATCACCTTTGCCGGTGACAACACCATCGGAGCGAAATCTTTCGATACTTTCGGTTCTTTCACTGTTGAAAAAGGCGGCAGCCTGACTACCACCGGTGCCAGAATTGTTCTCGGAAACAATAAAACTTTCAATGCAACCGGTGAACTTGCTGCCGGAGCCGCACTTGAACTTACCGCAGACGATCTTGCTGCCACAAAGAAAACACTTGATCTCAACGGTATCAGCATCAGCAATGGCGGAGAATCCTCTGTTAATATCACCGATGCAGTTGCCAATCTCGGCAATGTTTCCACTTCAAAATATGCCTCCGGTACTTATAACTTCAACTTCAATAACTCCTATGTGACTACTTCTGTCCGCTGGGTTGTTGCCAACTCCAAAGACACCATTCAGGCATTGAATATCACTTTGGATGGCAGTGTTTTTGCTCCGGCGGTAGGTTTCACCCAGCAGTCTGCAAATGGTTCACTTACTTTGAACAATGGTTCAAAGATGATCGCTGCTGTCATGCAGAACTATGGTACGATCACCATCAATAGCGGTTCTTCGCTTGAATTGACCGGTTACTTCCAGCAGTCCTCTCACGGCAGCCAGTACGGTGATATCATTGTTAACGATGGTAATTTGACTGTCAATGGCAGTCAGGCATTTGACCTGCGTTCAGGAGCTTCTCTCACTGTCAATAACGGTGGTTCGGTTACTGCCAAGCAGGGACTTGAAGTTCTTGAAGGTGCCGCTTTCACGATTGATGCTGATGCCAATCTCGTTGCCAGCAAACTTATCGGTGCCGGAGAGATCACCATCACCAATGAAGTTGCCGGATGGACCGGTTACAACAAGGTTATCGACCTTTCCGGTACTGAAAGTCTGGAAGGCAAAATCAACATCGAAAATCTCGCCGAAGGTGTCCAGGTCATCTATGGTAGTGACGGTGACGTCACTCTGACCGATGCCGACATGAGCAAATTCTATGTTAATACTGCTTATAGCGGTAAGAAGTTCGGTGAAAAGGTCGGCGAAAAACTCTATTTCGGAGTCAACGCTTTTGATAACTACGAAACCGCCCTCAATGCCGCACCCGACGGCATGGAAATTGATGTTGTCGGTTCCAATCCCAATACTTTCTACATCGGTAAATCTGATTCAGATACCGACGTTACTGTGAATTTCACCGGCGATGTTAAAGCCTTGTGGAAAAACATGGTGCGTGTCGATGCCGGATCCACCGGTAATGTGATCAACGGCAGTACTCTTGAATATGCCGGTTTTGGAGTTCGTGGAACTCTCAATGTCGGAAGTGAAGATGGAGAAACTGGTATTGCCACCGGTAAATACTTCAATATCTACGGCGAAAACGGTTATCCGGCTGCTGAGGTAAATGTTTATTCCGGTTCTACGTTGACAGTAAATGATGGCAGTCAGAATCAATCCTACGTCGGTCATGGAAGCGACGCAAACCGCAAAGGTGTATTGAATGTCCTCGGCGGAACTGTTGAAGCCAAATATCTCAAAGTGAATGCCGGAACCGGTGAAATCAATGTTGAAAACGGTACGTTGACTGTTGGCGGCGCTCTTACCAACAATGGCACTATCAATGTTACCGGTGACAGCACAGTCAAGGCAAAAGTTTCCGGAAACGGCTGGGTCTATATGGATGGTGTTTCCCTCGATGAAAACACCAATCTTACCGGTGCAAATGTTCGCTTTGCCAGCGGTACCAATACCGTTGACGGAGCCACCATCAACGGCGGACGCTTCCAGGTCGGTACCGGAACCTATCAGGCTCCTGATTCACGCGTGGACAGCGAAAACGGCGTAGTCGTCAATGTGAAAAACAATGCTCACATCGGCGGTATCGATGGCAGTGCAAGTCCTTTCGGCGGCTGGGTCGGCAGTGAATATTATGATGCACAGGCTTCTAAAGATGCGGTTATGACCGATGCCCGTTACACCTTGAATATCGACAAATCCATTGCCGAATTCGGTTATATGCACGTCTCTCATGACGGCATCCTGAATGTCACCGGCGATGCTGATGAATTGCACAGCATCAATGCCACCGATTATTCTTTCCGTTCCGGATACTTGAATGTCAATGGTGTTGCCACCTTTGACAATACCACTGCTATGGCGTTCAATACCAACGTCGGCGTTGACAACAATACCGATAACCCCGGTAAACTTGTTATCACCAACGGAACCGTTTTCAATGCGAAACATGAAGACAGCGGTCTTGCTGCCAATTTCAAAGTTTCCAACACCGGTATCGTTGAAGTCAGCAACGGTGCAACATTCAATATCGGTCAGAATGGAGCAGTCCTCAATATTGCTTCAGCCGATGCCAAGTTCAGCATCGACAATGCAACCTTGAATGCCGGAAATATCACCAATAACGGCACGGTCAACGTGACCAGTTCTGAATTCAACGCCGACAAAGTCTCCGGTACCGGTGCTTTCAACATCGGAACCAGCGTTGATGCTGACGGTAATGCGATTGCAACCACGTTGAATATCGGCTCCCTTGAGCAGAATATTTATGCCAATAAAGGCGGTGTCGATCCTATCGCTCTTACCGGAAATGTCAATACCGGCAATACTATCCGCGTTTATGGTGATGCCACTGTCGAAAATATGAAAGTCAATGGCGATTACACCGGAGCGATGGTCAGCGGTAAGGGTGCATTCAATGTCTATGGCGATACTCTCATCACCGGAGATACCGTGATGAACCTCAACGCTTTCCAGACCACCAACAGCGGTGTGATCGATAAAGATGTTGTTATCAATACCGCCAATTTCAATGCCTACGATATGGGTGCCGCCAATGACGGTACTGTCGTTGATGCAAAATTTGTTGTCAAAGGTGAACTTAATACGACCTCCTTTATCGTTACCAACGATTATTACAGCCCCAAAGGCAAAGATGAATTGATCGTTGATAAAGATGGTGTTGTTTCTGCTGTTTACAGCAGCGGTCACGGACGTTACAGTTTGCAGACCGGCAAAATGACTGTTTACGGTTACGCTTACGGTAATCTCATGGCTGGCGGCGGCGAAAGTAATATCGGTGAAGCCGGCGGCGGTGAGATCGCTATGAATCTTACTGTTGATGGTATCTATGCTTCTGCTGACAGCAACAACGGTAAATTTGTCAAGATCGGTGATCAGAAACTTACCATCTATGAAGACAGCCAGTTGAATGTTATCAACGGTGCCCTTTTCAGCTGGGAAGGTGATGTTATCAACCGGGAGGGAGCTTCCATCACGGTTTCCGACTCCACTTTCGAAGCAGGCAGTATTACCAACAACGGTTACTTCAACCTGTCAGTTTCCAGTGATCTTTTCAATTCGCTCACGGGTGAATTCGTTCTGGTCGAGCAGACCGGTGATGCCGGTATGGATGTTACCAAACTTACCGTCAACGTCGCAGGAACCAACTATGAAGTCGGCAAATCCTGGGAAGTCGGCGGCATCCAGTACACCCTCAGCACCGGAACCGGCAACGACGTCATCCTCGCAGTCAAACCGCAGGAATTCATCGTCGATGCTTCCTTCAACGAGGAAACTCCGGGATACGGATTCAATAAGTTCAGCTCTTTGGAAGCTGCTATTGATAAAGTCGGTTCTTCAGTTGCTACCATCAAGGTAACCAGTGATCTTACTGTCAGCAGCACGATTGATAAGAATTTCTCCGGTGCAGTTGAAATTGTTGCAGATGAAAATGTGACAATCGATTTCGCAGATGAAGGATTTTATCCCCAGGGGGCTAATGTTACATTCGGTGAAAATGTCAATGTAACAGGTGTTTCTCAGGCGATTGTTTATGGTGCTCTTACCATCAATGGTAATTGGCAGGGAGAGCATCTCTGGACTTTCGGATATGTCCCCGAAGATTCCAAAGATACCTCTCTTACAATCAATGAAACTGCGAAAGTCCAAGTCGGTACTCAGCTTGAATTCCGCGGCGGTACTGTTACGATTAATGGTGCTTTGGAATCAACAGAGGGCGTTCTGGGTGACGCAGACAAAATCCAGCTGCTCGGTACTACTTATGGTGCTTGGGGCGGAGATTCCGGTTATAAAACAAAAGTTTATCTCAATGATACCTATGTAAAAGTTGCTCAGGTCTCTATCGGCGGCAGCAGCAGTTGGGATAAATTCGCAGACGGCAGCAGCTGTATCACCATCCTTGATAATTCCATTCTTGAGATTGCAAGCGAAGGTCGTTTGAATGTTCTGGCTCTCGGTAAAGTCAATGTTACCAATGGCTCTATCCTCCAGAACGGTGGTTTTGTGTTCAATAATGCCGGTCAGATCAATGTTGAAGATTCAGCATTGAATTCGACTGCCACTATCAGCAATACCGGTTCTATCGCTCTTGAAAACAGCTCTCTCTCTGCGAAAACTGTCACCAATACCGGAACTTTCACCGTTACCGGCGACAGCACGGTCAAATTGGACAAATTCACCAGCACCACGGCTGTTACTTTCGGCGGTGCCGAAGACCGCAGCGATTTGACCATCGGCAGTGCCAGCGGCAACGGTGTCGCTATCGACGCCAGCCGGCTCAATATCTATAAGAGTGATGTCACTCTTACTGATAATGTGAGTGTCGGAGCTCCAGCTGTCCTGCACAAAATTCAGGATTCCACCATCGACCTGAATGGCAAGACCATGACCTATAAAGGCTTCATCGTCCTCGATTCCTATGCAGGCGTCAGCACCTTGGGAAGCAATCAGGGCGTGACGATCAAAAACGGTGAATTCAATGTCACTGATTCTGGTCACCTCTGCTTCCAGGGATATGATCATGTGATCGCTGAAAATGCCACCGTCAATTTCGTCGGTGCCAGTGGTTCTTCCATGGTCAACGTTTACGGTTCTCTGACTGTCAACGGTAAGCTTTACGCCACCCATGACGAAAGCACTCAGCATGGATATGATAATGTCGGTACTACCGATGCCGGATGGTCCAAAGAAGCTTATCCGCAGTCTGTGCTTACCGTCTCCGGAGCCAATGCTGAATACATCATCGAAAACGGTCACATGTTCAACGTTATTCACGAAACCGCCAATACCGGTGCCGGAATCATGAATATCGTCAACGGTGCAACTTTCAGTTTCACCGGTGCAGACGGCCGCAGTGATGTCGGTTTGTTCTTCAACAGCAATATCGTGAATGTCGATGCCCAGAGTTCTTTCACCGTAGGCAACTACAGAGGTTACGACCAGAGCGGCAAGGTCAAAGGTTCTTTCAACAGTACCAATGCCGGTGAAATGATCGTCCTCGGTGATGTCAACGTTCTCTACAACCTCAAAACTTCCGACCTGATCGTCGCCGCCGGTGCAACTCTGACCGCCGGAACCATCACCGTGGACAGCCTGACCGTTGATATCAACAGTGAGCTGACTTTCGGTACCGGTTCTTCCATCACCGACAGCTACATCACTGTTACCGGTTCTTTCAATCCCGAAAACGCCGAATTCACCCTCGTCGCCAAAGGTTGGGACTTCACCGATAAACTGGTGTACTTCGATGCCAACTACGATGGAACCATCAGTTCCGATGAACACTTCACCGTCGGTACCAAAGGTGCGGAAAACATCCTCTTCGATGTCAAAAACGGCAACCTCTACGTCAAGAAAGAAGATGCCGACGTCTCCGGTATCTATATCGGTGAATTCACTTTCGGTGAGAATGGCAACATCGTCGATGCCGACGGTAACAAAGTCGCTTCCGCCGATGAGTTGACAGAAGGTCTTGATAATGGCGAAACTTTCAAACTCATCACCGATGACGGTGCCGCTTATGAAGTCGGCAAAGATGCCTTCGCTTCCGTCAGCGATGCCGCAAATTCAAGCAGCATCGACAAAGACATCATTACCGAAGTTACCATCGGTAAGGGTGATCACATCGATGACGTCGCTGAAAACTTCGCCAATGTCGAAAATATCAAGGTTACCACCTACGGACATGTCGAGGGCGAAGAAGCCAACTTCAATAAAGATGTCGTGATCAATAACGACGGTCACCTCGATGCCAAGATCAACGTCACCGGCAACCTCTCAATGACCAATACTTCTCACAATACATTGCTCAATGAGATCACCGTTACCGGTAACTACGACCTCGTTAACAGCGGTACCGCCGGCGGCACCGTCGTTGATCCCGCCGATTACGCTCTGGGCATCTCCGCCAAAAACATCACCATCGAAAATCAGGCAAGCGGCATTATGACCAGTGTCCTGCTCTCCGCCAATCAGATCGTCGATCTCTCCGGCGAAGGAACATGGAACAATGTCGATGTCAAAGCCGATGCCCTCGTCCTTAACGGAATCGACTTCACCCTCGATGCCGGTACCAGCGTCAACGATGTCTATCTCGGCGATTATCTGGGAAGAAATGTCGATGGCGGTACCCTTACCCTCAAAGCTGATGCTCTGGTCGGTAACGTTTCCGGCAATGAAGACGGTTTGAGCGGTAAAGTCGTTTTCGACGGTGCAAACCTCAAGGATGTTACCATCGACAACGTCGATAAAGTCCTGCTCGCTACCGGCGATCACGAGTTCTCCGATTCCCCCGATGCCAACTACTACATGAACAATCTCGAAATCGGTAATGCTTCACTCACCTGGAACTTCACCGATGACGGTATTTTCAACATCGGTCCTACTGTCAGCGTCGATGACGGCAGAGTCAAAGTTTCCAGCAGTGACGATAACGCCACATTGAATTTCACCCAGGAGGGCGAATACAATATGGATAACTTCGACGTTACCGGATTCACCAAGACCGTCAATGTCGCTGCCGATTCCACCATCACTCTCGATGATGCTGCCGAATACTTCGGCGACGGTGCCAATATCAATGTCAATGGTACTGTCAACTTGGATCTGGCTGACAAAGCAACCGGAGTCACCTTCGCCAAAGCCGGCGATATCAACGTGAATGCTTCTCAGACCTTCACCGCTGATAAAGCCCTGAATGAGTTCTCCGGTGACTTGACCGTCGCCGCCGACAAGACCCTGACCCTTGACAAAGCCAACGATACCGCCGCTATCCTCCACGGTGCCGGTGATGTCGTCGCCAAAGGTGATCTCGAACTTGATACCGCCGATGCAATCAAGAACTTCTCCGGTGACATCAAGGCTGACGGTGCCGCCGTCACGGTCAAACTCAACGGTGCCAACGAAACCAATGCCACTTTCAGCGGCAATGGTAAACTTGACGTTGCCGCCGATCAGACCTTCAAGGCAGACGCCGCATTGGATAACCTTACCGGTTCTCTGAATGTCAACAGCGATAAAACTCTCACCCTCTCCGGAAGCAACACCACAAATGCTGCTATTACCGGAAGCGGTGACGTGATCGCCGATAACAACCAGACTTTCAATGGTGATGTCAGTGCCTTCACCGGCAGTTACACCGCCAACGCCGACAATACCGTCAACTTCAACGGTACTTTCGCCGAAAAGATGGAACTCAACGGTGCCGGTTCTTTCAACTTCGCCGCTAAAGACAAAGATATCACCATCAACAGTGATGCCAATGCCACCAACCTCGGAATCACCGATAATGATGTCACCCTTGCCAGCGGCAAATTCGGTGAGATCACCGGTGCCACCGGCAGCGAAGTTACCGTCGATAACACCATCACCGCCGGCAGTGCCACAGTTGATAAGTTGATCATCAATCAGGGTAAACAGCTTACCGTCGGAGCTGTCGATGTCAATGATCTGCTGATCAAACTCGATAACACCAACGTCGATTGGTACGGCCCGGCAATCACCGTAACTACACAGGTTGCCGCTGATTCCTTCGGTACGATCACCGTTGACAGCAACAGTGCCACATTCAAGACTCCGTTCACCATCGTTGACGGTGTTGACACTCAGACCTATGATTCTGACGTGTATTTCCTGCTCAACAGTGCTCTGCCCGGTGTCAAACTCACCATCGACGGTATCGCCGTCAAGGTCGATGACAAATTCGTTATGGTCTATACCGAAAACGGTGACCTCAAAGTTGCCAATTATCAGGCCGCCAGCAGCGTGGTTTACGTCAACAGTGACTGGACTGATAACGACGGTGAACAATTCCAGTGGCAGGGTATCGGCGGTGCCGATGATACTCTCCGTATTATCGGACGCGATTCAGCCAAAACCCTCGCTAAAGCTCTGGCTACTGTCAGTGCCGATGACAACGGCAGAGGTACCATCTATATGGTGAAAGCCGGAACTTACGCTTCCGATGGTGCTTTTATGACCAGCGGCATCAACGGCAACGAAGTTACCAACATGGTCATCAACGGTAATGCTGTCGATCCTGACAAAGATGAAGTCAGAGTCGGCGAAGTCGTATTCGGTAACGGCGTCGTCGCTATGGATTCTCTCCGCAGCGGCAGCTTGACCCTGAATAATATCAGCGTCGCCGGAAACGTTTACGGTGCAGCCGTCGTCAATGGCAATGTCAATGCCGAAACCGCCGCTACCGAGTTGACCCTCAACGGCGGATATTACCTCTCCTCGCAGATCACCGGCGGTGCCGATGTCCAGAGCGGTAATGTGAAAATCGGCAGTTCCAAACTGACGATCTCCAATACCTACGCCGCTGAAAATGGCGATGACCTGACGATGCTCGGCCGTGTTATCGGTGGTGCTTCCATCGGTAAAGACGCTGAAGTTACTCAGAACTCCGCCAGCGTCGTGATCGAGCTGGACAAAGAGGCTTTGAACAACGCTGAAAAACAGATCACTCTGCGTGGCGATATCTACGCAGCAGGTTCCAACCTCAACGGCGGAACTCTGAATGTCGAAAATTCCAGCGTCATGTTCACCGGTAACGCCGCCAACCTCGCTTTCACCGGACGTGTCTCCGGTGGTATCTACGGTGAAAGAGTCGGTTCTTTCGCCGGAAACAGCGAATTGGTCTTCAGCGACTTCGTGAGCAGCCAGGCAAATGCTTTCAAAGCTCTGGTTCAGGACTTCGACGTGATCACTGTCAGCGGCGATACTGAATTGTACTTCAGCCGTAAGCAGACCCTCTGCACCAGCACCACGATCAACTTCGAGGTCGCCGGTAACAACACCGGTAATGCGATGATGACTTTGAATGAGTCCTTCGGCTGGAACTACAGCAACACCATCTCCATCGAGGAAATGGATTGGAAGTCCGGTATCTACACGCTGGTCAGCGGTTCCGATGTCACCGATATCACCAATGTCAAACTTGGTGGTCAGACCGTCGCGATCGGTGAAACTATCACCGACTCCAACAACGATACCTACCTCGTTGCGAAAGACGGCGACACTGTCAAACTTACCTATACCAATAACAATGGTACGGTCGCTTTGAGTGTTGATGATATCCTCAATGGATTCGGCAGCGATACTGCCAGCACCACGCTCAACATCACCGGCATCGAAGATCTTGCCAAAGACTTCGCCGGTGCCAAAGCGATCGCCAGCGGTATCGACGGTAAAGAATTGACCGTCAACGGTGTTGATGATCTGCTCAACGGTGCCAAGATGATCTCCGACGGTGGAACCGCCGGTGATACTTCCGACGACGTCTGGGCGAAACTCAGTTCTGACACCAATGGCAACCTGACCGTTGCCTGGGGCCGCACCGAAATGGAAGCCGGTGCCGCTCTGGAAGCCTTCCAGAACCAGAACAGCACTTTCGAACTCGGCTCCACCATGGTTGCCGTGGACGACAGCCTGCTCGACGGTTATCAGGCCGGCGAAGAACTCGCCAAGAAAAACGGCGGTACTTTGGCATAATCCAACGTAACCCGGTCGGGACAGCACAGTAAAATGTGCTGTCCCGTTTTTTTTTTTGTAAAAACAGGGAGTGAAGAACTTGTAAAAAAGCGATTTTGTGGTATGTTAAATTCGGTACATTTTACGTTTTTTCAGGAGAAAAGATCATGACGGAAAAATCCGCACTTTTTCTGCATATTTGCTGTGCGCCATGCGGCGGCGGCTGTGTGGGGCGGCCCGAAATGATCGATCCGGAGAGAAAAGTTGTCCTCTTTTATTCCAACAGCAATCTGGATTCAAAAGAGGAGTTTGAAAAGAGACTTGCTCCGGTGCGTTCTCTGGCTGAATTTTACGGCCTGGAGCTGATCGTCGATCCTTACGATCATGCGACATGGCTGGAGGCGGTAAAGGGGATGGAAAATGAACCCGAGGGCGGCAGCAGATGCCGCAAGTGTTTCAAATACAATCTGGAACGTACTTGCAAAGCCGCCGGAGAAAATGGATTTGCCACGACTTTGACCGTGAGTCCACGCAAAAAAAGCAGTGTGATTTTTGAGATCGGAGAAGCGTGGAATAATTTTGAAAAGATCGACTTCAAAAAGAAAAACGGTTATCTGACCGGGCGTAACTTCGCCCTTGAACATGGATTTTACCGGCAGAATTACTGCGGTTGTGAATTTTCCCGCCGCAGTGCCGGAAACAATACAGGAGATTTGTGAATTATGAGTTTTATGGAAAGTTTGATCGACAAAGCCAATGTCCTCGTTGAAGCATTACCCTATATCCAGCGTTTCCGTCATTCGCTGGTCGTGGTCAAATTCGGCGGCAGTGTCATGGAAGAAGCAAAACTGGTCGCCGGTGCCATGCGGGATATCGTCATGCTCGAAGCAATCGGCATTACCCCGGTGGTCGTCCACGGCGGCGGTAAAGCAATTTCAGCGGCTCTGCAGGAAAAGGGTATTCCAGTGAAATTCGTCAACGGTTTGCGTTATACCTGTTCGGAAACGATCAAGGTCGTCGATGATGTACTGCACAATCAGGTCAATGCCGAATTGGTTGCTCTCGGCGGCAAAGCCGGCGGCAATATGGCGGCGATTTCCGGAAAAGAAGTTCTCCGGGCGGAAAAAACGATGAGCAAAGATCCGGTTTCCGGCAAGGAGGAGGATGTCGGTTTCGTCGGTAAGGTCGTCGGCGTGAATACTTCCGCTATCCTTGAAGCTATCGCCGAAGGCAAAATCCCGGTCGTTACTCCGCTTGGCAGCGGTCTTGACGGCAATGTTTACAATATCAATGCCGATACCGCCGCCAGCAAGATCGCTGAAGCTCTCCATGCCAGAAAACTGGTTTTCGTCAGCGATGTGCCGGGAGTGCTTTCCGATAGAGATGATGAAAATTCCGTTATTCCCACCATCCGGACGACGGATATTCCGGAATTGGTCCGCAGCGGCGTGCTTTCCGGCGGTATGCTCCCCAAAGTGCAGGGATGCGTCAAGGCTCTGGAATCAGGGATCAATAAGGTTCACATGATCAACGGCAGAATTCCTCACGCATTGCTGCTGGAAATTTTTACCGAAGATGGAGTGGGTACGCAGATTGTCCGTCCGGATTCAAAGATGTGATAAGGATTTTGAGACAAGATGAGCGGAAATTCATTCGGGACAATTTTCCGGATCACTACTTTCGGTGAATCCCACGGAGCAGCTCTTGGGGTGGTCATTGACGGAGTGCCTGCCGGAATAAAGATCGACCGGGATTTCATAAAGCAGGAGATGGCACGCCGCCGTCCGGGGCAGTCGGCATTGACAACTGCCCGGCAGGAGGAGGATGAGGTGGAGATTTTGTCCGGGGTACTGGAAGATGTTTCCACCGGTACTCCGCTGGCGATGATGATTCGCAATACCAGCCAACGCAGTAAAGATTACAGCGATCTTGAGAATATTTTCCGTCCCGGTCATGCGGATTTCGGATTTTATTCCAAATACGGCATCCGTGATGTCCGTGGCGGCGGCAGATCATCCGGCAGGGAGACTTGTGCCAGAGTAGCCGCCGGAGCGGTTGCCAAAATGATGCTTGCCGCTTACGGGATAAAAATTTGTGCTTATGCCGCAGAAATTGCCGGAGTGAAAGCGGAGACATTTGATCAGAGCGAAATCGAGAAGAATCCTGCCCGTTCACCTGATCCGGTTGCGGCTGCCGCCATGATCGCAGCTGTGGCTGACGCAAGAGCGGCACAGGACAGTGTCGGCGGCGTGGTCAAGTGTTTTATAGACAATGTTCCTGCCGGCTGGGGTGAACCGGTTTTTGATAAACTTGATGCCCGGCTTGCCCAGGCGATGATTTCGCTTGGCGGAGTCAAGGGGATTGAATTCGGAGATGGTTTTGCCGCTGCCAAAGCTCGCGGCAGTCAGAATAATGATTTCATGCTGCCGGGGGGGGAATTTGCCAGCAACCATGCCGGGGGCATTGCCGGGGGACTTTCCACCGGAGCGAGGATCGAATTCTCTTTGGCAGTCAAGCCGACTCCATCTATATCGCAGGAGCAGATGACCGTGGATAAAGCTGGTGAACCCCGGCGGATAACCATTACCGGGCGGCATGATCCTTGTATCGTGCCGAGAATTATTCCGGTGGTGGAGGCGATGGCGGCGATAGTGCTGGCGGATTTTGCATTGATGCAGAGGTGTGCAAGAATAGGAAATAATTAAAAAATTTTTTTTGAGAAAAATGACCTGCGGTGTTGCATTGCGGGCAATCTCTTGGCAAATCTGCGGACACCGTTGATGTCGAGTACGTTAAGTACACTCCATCAACGTTGCCTTGATTTGACGGCGACCTTGCCTCACACTGCATCCACCGGTTGCAAACGCTCCCGTTTTTAGGTTGACACCACCTGCCGAAAGCGATGTCATGCAATTTATTTGTATGACGGGGGAGCGTGGGCAGTATGAAAAAATCCCGTTCCGGGGTGTGCGGAGACGTGGTCAAGCGGAGAATTTTTTACCGCAGTAAAGATTTTTTACAATAACTGAAAATTAAAGAAAAAGAAAACACAACCAAAAAAAAGGAGTTGAAAAATGTATATCGGCAGAATTGTTGCATTCGGCATGACCAAAGAGAACAAAGTTTGTGCAATGTACCGGGTCTCATCCCGTTCATTCCCCAACCGTCAGGCAGTGGAAAACAATGGTAAAATCGCTATCGTTCCCCGTGCCGGTGCCGAGAGCGATCTGGCTAAAAATCCTTACATCAGCTACAACTGCCTCCGTATCGCCGGAGAGTGGGCGATTGCCACCAATGGTTCCCAGACCGACCCGATCACTGAAAAGATCGCCATGGGTATGCCGGTGAGAGATGCGATTGCTCTTGGATTGCTGGCGATGGATTATGAAAAAGATTCACTGGACACCCCCCGGGTGGTGGCGGTTGCCGGCAGAGTCTCCAAAGTGGGTTTCCTGGGCATTGTCCGCAAAGATGCGTTGCTGGTTCGTGAATTTGCTCTTGAGCCTGGAGTTGCCCGTTACATCTCCACCTATGAGAAAAATGTTCCCTGCGACAACAACGTTGACCGCAACTTTGATGCAGCCTGTCAAGATTGTGCTGCTCATTATGTGGTCAATGGCGGTGTTTTTGCTGATTTTGAACAGCCTGTGACCAGTGCCGCCGCAATGGATAACGGTGATGGTTTCAGCCTTGCCACGGTGATTTGCTGAAATGAGGCAGATCGTCGCCGCTGAAGCGGGCAGTTGCGGGGTGCAGCTCTATTTTCATGAGGGGGAAACATTCCGGTTGGAGCAGGAGGTTTTTGAACCTTTTGTACTGCTTTCAGCGGAGGCGGAAGTTCCGCAAAATTGTACAGTTAAAATGCTTGCCGGTAATGGATTTTTCTGCCGGCAGGCATTTTTTTCTTCATTTGAAGAATACAGTAAGTTATTGCCGGAGCTTAAAAAAGCTCCCGGAGTGATGGTGCTGCGGGATAATCTCCAGCAGGCTTTGAGCATGAAGTCATTGCGGTTGTTCGGGGATATGGATTTTACCGCTTTGAGAAGAATGCAATTTTGCATCCGGGGGGATGATAATGGCATAGAAAACATTGAAATATCTGATACATCCGGCTTTACGGCGGTTTATTCCGGCGGGGAAAAAGAGGTGATTCAAAGTTTTATTGACCGGATAAACGGATTTGATCCGGATGTTTTGGAGAGTTTCAACGGATGCCGCCACGATCTGCCGCTGTTGGTCAAACGGGCGAAGAAATTGAAAATTGTTCTGTCATGCGGCAGAGACGGGGGAACTTTCACCATGCGGCAATCCCGTTACGCCGCCGGGGAGAAGCAGTATTCATATCAGAGATTTTCGCTTGCCGGCAGACATGTGGTGGATATTCTGCACCCGGTACAGCTTTATGATGCGGCACACCGGGATCTTGAGGAGTTGGATTTGCCCTCATTGCAGGAGTATTTCCAAATAGAGGGCAGTTTTGTGCCGCAAATCATCGGCAGATTGTCGGAGATCTTACTGCCGGCGTACTTTTACCGGACGAGGGAATTGCCGCTGGGATTTCAGGAGTGCATCCTCCGGGGATCAGGGAGTGCCCTTGATGCTCTTTTAACTGCGGAATATTTGTGCAAAGGGTATTCCATTCCGTTGCCGGAAACACCCCGACCCTACGCCGGAGCGTTGTCAAATATGGAAGTTGCCGGGGTATTCCACAATGTGCGTCATTGCGACGTGCGGTCACTCTATCCCTCTCTGCTGCTGATGTTTGATACAGCTCCGGTACGGGATGAAGCGGGGGTGTTTCTCTCTTTGCTGGCGAAACTCCGGACATTCCGGCTGGCGGCGAAAGACCGGGCGAGAACTCTGCCGGATGGCGTGGAAAAGAGTCAGCAGGAGGCATTGCAAAGCTCATTCAAAATATTGATAAACTCCTTTTACGGTTATCTGGGATTTTCGCAGGGGGCATTCAACGACTTTGCTTTGGCGGAGAAGATCACTGCTGCCGGGAGGGAATTGCTGGGCAAACTGGTGAAAACATTGCAGGAAAAAGGTGCGGTGGTGATCGAAATGGATACCGACGGGATCTATTTCCAGATGCCGGAAAATTCCGGAGAGGAGCTGGAAACAGCTTTGAATGATATTCTGCCGCCGGGGATCCAGTTGGAATTTGATGCTGAATATCCGGCAATGTTCTCCTATAAGGCAAAGAATTACGCATTGCTGACCGGGGATGGGGCAATAAAACTTACCGGGGCGGCTTTGAAGTCGAGAGCATTGGAGGGATTCCAGCGGAAGTTCATCCGGCAGTTGGTTTCCGCCAGATTGCATGATGATCCGGAATCAGGCAGAGAGGCTTACGAGAATTGGAGGAGTGCGATCTCCAATCGGGAAACAGCTCTGGAAGAGCTTGCCAAGAGCGAAGTTTTGAGCGATTCACCGGAGAATTACCGGAAAAAACTTGCCTCCGGCTCCACCCGGAGATCGGCACCTTATGAATTGGCACTGGCATCAAACAAGGAGTACCGGGCAGGGGATAAGGTGAAGTTTTACGTTACCGGGACAAAGGCGAAATTGCCGGTAGTCGGCAATGCGAAACTTCTTGACGATGCAGATCCGGGCAACCGTGATGAGAATATCGCCTATTATCTGGCAAAACTGGATGCCCTCTACGAAACTTTCGCCTGACCTTTATTATCTTGATGAACCCTATGCGGAAAGGGGAGTATCAGTCAGGGGCCAATGCTAAAAAATAAAACCTCCGGGAAAATTACTTCCCGGAGGTTTTTGACTTTTTCAAAAAGCATTCGATCGAGGCACGATAACGGTTTGCCGCGATTTACCGCTTTTTTCTTTTCCCGTGAAAAGAAAAGTACGTCAGGCATCCATCTCTTTGAGAGCGGCTTTGCGGCTGAGGCGGATCTTGCCGGAATTGTCAATGTCGATGACTTTGACCGTGACCAGATCGCCTTCGCTGCAGATATCGGTGACTTTGTTGACCCGGTAATCAGCCATTTCGGAGATGTGAAGCAGACCGTCCATGCCGGGGAGAATTTCGACAAAAGCACCGAAATCCCGGATGGTTACGACTTTACCGCGGTAGATTTTGCCGATTTCGGCTTCAGCGGTACATGCCAGTACCCGGTCTTTGGCGGCATTGAGCTGCTCAAGATTGCCCGCCATGATTTTGACGGTACCGTCTTCTTCGACGTCAATACTGGCACCGGTTTCGTCGGTGATGGAACGGATATTCTTACCACCGGGACCGATAAGGGCACCGATTTTATCCGGATTGATTTTGACAACGTCGATTCTGGGAGCCCGGGGGCTGATATCAGCACGGGGTTCGGAGATGCAGTTTTCGATGACATCAAGGATCTTCAATCTGGCGATGCGGTTGCGTTCCATAGCTTCGCAGAGCAGGTCGATGGGAATACCGGGGAGCTTGAGGTCGAGCTGGAATCCGGTGATACCGTCACGGGTACCGCAAACTTTGAAGTCCATATCACCGAAGTGGTCTTCCGCACCGAGAATATCGGTCAGGAGCAATCTTTCACCGTTATCACCGGTAACCAGACCGCAGGAGATACCGGCGACCGGGGCGGTGATGGGGACACCGGCATCCATCAGGGCGAGGGTTGCACCGCAAACACTTGCCATGGAGGTGGAGCCGTTGGAACTCATGATTTCGGAGACACAGCGGACGACGTAGGGGAAATCGGCGGGGACGACTTTGGCGACGGAACGTTCAGCGAGGTTTCCGTGACCGATCTCACGTCTGCCGGGACCGGCGATCCTGCCGACTTCACCGACGCTGTAGTTGGGGAAGTTGTAGTGCAGGTAGAAGCGTTTGACGGCGTTGCCGGTAACGCTGGTCAGATCGTCGAATTCCTGGGCATCTTTTTCATTACCGAGAGTGGCGATGACGAGAGCCTGAGTTTCGCCGCGGGAGAAAAGGGCACTGCCGTGGACGACGGGGAGGATATCGACTTCAGCAGAGAGCGGGCGGATATCGGTGACGCTTCTGCCGTCGGGCCGGAAGTGTTTTTCAAGGATGAGTTTACGGGTGATATCCCGGACGTAGTCATCGAATCCTTTGGCGGTTTCAAGATTGAATTCTGCATCGCTCATATCGGCAAATTGTTCACGGAGAGCGGCTCTGGCATTGGCGAGCAGCTCATTGAGAGCATTCTGCCGGTTTTCTTTGCCGGGGATGGTGCAGGTGGTTTCGATAGTGGGGGCACAGAATTCTTCCAGAGCTTTCTGGAGGGCTTCCGGAACGAGGTAGTAGTGATACTCTTTCTTCTCTCTGCCGGCGATTTTAGCCAATTCGATCTGGGCGGCACACTGGCGTTTGATTGCCTCGTTGGCACAGTACATGGCTTCTTTCATTTCGGCTTCGGAGACGAATTCGGCTTCACCTTCGATCATGATGACCTGATCGGGCAGACCGGCATAGATCAATTCGAGGGTGCTTTTCTCCATCTGACTGCGGGTGGGGTTGACGATGTACTGACCGTCAACTTTACCGACACGGACGGCACCGATGGGGCCCTCGAAAGGCAGATCGGAGAGCATCAAGCTGGCGGAAGCACCGACCATTGCGAGGACGTCGGCATCATTGACCCCGTCGGCGGAAAGGAGCATGCACTGGATCTGGACTTCGTGGAAGAAACCTTTGGGGAAAAGTGGCCGGATGGGGCGGTCGATCATGCGGCAGGTGAGGATCTCTTTGGTCGAGGGGCGGCCTTCGCGTTTGATGTAACCGCCGGGGAATTTACCGGCAGCGGAATATTTTTCTTTGTAGTCGACCTGCAGCGGGAAAAAGTCGCTGCCTTCGCGGGGTTCGCCGGAGCAGGCGGCGGCGATGATGATGGTATCTCCGAGGCGGACGAGACAGCTGCCGTTGGCGAGGCCTGCCATTTTGCCGGTGGAGATTTCCATGGTTCTGGTGTCATCCAGCTGGAAGACGATTTTCTTTTCTTCACCCATGATATTACAATCCTTTTTATGATGAGTTTTTGCAGTTTAGTGAAGCGGGTCATTCCATCACGTCATCCGGAAACAAGCTGTCGGCGGAATCCCGTTATCACCCTACCTTGTAAAGTGCTGTCAGATAAGGTGATAGCGACTGAATTCCACGTTTTTGCGTGATTCACGGCACACGGAGTTGACCGCTTCCCGGCCCTGCGTTGTACAGTAAATTTCGGCAATATCCGTAAATTGCCTCACTATAATATAGTTCCAAAATCTTACTTTTTCAAGTCGGGCAGTGAAATTGCCGGGGCAATCTTTGCCAATTTGCTGTAATAAGTGAGGGCATTTTGGGCGATTTGGAGATTTTTCGGATCTTTTTCAAGATTTTTGCATGCTTCTTCTGCGAGAATTACGGCGAGATCATTGCGTCCGATATTGTGCAGGATACTGGCGTAATCCAAAGCATAAAGTCCTCGCTGGGTATCATTGTTGAAGTGCTGTCCTTCCCATCCGGCGGCGGCGAGGTCGCAGGCGAATTCCAGATTGAGTTTATCCGGCGGCAATTTACATTCAGCGATGGCGAAAGCGATGAGGATATTGGGTCTTTGGGCGAAATTCTTTTTGAGCCGGGAGAAAAATTCCGGCAGGAGATCGAGTTGACCGCTGTCACCGATGAAGCGGTATTCGATCTCAAAGATGCGGTAATCCTGCGGCCGTATTTTCTGTGCTTCGTGGAGCAAGGCCGGGACATCTTTACTGCGGTCAAGCTTTTTCAGCAGTGAGATCTGGGCATTGAGCAGATCGGTTTTGCCGGGGTAACGCTTGTACTCCTCTTTGATCATGGCCAAAGCCTTGTCCAATTCCTCATTTTTGACGGCGTTGCTGACGGCAAGCGAGAACTCCTCCACCCGGATTTGTTCGGAGAGGTTGAATTTTCCTTCGCTGCACTCTTTCAGCACTTTGGGGACGAGCTGGATTTTTCCCCGCCAGAGGATGGTTCCATTTTTATCGAGGATAACAGCGAGAGGTAAGGTGTCGCCGTTGCGGGCGAAAAGTTTTTTGGCCGCCCCTTTGGTATCGGCATTGACCGGGAATCCGAGACGCACAGCACCGGGGAAACGCTTTAATTTTTCCGCTTCGCCCATGCCGACGGCGATGAATTCAGCTTGTTTTTTGCACTGGGCAAAGGTATTGGCAGCAAGGTAGAATTCCTGCAAAGAAGCCTGATTCATCTCCCAGAGATAGAGGACGACAAATTTGTCATCGAGAAACTCATTCAGATTTTTATCAACACCATCCAGAAAAGTTTTGGATGGCAGCTGGCGGATCTGACTGCCGGTTTTCAATGCACTGGCATAAATATCGGCGGATAAAGTCAGGATCAGAAAAGAGAGAATGAGTTTCAATTTCATAATTATTTATCTCCGATATTGGCTTCCGGAGGCAATTCAACATCGGGGATCTGGTCTTTTCTTTCAAGCCGCCAATTGACCAGGAAGCGGTTGCCCCAGCCGATGAGTTTGCCGTCGGAAAAGACCAGCGGGAAACACTCCTCCTCGGTGATAAGACCATCCAGCCAGTTGCAGTCATAATAGTAATACCAGATATCCGGGCGGTTGAATGCTTCATCTTTGAGTGGTTCACCCATGATGGAAAGAGCTTCGGCTTTGGTCATGCCGACCCGGAGGAGTTTGGCATTGTTGACATTCTTTTCAGCGATTTTGTAGGGGTTGACCGAATCACATCCGGCAAATAAAAGTGAAATGGTCAAAAGTCCGGCGAAAACAAAAAATTTCATCATATATCTCCTGTGTAGGTTGAATTACATAATTAATATACAGTCTTTTGCATCAGCTTTCAAGCTTCCGGGAAAAGATTGTTGAAGTCAAAAAGGGTTTTTAAGATTTCAAGGCACTCTTTCTCTCTGCGTCTCATTCTCCGTCTCGGTCCGGGAGAGAGATCATCCTCTCCGGCACTGTGGAGCAGTCCGTGGACGATGTAGAGAGCCATTTCGGTCGCATATCCGCCCTCTCTTACCGCTCCTTCTCTTGCGGCAGCATCGGGATTGATGATCAATTCGATCATGGTTTCATTTTCTTCATATCCGTCGGCACCGTCGAAATATGAGAAAGTTATCACGTCGGTAGTTCCCTCATGACCGACCAGATCGGCATTGTATTGTGCCATTGAGCGGTCATTGACAAAGAGCAAATTGAGATCCCACGGCGGATCGACGGGCAATCCGGCTGCCTGAGCTGCGGCATGGGCAAAACGTCTCAAATCACTTTTTTTCGGAGCCGGGAACCGGCGGTTCTGCCACCGGCTGTGCAGTTGAATCATCTGAATTCTCCTTTTGATATGCGATACGTCCGTGATTGGAACTGATCAAATCGGCGATGAAACATTCCCGGACGATATTGAGTTCTCTGGTGGTCAATTCGGAATTCCGCAGCTGACCGCCCCGCATCCGGTTGAGGAATATTTCATTTACCATGGTTTCGATTTTTGCCGGAGACGGCTTGTTGAGTGAACGGCATGCCGCTTCGCAGGCGTCTGCGAGCGAAATGATGGTCAATTCCTTGCCGACCGGCGGCTCTCCGTCATAACGGAACTGCGATTCGAGCAATGGCGGACTGCCCTCCGGATTATTCTCTTTGGCGAGCCGGTAGAAGAACGAAATCAGATCGTCACCGTGATGAGTGGCGATCGCTTCCCGGATGAAGGCACAGAGGTGATACTCCCTGGCGAAATTCAAACCCTCTTTGACGTGACCGCGGATGATCCCGCAGCTTCGCTGGGGCGGCATTTTAAGATATTCGGCAGGGCTGTCAACATTGTTTTCCACGAAGTACATCGGCATTGAGAGTTTGCCGATATCGTGAAATAATGCTCCGGCTTTGGCTCTGATGGGATTGGCTTTGATCGCTTTGGCGGCATCTTCGGCGAGAGTGGCGACGGTCATTGAGTGGAACATGGTTCCGGGGGCTTCCCGTTTCAGTTTTTCCAGCAGCGGGTGGTTGTAATCGCTTAAAACCATCAGCGACATGGAAGTGTCGGTATTGAAAAACAATTCAAAGGCAAAGACTGCCAGCAAAGAGGCGATCGCACAGGCAAAGGAGTTGCAGAAGAGGATCAATACGGTCTTTTTGAGCAGAAACATATCTCTGCTGACGGTGTAAATGACATCTCCAAAGGCGAGGGCGGTCAGTAATGCTCCGCAGATGAATACCCGGAAGAAAAAACTGCGGTAGTTGCTGATGTTGCGAATGAGCAGAGCCATCAATACGGTAACTGCGTACCACCGCAAAGCCAATTCAAATGCCCGGTCAGGCATCAGCATCAAAGCGGTGATCGCCGAAAGCAGAAATCCGGCGATCAGCGAAGTTCTCCCGCCCAGCAGAATTGCCAGTAAAGCCGCTCCGAAAGGGATCGGGATCATGAACAGAACCAATTCAAAACTTGGCAGTATCCCCTGACGGAAAAGCTGGAAAAAGAGCTGCATGGTAAGATAATTGGCGAGCAGAGACATGATCACTGCCAGACCGCAGATGGTGAAACGGCGTGGTTTTTTGAAAAGTTTTGGATAGGTGCGGTAGAGCATGAAAAGCGTACCCATCATCAGAATAAAACTGAAAAGCAGCTGATTGCCCAGCAGGGCAAGTCCATAGCCGCTGGGCAATGCGAGCATTTCGGCATTGATCATATCGAGAGTTTCGCCGGTGATGAGCTGTTTTTTGTCGATCAGCAATTCTCCCCGCATCCGGGTTTTGATCACCGGCGGGATTTGCATGGCGGCACGCTCGGCATTGGCGGCGGTGGCAGCCTGATCGGCGATCAGGATGCCCGGAGCGAGCAATTCAGCCATATCGCGGACAAATTCATCTTTTGCCGGCTGGGAAATTTCCATGACGGCAGCCAATTCCAAAGCACAAGACTTACTGTCTCTTACCGGGATGTTTTTATAAGTGATCTCATCGGGGGTTATGACGTGGATCGCATGATTTGCCGGGATTTTTCCGGCGGCATCGGTACTGAAAAATCCGTGAACAAAAAATTCGGCGATTTTTTCATCAATTACATGGCGGTTTTTTTCGATTTGCGGGCGTAATTCCTGATGATTCACCACCCTTTGGGCGAGCAGGGAACCATTGTCACTGCCGGGGATGAATTCTTTGTTTCCTTTTTCAGAAAGAGTTGCAAAGAAACCGTCAATATTGTTGCGGATCTGCTTGACGGAATCGCTGTTTATCCGGTAGATCCACGGTTCTTTATCCCGGACAGCTTGTTGTGCCTGTGCGGTTGCGGCAGTATCGGTGTAGGAAAAAGTCGTTCTTGCCCAAAGTGAAAAGGGAGCCTGCTGTCCGGCGGTCCACATGGAAAGATCCCGCTGGTTGTTTTCTGAAAGCAGCAGTAATACGCTTGTTGCCGCCCAGAGCAGGGTTATTATCAGTACGATCGGCACGGGGGAAGCCGCCAGACTGTCTTCGACATACTGCCGGTCGATCAGCGGTTTTTCGGCAACTCCATTGGGGCGGATAAAGGGGATGAATCTTTTCCAATTCATGATACTATGCCTCCGGCTCACAGTTGTAAGCAGTTATAATTTTTTCCAGCAGGGCGTGACGGACGACATCGCCCGGAGAGAAGAAAACGAAACCGATCTCCCGGACATGCTTCAAGGTTTTCAAAGCCTTTTCCAAGCCGGAATGTTCATTTTTGGCAAGATCGGATTGAGACGGGTCTCCGGTAATGACGCACCGGGAGCCGAATCCCATGCGGGTAAGGAACATCAGCATCTGTTCCGTGGTGGTATTTTGTGCTTCATCGAGGATGATGAAAGCATTGTTGAGGGTTCTGCCCCGCATGAAAGCCAGAGGAGCGACCTCAATAATATTGCGGTTTATCAGCGAAGTCGCCTCCTCCTGCGGGATCATGTCAAAAAGTGCATCGTAAAGCGGCCGCAGATAAGGGGAAACTTTTTCTTCAAGCGAGCCGGGGAGAAAGCCTAATTTTTCACCGGATTCTCTGGCAGGACGGGTGAGGATTATCCGGGAGACTTCGCCTTTGAGAAAGAAAGAGACTGCCATAGCCATAGCCAGATAAGTTTTACCGGTACCGGCAGGGCCGATGCCGAAAACGACCTCCTTTTTGCGGATCGCCTCCAGATACTCTTTCTGTTTTGCCGACCGGGGCAGGATCTCTTTGCGGCCGGGACAGACGGTGATTCTGGAATCCCACAGCTGCCGGACAGACCCGGTATTGCGGTTGCGGAGGAGGGCTTCCACATCCTGCCGGTCAAGTTCTTTGCCCCGGAGCATAAAAAGGGTCTGCAATTCGTTGAGGACAGAAACCGCCCGGTGTACTTCATCGGCATCACCGGAAAATTCCACCCAGTTTTCCCTCGCAGTTACAGCGACATTGAAAATATTACGCAGTTTTTCCAGCAAACGGACCTCGTCCCCGGTGCCGGCGGCACGGAGGGAGAAGCCCGGTTCAAAGTAAAATCGTTCAACAGCGGCCATTGTGGCGTGAGATCAGAGTTTCGGCACGATCAGTTTCATGCCGGGGCGGAGCATATTGGGGTCTTTCAGAATATCAGCATTCGCTTTGAAAATGATATTGCTGAAACGGGCATCACCATACATCTGACGGGCGATCGAACCCAGAGAATCTCCGGATTTTACTTCATAAACAATGCTGTTGGTCGGATCCGGCGGAGTCACCCCGGTTGCAGGAGCTGCTTCCTCTTTGGTTTCGGCAGCTTTTTCTTCGACGGTATTTTCTGTGTCAGCGGGAGCTTTTTCCTCTTTGACGACATTGTTTTCCGCCGGATTTCCGGCAGGGATATTTTCCGTTACGGTATTGTTTTCTGTGCCGTTGTCAGCGGGAATTTCTTCCGGAGCATCCTGCTTGATCTCTTCTGCCGGGGCAGGATCATTCATCGGCTTGAAATCATTTTCCGCAATGGCGGAGGTGCGGTTTTCCAAACGGCCGTTGAAAGAACGGGTCGTTTTCGGCGGCGGATTGTAGTTGGGATAGCTTTCCCTGATAAGATCTTCCCACCGCTGTTCTTCCGGTGAGAGCTGCGGGGTGGCGATACGGGTGTAGTGACAACCGGCAGTTAAAAGAACCGTTACTGCACCGGCGGCCGCAATGAGATGTTTGGTCATGATCTTTCCCTCCGACTTTTTATAGTGTCAATTTTCAAATTTTTTGAAAAGCATTGTTCCGTTGTGTCCGCCGAAACCGAGGTTGCAATTCATCGCATAACGGACATCCCGTCTGATTGCGGTATTGGGCGTGATGTCCAGATCACAATCCGGGTCGGGAGTTTCGTAGTTGATGGTCGGCGGGATGATACCGGTCTCAATACTCTTGATACAGGCGATACATTCGAGACCGCCGGCGGCACCGAGAGCGTGTCCGGTGGTACCTTTGGTACTGCTGACGGCGACTTTACGGACATCATCGCCGAGGGCGGCTTTGATGGCGAGAGTTTCGTACTTGTCATTGAGAGAAGTACTGGTACCGTGAGCGTTGATGTAATCCAATTCTGCCGGGGTGATCCCGGCGTGACGCATTGCCATTTTGATGGCTCTGGCACAGCCGTTGCCGTCGGGGGCGGGGCTGGTGATGTGGAATGCGTCGGCAGTAGCACCGTAACCGACGACTTCAGCGAGGATATTTGCTCCGCGTCGGACGGCGTGACCGAGTTCTTCGAGGACGAGGATACCGGCACCCTCGGACATGACGAATCCGTCACGGTTGAGATCAAAGGGTCTGCTGGCGTGCAGCGGATCATCATTGCGGGTGCTGAGAGCTTTGAGGGCACAGAAACCGGCAAGTCCCATCGGCACGATACTTGCTTCGGCACCGCCGGCGACCATTACGTCGGCGTCGTCGTGTTTGATCGTCCAGAATGCTTCACCGATGGAGTGGCATCCGGTGGCACAGGCGGTGACCAGACCCATATTGGGGCCACGCAGGTCGAACTGCATGGCAACGGCACCGGCGGCCATATCGCTGATCATCATAGGGATGAGGAAAGGGGAAACCCGGTCAGGGCCTTTTTCATTGAGGACGAGGCACTCTTTGCCCATGGTGGCCAAACCGCCGACGCCGCTGGAAACCATACATCCGAAACGGTCACCGTCGCAGCGTTTTTCACCGGGATTATTGGCAAGACCGGCATTGCGGAGAGCCTGTCCGGAAGCTGCTACTGCGTACTGGGTAAAGAGGTCCATCCGGCGGGCTTCTTTGGGGGAGATGAATTCACCGGGGGTGAAATTTTTGACTTCACCGGCGATGCGGGTACGGTATGCACTGGTGTCGAAGCGGGTTATTTCTCCGATGCCGCATTTACCGTTGACCAAAGCATCCCAAAAGGTTTCAATATCGTTACCGACGCAGGATAAGACACCGTATCCGGTTACGACGACTCTGCGATTTTCCATATCTGTCTGCCTCAAAAGCTTGAAATTATTCTATTCAAAAACCGTTCCCTGCACGAAGTGATTTTTTGGGTGATGCGGGGTGCGGTAAAATCAACTTAAAAGAGAAAGAGGTCACCAATCGTCAACCGATCAGCGACCCCATTTCGCATACTTTTGTGTGTGCAATCCACTATCAGTTGGATTTGCTCTCCACGAAAGCGATAGCGTCGCCAACGGTGGTCAGCTTTTCTGCTTCTTCATCCGGAATTTCAGCACCGAAGGCTTCTTCCAGAGCCATGACCAGCTCGACCTGGTCGAGAGAGTCAGCACCGAGGTCCTCGACGAATTTGGCTTCCGGGGTGACCTGATCTTCAGCAACACCCAACTGTTCGACAACGATAGCTTTTACTTTATCTGCGATTTCGGACATCTTTCTTTCCCTTTCCTAAATTGGTTTGTAGAGTCCCAGACTTTTCTGATTTTACTTGCAAAAAACAATGCGTCTTTTATAATATCGCTTCTCAACTGCAAAAAGTCAAGTGATTTTTTCTCCCGAAGCCGGAAAAACCTTGAAAAATATTCCTTTTCCGGGAGAAAACCGGTATTATTTGAATTTCAGCACGCTCTTGTCATACTCTGCCGGAGCCTTGAATCCGAGCAATTCAATACAGGTCGCACCCAGAGAACTGATACCCAGATTCTCATTGAGGGTGTTTTCATATTCGCCTTTGGATTCCGGATCATAAATGATGCAGGGGACCGGATTGAGGGAATGGCTGGTTTTGCGTGCCGGATTGCCCTGCTTATCCTTTTTGGCATTGCCCTGTTTGTCATGCTCAAGCATATCATCCGCATTGCCGTGGTCGGCGGAGATGACCAGCACGCCGCCGGCGGCTTTCACGGCATCCCGGATGCGGGCGAGGCAGAGGTCGAGGGCTCCCATGGAGACCAGAACTGCTTCCATGCTGCCGGTGTGACCGACCATATCGCCATTGGGGAAATTGAGCCGGATCATGCGGTATTTGTTATCGGCGATGGCGGCGACAACGGCATCGGTGATTTCGGCACACTTCATCCACGGACGCTGTTCGAAGGGGACGACATCGGAGGGGATCTCCAGATAATCGTCATACTCTTCATCGAATTTACCGGAACGGTTGCCATTGAAAAAGTAGGTGACGTGTCCGTACTTCTGGGTTTCGCTGATCGCCAGCTGACGGACTTTGGAGGCACAGAGGTACTCGTCCATGGTATTGTCGATCTCGGGGGGATTGACCAGGAAGTTTGCCGGGGCGTGAAGATCGCCGTCATACTCCATCATACCGGCGAAAAGCACCTGCGGAACAACACCGCGGTCAAATTTGTCAAAGGATTCTCCGCCCTCAAAAGCGGCGGTGATCTCCAATGCCCGGTCGCCGCGGAAGTTGAAAAGCACTACAGAATCGTTGTCTTTCATGGCTCCGGCAGGATTTTTGCCGTCTTTGGAAATTACGAATGCCCCCAGATCCTGATCGATCGCACCGGTACGCTGACGGAGCGTTTCAATGGCATTCACGGCATCGGGGAAAAATTCGCCTTTGCCCTGTACATGGGTTTCCCAGCCGCGTCTGACCATATCCCAGTTAGCTCCGTAACGGTCCATGGTGATGACCATGCGTCCGCCGCCGGAAGCGATCAGGTAATCGACACCCTGACTGCTGAGTTGAGCAAGTTTTTCCTCCAGAGGTCTGATATATTCGAGGGCACTGGTTTCGGGAACGTCACGGCCGTCGAGCAGAGCGTGGACACGGAGAGTTTTCACTCCGGCACTGAATGCGGCATTGATCATGGCGTAGAGGTGATCGATATGGCTGTGGACATTGCCGTCGGAGACCAGTCCGATAAGGTGCAGAGCTGAATTGTTGTCAATGACGTTGGCGATAACTTTTTTCCAGACTTCGCCCTCAAAAAGTTTGCCGGAAGCGACCGCTTCGCCGACCAGTTTTGCTCCCTGTGAGAAAACTCTGCCGGAACCGATGGCATTGTGACCGACTTCACTGTTGCCCATGTCATCATCCGAAGGCATCCCCACGGCGGTACCGTGAGCTTTGAGTTTGGTGCAGGGGCAGGTCGCCATAAGTTCGTCCAGCACGGGGGTGTTGGCAAGTTTCACGGCATCGCCGTCAGCATATTTGCCGAAACCTACTCCATCGAGGATGGCAAGGACGACCGGGCCGCGGCGGGGGGTGAATGAGGGATTGATTTCCAGAGGTTTGACCATGATGTGAATTCTTTCTGAAATGTGGTTGATTGTATTGTCGTTTATCAGCTGCGGTGTCCGTCATTGGCATTACCGGCAACGACACCTTTTTTGCTGTTTGCACAGAAGTCGAGAAACTCTTTGACTTCGGTGGTCTGGGGCAATTCGGTACGGATCTTTTCCAATGCCGCTGAAGCGATCAGGCCGCTGCGGTAGTAGATGCGGAAGATCTGTTTGATGATGCTGATCTGTTCGGAGGTGTACCCGGCACGCTGGAGACCGACTTTGTTGATCATTTTTGCGGCACTGTTGCGTCCTTCGGCCATGACGAAAGGCGGGACATCTTTGGAGAATGCGGAACATCCGGAGATGATCGCCAGTTTGCCGACCCGGCAGAATTGATGTACTGCCACCAGACCGGAGAGGATAGCCCGGTCATGGACTTCGCCGTAACCGCCGACTACGGCGGCGTTGATGAAGTGGATATTGTTGCCGATTTTGCAGTTATGGGCGACGTGACTGCCGGCCATGAACATATTGTTGCTGCCGATTTCCGTGGAAGTTTCCGGCAGAGTTCCGGTGTGCATGGTGCAGCATTCGCGGAAAATGTTGTTATCTCCGATATTGAGATAGGTTTTCGCTCCGGGGACAACGGAATGATCCTGTGCCGGCTGACCGAGAGCGGCGAAAGGATGGACGACATTGTTTGCACCGAGCGTGGTGTAGCCGTCGATGTTGCAGTGGGAGATCAGGCGGGTGTTTTCACCGATTCTGACATTGGGACCCACATAGCAGAGGGGACCGACTTCAACGCTGTCTGCAAGGATTGCACCGTCGCAAACGACGGCTGATGGATGGATTTTAGCCATTTTTTCAACTCCGTAAAATTAGAGGTTTGATACAGTATTGACATTAATATACAATCAAAAGTGCATTCAGGCAAGAGAAAAACTTGTAAAAAATGCAATGAAACGCTATATTTATATTTATTATGCAGAAAAATGAGACAAATTTGCCCGGATTGGTATTGATACTTGACCGGCTCCGCAGTGCCCACAACACCGGAAATATTTTCCGGATCGCCGAGGCTCTGGGTGCCGGAGTGGTTCCTTGCGGCTATACGCCCTGTCCTCCGCACCCGAAACTGGAAAAGACGGCGATGGGTACGGATAAGATGGTGCCGTGGCGTCATTTTGAGACGGCTGCCGAAGCGGTGGACTTCTTTCATGAAGCCGGTTATACGGTGCTTGCTGCTGAACCCGGCGGCAAGGAGGCGTGGGAGATGGAATTTTCCTTTCCCCTGGCGGTGATTTTCGGCAATGAAGCTCTGGGAGTTTCCGGAGAAGCTCTGGAAAAAGTTGACGGGATCGTCTCTCTGGCGATGTACGGAGATAAAGCCTCGATCAATGTCGGCAATGCCGCTGCGGCAATAACCTATGCAATAGACGCCAAACGGCGGGGAATTTTGAAAATATGAGTACGAAAATAAAACTTCTCGGTAAAAATCTGACGGAGGTCAGCGGATTGCTCAGCCATTTCGATATGGTTGAGTGTTTGGATGGGGAAACTCCGGAATTGATTATTACCTACGGCGGCGACGGTGCATTGCTCGGAGCGGAAAGAGAGTATCCGGCGATCCCCAAACTTCCCATCCGGGATGCTCTTACCGCACCGACCTGTCCGGAACATACTGCAGAAAAGGTGTTGACGGCATATTGTGAAAATCGTCTCAAACTCTCCCGGCTGCCCAAGCTGAAAGCGGAAATGGACAAGGGGGATCTTTTCGGGATCAATGATCTGGTGGTGAATACTGCCGAACCCACCAGTGCATTGCGTTACCGGGTTTTTATCGACGGGGAGCTGCATGCTCCGGAAGTGGTCGGTGACGGAGTTTGTTTTTCGAGCATCCACGGAAGTACGGCATATTACCGCAGTATTACCCGGGGTATTTTCCGGGTGGGAGTCGGTTTGGCATTCAGCAATTCCACGGAGGTGGTCGATCACCTTGTCCTGCCGGAAAATTCGGTGGTAAGTCTGGAAATTCTGCGTGGGGAAGCTCTGGTGATGGCGGATAACGATCCGGTCAAGCTTCATTTGAATGTCGGAGAAACGATCTCTTTGCGTCAGACCGATGAGTGTGCGGAAATTCTGGGATTGACCGGATTCATGTGTCCGGAGTGCCGTTATTTGCGTCATCATCTGCTTTCTCTGAATGAAAAACGGTGAATTTATCTATTGAATTCCTTTTTCCGGGGCTGTATTTTAAACGGAATGCGACAATACGAATAATGGTGGTGTGATGGCGAATAAAATTGTAAAAGATCTCAATCAGGGCAGTGTTACCAAAACGATGGTGCTTTTTGCACTGCCTCTGCTTTTTTCCGGTTTGATCCAGATGCTGTATAATACGGCGGATATGATCATTGTCGGGCACTTTGTCGGACGTGACGGACTGGGAGCGGTTTCCGTCGGCGGCGATGTGCTGCACTTTCTGGCATTTGCGGCGATGGGCTTTGCCAATGCCGGGCAGGTGATAATCTCCCAGTTTCTGGGAGCCGGGATGCGGGATAAAGCCGGTAAAGTTATTGGTACGCTTTTTACTTTTCTGCTCAGTACGGCGGTGATTCTCGGAGCTTTGACCTTTATTTTCCGGGAACCGGTTCTCCGCTGGGTAAATGCTCCGGCTGAAGCGTGGGACTATGCGGTCAGTTACGTGGCAGTCTGCATGAGCGGTATGGTCTTTATTTACGGTTACAATATTGTTTCTGCGGTACTCCGCGGCATGGGAGACTCCCGGCATCCGTTTATTTTTGTAGCGATAGCGGCAGTGCTGAATATTATTCTTGACCTGCTGTTTGTGGTGGTATTCAAGTGGGCGATTTTCGGTGTGGCACTGGCGACGGTTTTGAGTCAGGGGATAAGTTTTATTCTCTCGATCATATTTCTGTACCGGCATCGGGTGGACTTCGGCTTTGACTTTAGATTGGAGAGTTTCAAGATCGACCGTGAGGCTCTTGCTCCTTTGCTGAAACTTGGATTTCCGATGCTGCTCCAGAGTGCGGCAATAAGTTTTTCCATGCTTTATGTCAACCGTTATATCAACAGTTACGGCGTGGTTGCCGCAGCGATGAATGGTATCGGTAATAAGGTCGGCATGATCGTCAATATCATCAATTTCTCCTTTGCGGCGGCGGCATCGCCCATGATCGGGCAGGCTATCGGTGCGGAATATTACTCCCGGGTGCCCCGGATCATCAGAGTGTCAGTGACGATAAATACTTTGATATCGCTTATTATGGCGGTGGTTTTGATTATTGCCCCCCGGATGGTTTTCGGTATTTTCACCTCGGACAAAGATGTGCTTGATATGGCAATGACCTATATTCCGGTGATGATGCTGCTTCTGGCGGGCAGTGCCTTGCGGCCGCCGTTAAGTTCTCTGATCAACGGAGTGGGTAACTTCAAGCTCAATTTTGTGGTTGGTATTCTTGACGGGGTGGTGATCCGGATCGGTTTGTCCATGCTGCTGGGACTTGCGTGCGGCATGGGAATATACGGATTCTGGTACGGTCATGCCATTGCTGGCTTCACTCCGTTTGTCATCGGTGAAATCTATTATCTTTCCGGAAGATGGCGTACCCGCAAATATATTGTCAAATGATTGAATAAAATTTGACGTTTCCGCTTGACAACGCCGGAGTGCTGATTATATTATTAATCAGGTTATCAAAACATATCAGCAAGGAGGCGATGTTTATGAAAAAAATGCTGTTTGCCGCGTTTTGTTTGACTGCGGCGGTTTTCACCGGTTGTACCACAGTTGAATCAACGCAGGTTTTCAACCGTATGGGTTTGGGTACTCCCAATGAAAAAGCGGTTTGTCACACCTATGTGGAGATCCCCGGTTACTTCTTTATGGGGTTGCCGATCATTACCGGAAGTCCCAAAGGTGACGGTGAATGGAGTTTGTTCCGTTACAATCTGACAACTGCCAATGCGATCTATCTTTTGACCAAAGAAGCCAAAGAGAGACAGGCGGCACGGGTGGTGAATGTGCAGGTTTCCAGCTATGAATCCTTTACGATCATGCCTTTTCTTACGAAACGGTCGATCCAGGCTTCCGGTACCGGAGTGAGGACCAAAGGTGCGGCTCTGGATCGTGCCGCCCGGGATTACGACAGCCAGCCGTGAGGAGATGGAAATGGACAGCAGCGGGGTTAAGACTTTTGTGTTGGATACCAATGTACTTCTGCACAGTGCGGCAAGTATGGAGTGTTTCAAAGATAACGACGTAGTGATCCCGATGGCGGTCATCGAGGAGCTGGACAAATTCAAGAAGAATTCCGATGAATTGGGCCGCAATGCCCGGCGGGTCATCCGGCATCTTGACCGCCTCCGGGAAGCTTGTCCTGCGTGTGCCGGGGATCCGGAAAAGGGGTTGCCGTTGTCGGCGGTCAATCAGGAGGCGACCGGCAGATTGTTTATTTTGAGTGCCGGTGCGGTCGATGACGGGATCGTTGATGAAGCTGACAAAGTTTTTGACAATGATCTGCTGTTGGAATCTCCGGACAACCGGATCCTGCGGGTGGCATGTTTTCTGCGTTCACTCGGGCGTCAGGTGATATTCATCAGTAAAGATATCAATTTGCGGCTCAAAGCGGATGCACTTGGCTTGAAAGTGATGGATTTTGAAGGGGAAAAGGTGAAAAACTTTGACCGTTACACCGGATTCCGGGAAAAGAGCGTTTCACCGCAGCTGCTGGAAGAAGCGTACAGCAAAAAGGAACTTCCGGCGGATAAAGTGCCGGAGCTGCTGACCAATGAATTTGTCCGTTTGACTTCCGAAAGCGATGAGAAGAAAAAAATTCTGCTCCGCAAACACAGCAGTGGTTCTCTTATAATGCCTTCGCACCGGACGGATAAGGTGTGGAATCTTTCCCCCCGCAATAAAGAACAGCGTATGGCTCTGGATCTGCTGCTTGATCCGGAGGTCAAATTGGTTTCACTTATGGGAGGAGCCGGAACCGGCAAAACATTGCTGGCACTGGCGGCGGCACTCCAGCAGACGCTCCATGAGAATCTTTATGAGAAAATTCTGGTCTCCCGTCCGATAATTCCGTTGGGCAATGATATCGGTTTCCTGCCGGGCAGCAAGGAGTCAAAACTTGCCAGCTGGATGCAGCCGATCTTTGACAATCTGGAATTTCTGCTTGGCGGAGAGGAGGAACGCAAGCCGAAAAGTTCTTCCCGGTTATCCATTGAAAGCTTGATGAATTCCCACAAACTGGATCTGGAAGCTCTGACCTATATCCGGGGCAGAAGCATCCCCCGGCAATTCATTATCATCGACGAGGCACAGAATTTAACTCCGCATGAGGTCAAAACCATTATCAGCCGTTGCGGCAATGATTCAAAAATGGTGCTGACCGGAGATCCCGGACAGATCGACAATCCCTACCTTGATGCTTCCGGCAATGGTTTGAGTTATACGGTTGACCGGCTGAAAGGGGAAGCGGTTTTCGGACATGTTACGTTACGCAAGAGTGAACGCAGTGACCTTGCGGCACTGGCGGCAGGTAAATTATAGTTATTGTCTCATTTTTTGTGAAAAATCTTTCCTGCGGTGGTGCATTGCGGGCAATCTCTTTCTTCTCCAAAAAATCTCCCTGCGGCCGCGGGAGAGCGGCCTCGCCGCTCGGGCTTCGCCCTCGGCGGTTGCAGTCGATTTTCCGGAGGCCTCGCTCTCCGCCATTCCGTGCGGCTTATGCCGTACTCATGACTGCGAGTAAGGCAGTCTTTGATTTTATGTTCATTCATGCACGTTTAGTACACCTTGTCCCGGCGTAGTGGAACGAAGACGGATCCTGCTCATCCGCCTTGATTTGCCCGCGACCTTGCCTCACACTGCATCCACCGGTTGGATCGAACCCGTGTTTGCCGGTTTGACAAATCACAACTTATGTGATATATTCCATACGTTAACAGAAATGTTTGTTTATAAGTTCCTGCTTGGGTTTTATAAAATTTGGGACATTATCAAATTATAAGGGGGGGCTGTGAAAAAGACTTTATTTGTTTTATTGTTTGCCATCGTATCACAAGTGCTTTGTGCCGAGTGGTGGAATGAGAAAAAAGCCGATTGGAACAAAGCGAAAGAGCTGGTTCCGGGGATCGTTTACATGCACGAAAAGCGAACTTCCCCCCGGTTGATGGAAATTTGGCTGATGCGGATAGATTTGAGTCGGAAATTCAACTTTCATACGGCGAAAAAGGCGGCAGATTACGGTAAACCGATGCCGACACATCCGGATCTGCAGATCCACACCCTGCGTCAGAGAACAGTTGATTTTATGAGTGAAGCTCAAAAGAATAATGTCAATATGGTTGCCGCGATCAATGCTTCTCCGTGGGGGCCGTGGGATAAGACTCCGAGTCCCCATGCCACCCGTCTGGGATTACTGGTTTCCGACGGCGTTGTAGTTTCTCCTGTGCGGCCGAAAAACCGGCCGACGCTGCTTTTTTACCGGGACGGCACGATCGACTTGCGTGTGGTCGGTGAAAATGAAGATTTATCGCAGATATGGCAGGCTGTCACCAGTTATCACCGGGTATTGACAGATGGCAGAGTTACTACGATCGGAGGGGATTATCTTGCCCCCCGTACCGGTATCGGGCTTACGGCTGACAAAAAATATCTTTACTTCATGGTCATAGATGGCAGACAGCCCGGATTCAGCATGGGTTGTACGATCCGGGAGGTCGGTTTGATCCTCAAGTATATGGGGGCGGATAATGGCGTAAATATGGATGGCGGCGGCTCCAGCAGTTTCGTGATCTGGGATACGGATAAAAAACAGCCGGTCATGCTCAATCATCAGCCGCTGGGCGGAATTCGTGCTGTTGCATCATCATTGGGAATTTCTGTTCCGGAAAAGGAGCGAAAAAATGAGTGAAGAAAACAAAGTGCCGGAAAAGGATGATATTCCGGAGATAAAACTGTCTGCTCCGGTGAAAGCTCCGGAAATTAAGGAGGAAGCAGCCCCGGTTCAGGAAGAAACGGAGTTGAAACTCAAAGTTCCGGCAGTTGTGCCGGTGGCAGTGGCACAACCGGTAAAGGAGAGCAAAACAAAAAAATCATCCGGCAAAAGTGATGAGCCGAAACTTCGCAACCGTCGGCGTGGATGTTTCATTTTGCTGGTGATCTTGTTGCTTATCGGAGGTACCGGTACTTATTTCACTCACCGCCATTGGCTTGTTGTACGGCAGTATCTTGACCGTTTTGAGCGGTTCATGAGTTTTCACTGGGTGAATAAAGGTGAATTGGAGACCTCTGATTTGTCCGTATTGAATCGTCAGGATGCGGTCGGACGCAGTGAATTTCACTTTGCTGCCCGTTACGGTGACATATTGAAAATGGAAAAGCTCTTTGAAGCCAAAGCCGATTCCCAACTGCTTGACCGGGATAAGAACAACCTTTTGCACTATGCCGCTGAATCCGGCGGCGGTGAGGCAATGGAATTTCTGCTGAAAAAGAAGGTGTTGAAAATAAATTCGGTCAATGCTGACGGCGAAACACCTTTGCATATCGCCGCCAGATACAATCAGCTTGATACAGTGAAGATCCTTTTGAAATACGGTGCCAGCCGGACGATCACCGATAAAAACGGCAAAATCCCGATGGAGCTTACAGATAACGGCAATATCGGCAATTGGCTGATCCCTCCCGGCGGCATCAAAGTTGATGCGGTAAAAGAGTGACCGCCGGCATTTTTCTTATTTGCCGATACAGAAGCGGTGGAATATCTTGTCCAGAATATCCGGAGATGTGGTTCTGCCGGTGATCTCTCCGATTTTGACAGATGCTTCTGCCAATTCAGCAGCGGCAAGTTCATAATCTCCGTCATTGAAAGATTTTTCCGCCCGGTCGAGGGAGAGGAGGGATTTTTCCAGCAGATCGGCACTGCGGGCATTGACGGCGAGTTCCGGCATGGAGGGAGTTCCTCCGGCAAAGACCGCCTTTTCGAATTCATCAAAGAGCGTATCCATATTCAGACCGGATTTGGCGGATATTTTTACCGTCGGTAAGCCGGTTTCCGGGAGAGTTTGGATATCTCCGGCAATATCACATTTGTTCCATACGGCGATGATCCCCGGGGCATCATGGTCGATTGCAGCGATCTCTCCGGCAGGATCATCCGACGAAGCATCCAGCAGCCAAAAGGTCACTTTACCGGCACGGATGGTGCGGAATGATCTTTCGATACCCATTTTTTCCACCGGGTCATCACTCTCCCGCAATCCGGCAGTATCAGTGAGATTCACTCCGATCCCCCGGATCACAGCGGCGGATTCCACGGTGTCTCTGGTCGTGCCGGGTATGGCACTGACGATCGCCCGGTCAAAGCCCAGTATCCTGTTGAGCAAACTGGATTTACCGGAATTGGGTTTCCCGGCGAGGACGACCTGTACACCATCCCGGATCAATGCTCCGGCTTTACCGGTTTCGATCAATGAGATTATGGCATTGCGGGTCTCTCTGATCTTGTCAGGTACGCTGTCATCAAAATCCAGCTCCTCATCCGGGAAATCCAATCGGGATTCGCACTCTGAACGCAGGGAAATTATCAGATCATAGAGTTCATCAATACGGCTGCTCAAAGATCCGGCAAGCTGTTTTTGAGCCATGTGCATGGCGTTTTCGCTGGAAGAAGCGATCAGATCCGCAACAGCTTCCGCCTGAAGGAGGTCAAGTTTACCGTTGAGAAATGCCCGGCAGGTAAATTCTCCGGGTTCAGCCAGCCGGCATCCGGAAGCGAGCAGAAGTTTCATTACCGCATTGGCACTGGCAGCTCCGCCGTGGCACTGCAATTCAACGACATCATCTCCGGTGTAACTGAAAGGAGCTTTCATATATACCGCCAAAGTGGGATCTCCGGCAACTTTACCGAGGAGCATTTTTCTGACGTTGGCGGCACTTAAAGGAGTTCTGCCGTGCCAGACTTTATTGGCGATCTCCAATACTCCGGGGCCGGAAAGACGGATGACGGTTACGGCACCGCCGATGGCACTGGCGGGAGCGGCGATATTATCGGACTGATTCAAAATTACTGCTCCATTTTAAGGTGTTTGATCAGCGTGCGGAAATACTGCAATTGGTAGGAAGCGGTTTCGGCACTGCGTTTCTCTCCGGCGTGTTTGAAGTATTCGACAGCTTCGGCGAGGTCGGCTTCGGCGGCTTTGAGGTCGCCGTAAGCGTATTTCAGCCTTGCCCGCACCGCCAGGATCTGTCCCATCTGCGAGGGCAGAGCATTGATCGGCATCGGAGTTGAGGCAAGAATTTTTTCCGCTCCTAGGACAGCTTGAGCATCAAAGGGGAATCCGTTGAGCAGGTTGTCGGCAAAAGCACAGCGTACAGTTGACGGATAGGGCTGTTGAGCGAACCAGTCGATCAGATGCGGCAGATACTTCCGCAATTCCCCCCGGCGGCGGATGAGGTCGAGGGCGGTGAAACTCACTCTGGGCAGATGTTTGGCAGCGGTGAGCTGATGATTGATGATCTGCCAGAGGTAATTGACCTGATTGAGGGATTCGGCGGTAAATACAGCCATCCGCAAAGCGGCGGGATTGCCGGGATCGACTTTCAAAATTTCCACGGCACTTTCCAGAGCTTTGAACATATTGCCATCCCGCATGGATTGCTGCATTTTGTAGATCATCGGATCAACTTTTTTCTGGGTGTTCAAGGAGAGTTTGCCGTCGAGCTGCAATTCGACAGCTTCGGGCAGATCGACAGCTTCGCCCCGCCACAGGACAGTACCCTGCCGGTCGATGAGAAATGCCATGGGGAAAAGCATTATGCTGTTATTCATGAAATCCGGAGTAAGTTTTCTTTCCTGATCGACTGCCAGCCGTACCCGGAGGTCGGGGAGCTGTTTGCGGAATTTTTCGGCATCGGAGACATTATCCGGGGTGATGATGGCAATCAGAAGTTGTTTCTGAAATCTCCGCCGCAGGGAATCGAGCATTTCGGCAGTGTATTTGGCATCCTCGCTTCTGGTGTACATGAAAACCACCGCCCGCAGATCCGGGATACCGGGATTGATATCGTCATTGATTTTTCCCAGCGGCATGGGGGAGCAATCGACCCACTGCAATTTGTAAGGAGTTACCGGGGTTTTATCTCCGGGGAGAGCTGCGGAAGCGATTCCGGCAACGGCGAAAGCCGCCAGCAGGGCAAAATATTTCATGATTTTGATCTCCTTGATAATAAACAAGCGTTGTCCTTTTGATAAATATACCATCTTTACGCTGAAATGCAAACATTTTTCCTTGTAAAATTCCATTCTCCGGTGTATTTTACAACGTTGTATTGTTTTTGAGAAAATGTTCCAAATTTTGTAAAACCCAAGCAGGGGCTTATAAACAAATATTTTTGTTAACGGATAAAACATATCGCATAAATTGTGATTTGCTATCCCGCAATGCACCACCGCCTCGTCGCGGCGTAGAGCAACGGAGACGGAAGGAAAGATTTTTTACAAAAGATGAGACAATACCTGTTTGGAGAAACAACGGAGATCAGTTATGAAAAAACGTAAAGAATTGATTCAGCAGTATGAAACGATCATCAATTCTACTGTTGATATTATCCTCAAACGCTTTGAGGCCCACCCGGAATACGGTTTCATTGATACCAAATTTGACCTGATGACCGGGAATGATCACTTTTCAACGGAGGATAAAGCATCACTTTTCCGTTCCGGCAAAGTGATCTATTCGTGGATCCAGGGGCGGGCATTGGAATCTCTTGCCGGTCATCTTGCGGCATCTTACGGGGAAAAAGAGCGGATATTGCCGGTGTTGCGTTCGGTATGCGATAAAATGCAGCGTGCCGGAGAGAAGAACAACGGAAGGATGTTTTTTACGCTGGACACCGATGGCAACCGGATCTATCCGGATGGTT
Organism: Lentisphaerota bacterium; assembly: GCA_015061685.1. Classification (GTDB taxonomy): domain Bacteria; phylum Verrucomicrobiota; class Lentisphaeria; order Victivallales; family Victivallaceae; genus UBA1784. Next base: position 31,137 of record SUWD01000005.1, on the reverse strand, counting down.
CTCCCTGCAAAGAGGCGATCGCCGGAGATGCCAATTACAGCGATCTTTTTGTGTCCAAAGGTTTGTTCAATGCGGCTTATGTGCTTGGAGATAAAGAACTTTTTGCCGGATCGGTAAACTACTTCAAAAATACTCTCATTGCCATTGAGAATCACCGTTTTGTGACCGATCAGCAGCCCTTTGACCCTGCCAACCCGGTAACGGCGCAGGAGGGCAAACTGCTGCAGGGGCCCTTTATGATCGCTCTTTCCGGGATCACAGCGGCGGCGGAATTGACCGAAGATGAGTGGTATTGTGATTGCGGGGTGCGTTTTATTGAGCGGATTCTGGATATCCACATGAAGTTTGATCAGGGGCGTCCGGACTTCTTTGAGGCGGTACACCCGGATAATTCCGTGTGGGTGGAAAACGGCAAACTGCTCTGTGACCCCGGACATACGCTGGAATTTCTGGGGCTTGCCCAGAAGTTTCTGCTGTATCTGGAAACTTTGCACCGCAAGCAGGACGGGAAGCTTTTGGACCGGTGCCGGGAACTTTTCCCGAAACTGCTGGAACACACTTTCAATATCGGCTATTCACCGTCAGCAAGAGGGATCATCAAAAGTTTTGACGTTATCAGTCAGACGCCGATAAATCAGGATATGCCGTGGTGGAGCTTGCCGGAAACCATCCGTGCCGCTGCTGAAAATGAGATTTTCTGTTCCTGCGATCAAAGCCGGATAATCGACCTGTGTTCGGCGGCGTTCTGGAATGACTTCACCTGCAAAGAGCAGGGATATTTCGCATGGCAAACCCGCAATAAAGAGGGTTTGCCTGCGGCAGTTATTCCGGCATCTCCGGATATTGATCCGGGATATCATACCAATTTGTCACTTATTGATACAATTTGCCTGTGGAATTCTTGACAAATAAAGGTATTGAGATTATATTTCAATGGTGTAATTTTTCCAAACCAAGCAACAAGGAAAAACTTAAAATGAGTAACGAACTTTTTTCAATCAAACAGATGCCCGGCTATCAGCTCTATCTGCCCCCGGTCGGTTATTGCGATACCGAAGCGGCACAGAAGCGGCGGGATATGCGTAAGCAGAAAAACCGTGCTGCGGTTGAGGCTGCCGGGATTCAGGAACCCCAAATGCCGATCACCGGCAGTTTTATCTATGCTCACCCCCCGAACTACCGGGGGGCGGAGACGATGAATTGGGATAAGAAAGATTGGCTGAAAGGATTGACCCGGCTGAAAGGCATGGGAATCGACACGGTTATCTTTCAGGCGGCACTGTGGAGCGAGCTTAAAGAGTGCTACTATCCCTCTGAAGCATTCAAAGATTACCGCACCTGGAATATCGTTGAGCCGATGCTGGAAGCCGCCAATGAGTTGGGCCTGACCGTCTTTATGGGCGGCAGGGGAGCAGTTACCTGCTGGAAAGAGCGTCTTACCGGCTCCATGGTCGATGAGGAGATCGCTTTGCAGACCGCCTGTTTCAAAGAATTGCTCAAATACCGGGATATGTTCCACGGATTCTATTTCTCACCGGAATCTGCCTACACCGGTACCCGCAATATTGAATTGGAGCAGTTCCTTGCCCAGCTGTACCACGGATTTTTCAGCGAGATCCGCAATGCTGATCCCTCTCTGAAAATTCTGATGTCTCCTGCTACTTTCTATTATCCGGAGACCATGAATGACATGTATGATTCGTGGTGTTCGATTTTCAGCAAGAGCCATCCGGACATCATTGCTCCGCAGGATTCCATCGGCTGCGGCTGCATCACCATGGACAACCAGCCCGAAGCTCTGGCGATCTGGGACCGTATCGCCCGTGACTGCGGAATTGAATTCTGGAGCAATGTGGAAGTTTTTGAGTGCTGTGCTCCCTATATTGATGAGACCAGCCGCCGGGCGGCGGAAGCTGACCGGATCACTCTCCAGATCAATAATGCAGCTAAATATGCCAAAAAGCTCATTACTTGGGAGCTGCTCTATTACGGAGATCCCGAATTGCATCCTCCGGGGCAGGAATTTGTCAAAAAACTTTTCCGTTAAGCGGATAAAATTTTCAGGGGCTGTTGCCAAACCTTGACATAGGTAAGCAACGCCCCCTTTTTTTTATTCAGTCATCTTACAGCTCTATCCACTGACCGTTGGCAGCGGCACTGCGGCAGATGGCGAAACATGCTTTGTGTGAATTCACCGCAGAAGCGACATTGTGTTCGGAATCCCGGTCTTCTTTCAGGCAGTCGATAAAGTGTTTCACCATTTCGGGGAAGGGATGGGAATAGACATCTCCGCTTTTCTTTACGCCGGTATCGATGGAGAAAAATTCCTTTTGTTCCTGAAAGCGCCGCAGGAAGAAGCGGTCATTGAGGATGGTGCCATTTTCTCCGAGCAGGTGGATATTGGCGGTATAGGGAACAAATCCGGTAAGGGAACAGCTGAAAACTCCTTTTGCACCATTGGCGAAACGTACTTGAGCCGTTTCCATGGGTGGATAATCGTACCAGTCACCGATTTGGACGGCATCGCCCCGGACGGCGGAAATTTCGGTATCCATCAGATAACAGGCGAGATCGACGCTGTGACAGCCGCCGAGGACGAATGCTCCTCCGGCACGTTTACCCTCTTTCATCCAGCCGCCGCGGTCTCTGCCGAACCAGTAATCGACATTGGCCATGAAAACTTTTCCGAGTTCACCGTCAGCGATCAACCGTTTCTGCATCCGGGTGAGCGGATTGAATCTCAAAACCAGTCCCATCATGGTTTTGGTATGATATTCATTGATGGTATTGACCAATTCATCGAGTTCATTTTCGTTGACGGCGGCTGGTTTTTCCAGAAAAATCTGTTTTCCGGCTTTGGCGGCGAGCATAGCTTCTTCAGCATGAAGATCATTGGGCGTGCAAATGGAAATGACATCTACCAGGGGATCATTGAGGATCGCTTCAAATGACGGGTAAATGGTGGTGTCATGCAGACCGAATTCAGCAATTTTCGCCTGACAGCTGCTCATGCTCCGGCTGCCGAGTCCGATGAATTCACAATCCGGGTTTTTCAAATAAGCGGCGATATGACCGCTTGCCACCCAACCGCAACCCCACAACGCACAACCGAATTTACCATTACGCATAAAACACAGCTCCTTTCTTTCTGCTTTCATTCCGGGATAAGATAATCCGGACAACACTGTTTTGCAAGTTTTTTATTGAAAAAATGAGAGAAAAAGTGAGCGTAAAGCCGGATAAAGAGTGATGAAATTTTTCATAACCCCTTGAGTTTGATAATAAACTGTGCTATATTAATATAGTGATTGGGATGGGGATCGTATTGATGGATATTGAATTTTTCATTTTTGCCTGCGGTTTGGGCTGCCGCACCGGAAATAATGAACCGCGTTTTCTTAAAAATCTTGCCGGCAAACCATTGCTTGAGCAGCAGCTGCGTGCTGTCGGCAGTGTGCCGGAGGTGAATATAATCCACGTGATCGCCGGTTATCAGCATCCGGTACTGGATGAGATATTGGCCACGGTTCCGGCGAGATCCCGGATCATTCTGCACCGGAATCCGGCATTCTCCAATGGAGATGTTACCGGAGTTTTATGGGAGGGTGAATTGGCAGGATTTCCGCCGCCTCTGCCCAAATCGGATGATATATCTTTTTGCCGGGGAATGAATCAGAATATCTTTTACCGCTTTCTTGCCGGCGGTAAAAATGATTTTCTGCCGATCAATGTTTATTGCGAGGAGATCCGCAAACTTGTCTGTCTGAAAAAATTTTCTGACAGATAAGTTGTTTTTTACTCTTTGGAGATGAAAAGTTTGCCGTTGATATCGGCGGGCATCTGCCATGCGTTGCGGGCGGAGAGCGAAATGATTCCAGCCTGAATTCCATCCGGTCCGGCAGTTCTTTTGAATTGCTGGGTGAAAAAGCGTCTCATAAAGAGTTCCCGTACCCGGCACAGCTCCTCATCCGGATATTTCCCATCAAAAGCATTGCGGGCGAGAGCCAGAAGTTTTTCAGCATCTCCAATACCACCGGTAAAGTGATAAAGATAGAAGTCATGCAGCTCATAAGCACCGAGGATATTTTCCGTTTTCTGGGCGATTTCTCCGTTTTCATCCAGCGGGAGCAATTCCGGACTGACCGGAGTATCGATCACATCCTGCAGGATTTTTTCTGCTTCCGGCATGGATTTTGCGGCATACTTCAGCATGGCGGCGATATTGCTTTTGGGGATGGATGAATTTATGGCGTACATAGCCATCTGGTCTCCGTTGAATGTTGACCAGCCCAGGGCGATCTCCGAGAGGTCTCCGGTACCGATTACGATACCGTTTTCGGCATTGGCGATATCCATAAGGATCTGGGTGCGTTCTCTTGCTTGGGAATTTTCATACACACTGTTGGTCTTTTCCGGGTCATGACCGATATCGGAGAAGTGCTGTAAACACGCTTGGGCAATAGGGATCTCCCGGATCTCTGCTCCGATGATCTCTGCCAGTTTGAGGGCGTTGTTTTTGGTTCTGCCGGTGGTGCCGAATCCGGGCATGGTCACGGCGATGATGGTATCCATGGGCAAATTATTATCCCGGCAGAGCAGATACATGGCGACCAGAGCGAGGGTGGAATCCAGACCGCCGGAGATGCCGAGGATCATTTTTTTTGCCCGGCATCTGATAAATCTTTCTTTCAATCCGATGCATTGAAATGCAAAAGATTCGCGGCAGAAATTCTCTTTTTCCGCTTCGTTTTCCGGGAGGAAAGGATGTTGCGGATTGTCGAGATAACGCATGTCCGGAGCTTGCGGCATTGCGGCAATGGCGATTGCCGCAGAGGGGAAACTTTTCTTTTTGAGTTGGGCGGCAACAATTTTATCGGCGTCGATATCGGCGTAAATAATTCCCTTTGCCGTTGCCGGGGAAGGGCGTTGGGCGATGGTTTTGCCCTGATTGCAGATCAGCAATGCTCCGCCGTAAAGCTGATCGCTTGTGGATTCACCGCATCCGGCGAAAGCGGCGGCATTGGCTGTCTTGGAATATCCAGAGAAAGAACGGAAGAAGTTTTCTCTCTGCTGCCACGCTCCGGGGAGTTCCGCCTCCGCTCCGCAGAAAAGCCGGAGCATTGCTGATGAATCTGCGGGCATGTCTCCGGCAAATTCCACGGAAAAGGTTATCCCGGCATCAAAAACACTTCCCGCCGGGACGAAAAACAGATCATCCGGTAATTCGCCGTTGAATCCGGGCAGATCGGAATTTTGCCGGACAACAAGGGCGGCGATTTTACCGTTTTGAGCAACGGCGGCACACTCTGTAAGCTGGTTTTTGTGGAGAACAGGCAATCCGAACACCGCCGGGACATTGCCGGTGAGAGCGGCAAATTTTTCTGCCTGCCGGTAAGTTTCTGTCAGCAGATAAGGCTGCTGGAAAAGCACTCCGCAGCTTTTACCGGTCGCTGCCATTGCCGGGAAAAGCACCAGTGATGCTCCATTGGCGACCGCCTGCTGATAATCATCGGCGATACAGGAAAAATTATAGATGATATCGGCACTGTGCAGATCGGGAGAGACGGCGGCGATCCGGTAGAGATTATACATTTTTATTACCTCATAAAGTAGATTTGCAGTTCCGGGTATTTTTGACGCAGGAGTTCTGCGGTTTTTTCACCGCCGGCAACACAGGCGGTAGAGAAAATATCGGCATCCAGTGCCGTTGGAGCAACGACGGTAACGGCAGAAATTTCTGCCGGATAACCGGTTGCCGGAGAGATGATATGGCTGTATTTTTTACCATTCAATTCAATGAAACGCTCATAATTCCCGGAGGTTGAGACTGCCATTGCCGGTTTGACGGTCAACGTTTCAGGCAGAACCGAGTTGCGGTCTTTCGGATCACGGATCGCCACAATGAATCCCTCTTTTCCACCCGGAGCATCGGGAAGCATCCTGAGATTGCCGCCGATGTCGATCACCCCGGCGGTGATCCCGGCAGCAGAAACAGCTTGTGCCGCCCGGTCGGCGGCGTATCCTTTGGCAATGCCGCCAAAATCCAGAGCCATCCCCGGAACGGTGAAAAAGACAGTTTTTTCGGCTTCGTTGAATTGCAGTTTATCAAATCCGGTCTTTTCGAGGACAGCGGCAATTTCTGCTGCCGAGGGTGGATCGGTACGTTTTTTCTGCTGATAGAATCCCCAGAGATCCATCAGCGGTTTTACCGTAATATCAAAAGCTCCGGCAGTTTCTTCATAAGCCTGTTTTGCCCGCATCAGCAGAAACCACATGGTTTCCGAGCAGGGGAATGGTTTTTCTGCGGCGGATGAATTCAGCCGGAATAATTCACTCTCCTGATCCCGGAGCGAAAAGACAGCGGATACAGCATCAAATTCACGCCGGTAAATATCCGTCGCAGTTGTCAGCTCCTTTTCCCCGGCGTAGATCGCCACTCTGCCGATCGTACCCATTACCGGAAATGCCGTCTGCACCGGAATACTATTTTCCGGTGCAGGGTTTTTACGCACGGCGATTGCCAGCAGTATGATTACCAGTAAGGCTGAAACTGCTGTCAAAAGGGCTTTACCCCGAAATTTGGAGGAAACTGCGGTGTCAGGCTTTGCAGACATTTACTTTTACTTCAACTCCATTGACATCCAAGACGTTGTCACCTTCTCCTGCAACGATTTTCTCCGCCAGAACTTCATTGGCGATGTAATCGTAATATGCCGTGATCATGGCGGCGGTCTTTTCGTCGGTGCTGTAGGAAACGATGATCCGGTCGGTGACTTCCAGACCGCTTTCTTTACGCAGGTTCTGGAGTTTGCTGACCAATTCACGGGCCATACCTTCGGCTTCCAGTTCGGGAGTGAGGCTGGTTTCCAGAGCGATGGTGACGCCGTTTTCACTGGCGGCGACCAGACCGGGACGTTCTTCACGTTTGATGATAAGGTCATCGGCACCAATGGAAGCTGTTGAACCGTCGGAAAGGGTGATCTCCAGCGGATTTCCGCCCAAAATCGCAGAAATTTCAGCGGCGTTGAGCTGGGCGATCTTGGCGGCGGCGGCTTTCATCTCTTTACCGAGTCTGGCACCGAGAGCTTTGAAGTTGGCTTTGCAGGAACGTTTGACCAATTGTTCCTCATCATCACAGAAGTCAACGAGTTTGACGTTTAGTTCATCGGCGATGATTTTGGCGGTACCGGCGAGCATCTCTTTTTCTTCGGCACTTCCCAGGGCGAGAATGGCACGGGCAAGCGGCTGACGCACTTTGAGGTTGTTGGCGGTACGCAGGAAGCGGCCCTGGGAGACGGCGAGCATGGTGAGAGCCATCTGTTTTTCCAGATATTCGTCACGGCAGTCGTCCGGCACGGGGTAGTCGCAGAGGTGGACTGAATCGGGCATACCCGGAGTTTTGATCGCCTGATAGATCGCTTCAGTGGTGAAAGGAATGAAAGGTGCGGCGGTCTTGGCGAAAAGCAGCAGGACATAGTGCAGAGTCTGGTATGCTTCGAGCTTGTCGGTATCCGAATCGCTTTTCCAGAAGCGGCGGCGGCTGCGGCGGATGTACCAATTGGTCAGATCGTCGATGAATTTGGCGAATCTGGTGGCGGCTTTCTGGAGGTTGTAATTATCCATTTCCGCCCGGATCTCACCTACCATCTGGGAAGCGGAACTCAAAATCCAGCGGTCAAGCACATTGGCGGGATTGACCGGTGGTTTGACCTCGCCGGTGCCGGGATCGTAACCGTCCACATTGGCGTAAGTGGTGAAAAATGAGAGGGCGTTCCACATGGGGATCATCACGCCGCGGAGGATCTCTTTGACTCCGGCTTCGGAGAATTTGAGGTCTTCGGCACGGACGACCTGACTGCCCAGCATGAAAAGCCGCAGAGCATCGGCACCGCAGCGGTCGATCACCTCGTTGGGATCGGGGTAATTCTTTTTGCGTTTGGACATTTTCTGACCGTCTTCAGCGAGGATAAGGCCGTTGACGACCACGTTGCGGTAGGGTGATTTGCCGAAAAGGCAGACGCCGAGAACCATCAGAGTGTAGAACCAGCCGCGGGTCTGGTCGAGACCTTCGGCGATGAAGTCTGCCGGGAAGTTTTTCTCAAAGCGGTCTTTATTTTCAAAAGGATAATGCACCTGGGCGTAAGGCATGGCACCGGATTCAAACCAGCAGTCCAGCACTTCGGGGGTGCGGTGATAGGTTTTGCCGTCTTTTTTGATAACGATCTTGTCGATGAAGTGTTTGTGCAAATCGGTAACTTTCACACCGGAGAGTTCCTCCAATTCGGCGACACTGCCGACGCAGATGCGGTCTTCGGGGTCCTCGTCATTGATCCAGACGGGGATGCAGGAACCCCAGAAGCGGTTGCGGCTGATATTCCAGTCACGGGCATTGAGCAGCCAGTTGCCGAAGCGTTTGCCACCGACGTAATCGGGCTGCCAGCGGACAGGCTCATTGGCGGAGAAAAGTTTTTCGTGGAGATCTTCGACTTTGACATACCATGCTTCGATGGCCCGGTAGATGAGCGGGGTATCGGTACGGTCGCAGAAAGGATAGCTGTGGGTGATGGTCGCCTGATGGACGAGTTTGCCCTCATCTTTGAGGCGGCGGATGATATCCTTGTCGCAATCTTTGCAGAATCTTCCGGCGTATTCGGGGATTTTATCGGTGAAGTTACAGGAAGTATCCAGCGGATCGGCGATGACCATGATCCCGGCTTCCCGGCTGACCCGGAAGTCATCTTCGCCGTATGCCGGGGCGATGTGGACCAAGCCGACACCGTCATCGATGCTGACGTAATCATCGTTGAGTACCCGGAAGGCACCTTCAGAAGCAAATTCAGCGAAGTAGGGGAAGAGCGGTTCGTAAGTCCAGTTTTTCAGCTCGCTGCCTTTCATTTCGGCGACGATCTCAAAGTCCTCCTCCTTGCGGAAGAGTGTGGAGATACGGGCTTTGGCCATGACATAACATGCTTTTGCCGGATCGGAGAGATCCCGGACAACGCAGTAATCGACATTTGCTCCGGCACAGATGGCAAGGTTTTCTGGCAGTGTCCACGGGGTGGTGGTCCAGACAAGCAGATAAGTTTCGCCCCATGCGGTATCGGCACCGGAAGTGACCTTTGCCCGGACGGTGATCGCCGGATCCTGCACATCTTTGTAGTTGCTGCCGGCTTCGAAGTTTGAAAGCGGAGTTGAGAGCTTCCATGAATAGGGCATGATGCGGTATGATTTGTAAACTCTGCCCTGATTCCAGAGCTGTTTGAAAATCCACCAGATGGACTCCATGAATTGCGGATTCATCGTCTTGTAGTCGTTGTCGAAATCGACCCAGCGTCCCATGCGGGTGACGGTGCGGCGCCATTCTCCGACGTAACGCAGAACCATTGAACGGCACTGCTCGTTGAATTTATCCACGCCGAATTCCCGGATTTCGTGAGCTCCGTTGATTTTGAGAGCATCCTGTGCGAGAGCTTCGATGGGCAAACCGTGAGTATCCCAGCCGAAGCGGCGTTCAACATACTTGCCGCACATGGTCTGGTAACGGGGGACGACGTCTTTGATCGTACCGGCGAGCAGGTGTCCGTAGTGGGGCAGACCGGTAGCGAAAGGAGGGCCGTCATAGAAGACGAATTCTTTTCCGTTTTTACGCTGGTCGAGGGATTTTTTGAAAGTGTCATTTTTCTCCCACAGCTTCAGGATCTCCTGCTCCATCGCCGGAAAATCGACCTGATTGGAAACGCTTTTGAATTTCATTGTTTTGCTCCTGAAATTTATCACTATATCAGATTAATAAAATATATTCGCTATAATATAACCCCAAAGAGAAAACTTTTCAACATTTTTCATCATTAAAAGCTGTGATTCCTGTACCGGATAAAAAGAATTGTCAAAATTTGCGGATGAAGACTTGAAAAAATCCATACCGGGGTTAAATTAAAAGCATTGTATTGTACAGTTGAGTATTGTTTCAAAAACAAGGAGAAAAAGAAATGAAAAAGTTTTTTGCAATCGCCGCACTGATGCTGGCATTTTCCGGAGCTTACGCCGGAGAAGTTGTTCCCGGTAAAGAGACCAACTGGGGTGAGAAAATCGCTCTTTATCTGCCCAACCGTATTCTGGATGCTTTGGATCTTTTCAGTGTGACCGTCGGTGTCGGTCCGGTCGCAGAGGCCCGTCTGATGGGGACCCGTCTGGCTGACATCGGTGCCGGATACAGTGCCGGGACTTACAAACTTTACAAGGACTTCAACCGTCAGTACGGTATCGGTGTCGAGGATGGCTGGTACTGGTCTTTTGTCGCCATCGGCGAAGAAGAGTATGCTTTGCGTGAAGGCTCTTTGCTGGTTGACAAATATGTTGAATGCCGTGCCGGAGTCCCCACTCCGGAAATGCGGGTTTACAATTATTACACCGGAGCCCGTGACTTCTGGGCGATCGGCGGATCCCTCGGATTCATCGTCGATGCCGGAGTTTATTTGCATCCGATCGAATGGGCAGACTTCGCTCTTGGTTTTCTCATGATCGACATCCGCGAAGATGATTTGAATTTTGATTCATTCAACCGCTGAACCGGATTATGAAAAAATTTGTCTGTGCCCGGTGCGGAGCGTGCTGCCGCTGGCCGGGAGCAGTAAAACTGGAAGATGCCGAGGTCGATGCGATAGCCGCTGAACTCGGCATTTCTGTCGATGAGTTTCTCGCTGAACACACCGAGATAACCCCCGACCGTCAGCATTTGTCGTTGAAAGAAAAGCCCAATGGCGAATGTGAATACCTTACTGTGGACAGTCAGGGATTGCCCTGCTGTCAGATCGAAAAAGTCAAACCGCGGCAATGCCGCATTTTCCCGGAGAAGTGGAATTTCCCGGGATGGGAAAAAAAGTGTGCCGGAGGATTCCAATGAAAAAGAGCGGCAATCTGATCGTCATTTCCGGGCCCAGCGGGGTCGGAAAATCAACTTTAGTCAAACGTGCCATGGCGGAATTGCCGGATCTGCAGTTTTCGGTCTCCTGTACCACCCGGACTCCGAGAGAGGGCGAAGAACACGGCAAAGCGTACTATTTCCTGAGCCGGGAGGAATTTGCAGAGAAACTTGCCGCCGGGGAATTTCTGGAACATGCGGAGGTTTTCCGCAACTGCTACGGCACGCTTAAAAGTGAAGTTTTGAACCGCATCCGCCGGGGAGAAGAAGTATTGCTTGATATTGATGTGCAGGGAGCAAAACAGATCCGTCAGGCCGCAGAAAATGATCCGGAGATCCGCAATGCCGCCCAGTTTATTCTTATTGCTCCGCCGTCTTTGGATGTTATCCGGCAGAGACTTGCCGGACGCAACAGCGAAACTCCGGAACAATTGGAGCTGCGGCTCGCTGCCGCCGCCGGTGAATTGCGTAATTACCGGATCTATGACTACATGGTTGTCAATGGTGATCTGGATACTGCCGCAGTTGAATTGATTGCGGTATTGAAAGCCATGCGTCTGCGTACCGCCAATATTCAGGAGGAGCTTTTTGTATGAAAAGTGATAAACTGATCGTTTTGGGTGTTACCGGCAGTATTGCCGCATACAAGGCCGCTGATCTTTGCAGTAAACTTGCCAAAGAATTTGAAGTGCAGGTCATCATGACTGAAAATGCCTGCCGTTTTGTTACTCCGGTGACCTTCCGCACACTCTCCCGCCGTCCGGTGATCACTACGCTTTGGGAGGATGAATCCCAGTGGCGTCCCCGTCATGTGGAATTGGCTGACGAAGCAGATTTTTTTGCGGTAGTTCCGGCGACGGCAAATTTTCTGGCAAAAGCGGCATACGGTATTGCCGATGATGCGTTATCGACTTTTGCCGCCACATTTCAGGGAAAACATCTCTATGCTCCGGCAATGAATCCGAAAATGTGGTCTCACTTTGCCTGTCAGGAAAATGTCCGGATTTTGAAAGAGCGTGGAGTTGCATTTGCCGGCCCTGCGAATGGCAATGTCGCCTGCGGAGCCGCCGGTACCGGAAGAATGATCGAAGCTGTTGAGGTGCAGGAGATCATCAAATCTCTGCTTTGATAATACCGTTTTTCAGATAAAAAGTAAAACTTTGATTGGCGGATTCAATTTTGAGTTCGCCTTTTTTTATCCGTTTATTGATATCATCTTTGAAAAATTCTGCGGTTCCGAAATTGTCGATCAGGATCCCTGCATAAGAGTCATCTGTTATTGCCGAAAGATAAGATTGACGGATCGTGTCGTTATCAAGGGAAAGTTCCATTAATTCAGAGATCGGCATCAATTCCGGAATAAGTTTCAGGTAATGGTAATTGTGGATTATTTTCCGGGAAGATCCGTTTTTGCGGATAAAATTCCGCAGGATCATATTGGTTTTTTTGTCGCCGATTTTGTCTATCTGTTGTTGAGCGTGCTTTTCCCGTCTCATTCCGCTGTTGAAATTGTTGCGGAAAATAAAAGCGGATATCAGTAATAATGCCAAAAGCAATATCCAGATTTTCCCGGTCAGAAATTTCCCGTGACTTACCACTTTTCTGACTGCCGCAGTTTGGAAGAATCCTTCCAATCCGCTTCCGGCGATCAGAGCAAGAAACGGGATCGCCAGAGACAAATTACGCAGATCGTAACAGAAAAAGATGCTCCAGATCAGGAAAAACGGGAGCGTGAATCCGATCAATATCCGCATATCCCGCTTTTTCCCGGCAAAGAAAAGTGCAAGCATATTGCAGATCAGCATAAAACTTCCCAACAGGTATTTCCCTTTGAAAAGAGCAGCTGTCTGCCGGAAAATATTGACGTTTTCCGGAAGTACCGTCCAACGGGCACTGGGAATGTCCGGCAGACCGTACTGCAAACGCAGAAAAAAGAGCCGGATACTGCAGATGAAACGCTCCAGACAGCTTTTGCCGCCATATATGGAATTGGTTACCAGATCGATATTTGATTCATGTGTGCCGGTGAATTTCCTCCATAGACACACTCCGTAAGCCGGGGTAATCAGCAGCAGAGCTGCCGCAATGCTTACTGCGATGCTCAAAAAGATCATTTTTCTTGTTATTTTCAGATCGGTGAATCGTTCTTTGAGAAAGAAATATGCGGCGGGGAAAACGGCGATCAGCAGATAAAGTCCGGCCTGTTTGACCGTTCCTGCGGTACACACAAACAGCAGTATGCAGAATAATTTTTTTCCGAAAAGATTGCTTTTTCCCTCCTCTTTGCACTCCAAAAGCATAAAAAGGATCGCCGTGGGTATATAGGCGAAAAGCAGATCCAATTCTCCGCCGTGGGCAATGTAGTCCACATGGTCGGTATAGATGGTAAAAATAAATACTGCCATCAGCATTGCCGGATTTTTTCTGCGGATGCCGTACTCAAAGAAAAAGAGTACGGTGAGCAAAGGAAAGAGCGAGATGGTCAGTTTGGGGACAAATTGGATGGTTTCTCCGGTGATCAGATATGCCAATGCCCAATTCAGCGGGATCGCCTGCGGATATTCAGCGGTACCGTACGGGATCACTCCGGAAAACCAGTTTACTGCCCAGCTGTTCCAGGATAGGGCAGAATCCCAATAGGCAAAGATATTGTCCGTTGCACAAAACACCCAGTTGAGGAAAAAGATCACTCCGGCAGCTGCCGGAGTGAATGCAAGGCAGAGAAATACTTTGTCTTGTTTTTCAGTACGGGAAAACAGCTCCCTGACCGGAAAGGTGTCTTTTATATCCCGGATCACAGAAGCTGGTGAACTTTGCAGAAAAGAGCGTTTGTTTTTCCAAAGAAATATCAGCGAAGCAATGGAACACAGTGCCGTATATCCCAGACATACCGGTGTATTGAATACCCCGAATAAAAGAGCCAGCGAGGCAAAGAGATAATTGATGAGCAGCGATATGCCGGGAATCAGCAGAAACGTCCGGAATTTTCCGAAACCCGGAGCAAAAAGAGAGATAAACAACCATCCCGGCAGGATGGTCAGTTGAAAAAATGCAATTATTTCCCGTAAAAACAGCATATTATCTCCGGGTCATTTCTCTTCTCTCTGGAATATCATATCCCTTTGAATAAGAAAATTGGCAAGATATATTATAAGTTCAGCCACCAGTTTGGCAAGATAGAAGTTCCACTCCGCACAGTATTCAATAGCGTGCATGAGCAAATATGAGGCACAGCCGGAACAGATTACCAGCCCGATAAATTTCGGCAGGGTTTTGATGACCGGAGAGTCGGAATAAAATACTACTTTCCGGACAAGAGTGTATTGTACGGCGATCCCGGCGATCCTGCCGGCGGCTACTGCTATTGCAGTAGAGGTCGTTGCCGGAATTTTCTGCAAAAAGTTTGTCAGCAGCCACAAAACCGGGACATAGACCAGATAATCTGTTACTGCCGTCAGTAATGATACCAGCACATATCGGAAAAGGACGATGTAGATCTTGAATGAATCCAGCAGCGGATTGAAGTGTGATGATGAATTCCCGTCGATATAGACCGTTTTGATCGGCATTTCCACAGTTGCCCGCCCGGTGCGTTTGGCAGCCAGAAGCATTTCCAGCTCAAATTCATAGCGGTTATAGGGGATCAGCAGCAGATCCGGGATGAAACTGCGGGGGATCGCCCGCAGTCCGGTCTGGGTATCGGAAATTTTCATCCCCAGCAGGAGCCGCATGAAAAAGGCGGTAAGTTTGTTGCCGATCAGGCTTCTCAGGGGGACTTTGCCGTCAAATTGTCTGACGCCGAGAGCGAGTTTTTCCGGTTCCTTTCCGGCGACTCCGGCAAGACGGCAGATATCTTCCACGGTGTGCTGACCATCGGCATCGGCGGTGATGATCGAGGTACACTCCGGAAGTTTTTCTGCAATATAGATCAGCCCGGTTTTCAATGCCGCCCCTTTTCCCATATTTACCGGGTGCCGGAGCAGATGGATATGATCAAGTTTTTCTACTTGGGCAAAAATTTCTGCAAAATCTTCACCGCTGCCGTCATCAATGACAACTGAATGCTTAAATCCTGCTGAAGAAAGTTTCTCCAGCAGGGCAATAAGTTTTTCATCCGGACGGTATGCCGGGATAAGGATCGCACAACTCATTTTTCCGCAGGATCTTATTTTTTCTGCTGTTTGCTCCAGGAATCTTTCAGAGTTACTGTCCGGTTGAAAACCGGCAGGGAATCTTTGGTATCCGGGTCAACGGCAAAATAACCGACTCTTTCAAACTGGATGGCAGTTCCGGCGGCGAGTTTTGCGGCGGCAGGCTCAATGAATCCCTTGACGATCTTCTTTGAGTCCGGATTGAGCTGGGTGAGGAAATCCACCCCGTCAGCTCCGGGCTGTTCGACGGAAAAGAGCCGGTCATAGAGACGGAATTCCGTTTCTACGGCATCGTCGGCAGAAACCCAGTGGATCGTGCCTTTGACCTTTCTGCCGTCGGGGGAATTTCCGCCTCTGGTGGCAGGATCAAAGGTGCAGAGGACTTCGACAACGTTGCCATTCTCATCTTTTACGACATCGGTACAGCGGATGAAATAGCCGTAACGCAGACGGACTTCCGCACCGGGGGCAAGCCGGAAATATCCTTTGGGAGGTTCGAGCATAAAGTCAGCTTTGTCGATATAAAGATGTTTGCTGAAGTTGATTTTGCGGCATCCGACATCGGGATTTTCCGGGTTGTTGACCGCATCGAGAGCTTCCACTCCTTCTTCGGGGAAGTTGGTGATGGTGACTTTGAGCGGATCAAGCACCGCCATATAACGGGAAGCAGTGGCATTGAGTTCCTCTCTGATGCAGTGTTCCAAAACGGCGGCATCGGTGATGCCGTCAAATTTGGTAACGCCGACGATTTTGCACATTTTCCGGATGGCGGCGGCGGGTACCCCCCGGCGTCTCATGCCGCAAATCGTGGGCATCCGGGGGTCATCCCAGTTGTCAACGTGATTTTCTTTGACGAGCTGGAGCAGTTTGCGTTTGCTCATGACGGTATAAGTGAGGTTGAGCCGGGAGAATTCATACTGGTGCGGGGGATTGGGGAAATCGAGATTTTCCAGTACCCAGTCATAAAGCGGGCGGTGGATCTCAAATTCCAGAGTGCAGAGCGAGTGGGTGATCCCCTCAAAAGCATCTTCCAGCGGATGAGCGAAGTCATACATGGGGTAGATGCAGTATTTGTCTCCGTGACGGAAGTGATGGATGCGGCGGATGCGGTAGATCACCGGGTCACGCATATTGATATTGGGCGAAGCCATATCAATTTTTGCCCGGAGAACCATGGAGCCATCCTCAAATTCACCGGCTTTCATGCGGGCGAAAAGGTCGAGGTTTTCTTCGATGGAGCGGCTGCGTCCGGGGGAATCTTTTCCGGGGGTCTGCAAATTGCCTTTGTACTCCTCCCACTCTTCGTTGGTAAGCGTACAGATATATGCTTTGCCGCGTTTGATCAATTCCACGGCACAGTCGTACATCCGGTCGAAGTAATCGCTGGCGTAGTAGATGGCGGCGGGTTCAAAGCCGAGCCAGCGGACATCATTGACGATTGATTCGACGTATTCGGTATCTTCTTTGGTGGGGTTGGTATCATCCATGCGGAGGTTGCATTTGCCGTTGAATTCCTGTGCCACGCCGAAGTCCAGACAGAGAGCTTTGGCGTGACCGATATGGATATAGCCGTTGGGTTCCGGCGGGAAACGGGTGATGACCTGACCGCCGTTTTTACCGTTTTTCACGTCATTGGAGATGATTTCTCTGATAAAGTCCAGAGATTCAGTTTTTTCGATAATGTCAGCCATGCTTGAAATCCTTTCCGAAAGCGACAAAATTTAACATTATAAATCCATATAATATAACCCCTGAAGCCTTTTTTTTCAATAGCAGCTTGCTGATTGCTTAATAATGTTGCAGAAATAATCTCTTTGGGACTTGACATATCGGCAAACATGTTTTATATTTTTGGGAGTAGCAGATGCTTTAACAACAAAAGGGTGATATTATGAAAAAAGTTTTATGGTTGGCAGTATGTTCCGTACTGGGCAGTTCTCTTTTTGCGGCAGCTGAATTGCCGTCAAAGTGTGTGGATTTCGGTTTTTCCGAATTGAATGGCAGCTGTTTCAAACGGGTCGGAGCCTATGCCAAATATGGCGTATTTCTGGTGGATGATGCCGATGCTGCCAATGGCAAAGCTCTGGCATTTGAGGTGCATCCGAAACAGAAAAACGTTCATGCTCACGCATTTTCCATGGGGATTTTCCGGCGTAAGAGCGGCAAAGGCCAGTTGAAAATCGAGATCCCGAAAAAGGATCTGCCGCAGG
The DNA here is from genome assembly GCA_015061685.1 of Lentisphaerota bacterium. Taxonomy (GTDB): domain Bacteria; phylum Verrucomicrobiota; class Lentisphaeria; order Victivallales; family Victivallaceae; genus UBA1784. Next base: position 13,855 of record SUWD01000005.1, on the reverse strand, counting down.
ATGAGAAATATCACTTCCACTTTGTCGGCGACATCGTGCTGTTTGATGACAGTACTTTCTGGGCTCACCGGAGCTGGGCGATCCAGCAGTTTCTGGATTCCTTTTACGATGCTGAAAATCCGAAAAACAACAAAGTTGCCGTCTATGCGTCGATCAAATTTACCGGACCTGCTTATGTGAAAGGTTCAAGTAATAAAGATGGTGTCTATGTCGACCGGATCGTGCTTGCCCGTACCGGTACGCTGCCCAAAACCGGGGCGAAAGCGGCACTCCCGGCTGAATTTGAAGGCAAAGAGTTGTTCGATATCGTCCACGGCAACTTTACATCGGTAAAAAAGATGGCGAAAAACGGTCTGGTGCTGGTCGATGATGCGGATGCGGTTTCCGGCAAGGCGATGGCAGTACTCAAAAGCCGTCAGGGACATAAGCTGCCTTTCCGCATGGGGATATTCTCCAATAAAGACCAGAAAAGTCTTGCTTACAAACAGCTTGGTAAAGAGCAGATCCCGCAGGATGAGAAATACCACCTCTATCCGCTGGGCAAAGTGACTTTGGATAAAGATGCCTTTTTCTGGGGTCATGCCAGCTGGGCGATGCAGCAGAATTTTGCATCTTACATCAATGCGGAAAAAACGGAGAATAACAAGGTCGAAGTCTTTGTTTCACTCAAATTCACCGGACCGGCGTATGTGGAAAATTCCACTTCCAAAGACGGAGTTTACATCGACCGCTTCCTGTTGGTTCTGCCGGAAAGCAAATGATTGCACAGAGAATTGCAAAGTAAATATGCAAACGGATTTTTCCCTGCTGGAAAAATCCGCTTGTCTGTTTGTAAATAACGATAGTTAAAGGGGATTTTTATGGCATACAGTTGGAATACCCGGAGAGAAGACGGATTTTTTTCTGTAATAAAGACCGATTTCCCGGTTGGATCACTGGTTTACACCAATAATATGATGATGGCACAGAGCTGTCCTCTGCCGGCACTTACCGGCGATCAGCATTTCTGGGGGGATATTTCCAGTACCAATGTGATCGTGGTCGGTAAAGAGGGACATTTTCTGCTGGTGGGGGCAGTTACTGCCTTGCGTTCACTGACGATGTTGCGGGCGGTGTATGAAAACCGCCGGATCACCCGGATCGAGATGTTCCAGCCGGATATAAAGAATGGTGAAACTCCGGAAGAAACCGTGACCCTTGAGGGGGAGGACTGGCGGGAATTGCTGACGCAGTATGCCGATATCGCAGCGGAAAAGATGGGGGTGAAACCCATTGACGCAGATAAGAATATGACCGGATACTGCACGTGGTATTACTATTATAAGGATGTTTCCGAAGCCCACATGCTGGAGAATATTGACGCTCTGGCGGCGAACCGCACTCCATACGCAGCTGAATATGTCCAGATCGACGACGGTTATCAGACGTTTCAGGGCGACTGGCTGGATCAGTGCGGCTCATGGCCGACTCCGGTAAAGGAGATTGCCGCCAGGATTACCGGGGCGGGGATGAAAGCCGGTATCTGGCTGATGCCGACGACAGCATCAACCGCCAGCAGAGTTTACCGTGAACACCCGGATTGGTTCGTCAAAGATGAGAATGGTGAAACCGTGACTTCTCCGGGGTGGTCTCCGGCACCGGATAACCTCTGGGCGTGTCTGGATGCGACAGTACCGGAAGCGTGTGAATATATTGCCGGAGTTTTCCGGACTTTCCGTTCATGGGGATTTACCTATTTCAAAATGGACGGTTTGAATTTCGGCTTGCAAAGAGGTGTCCGTCACGACCGCAATGCCACACCGGTAAGTGCTTACCGCAAACTGTTGCAGACTATTCGCGAAGCGGTTCCGGATGCGGTGCTTCTGGGGTGTACGGAACCCTTTCTGCCCAGTCTGGGGTTGATAGACAACGGGCGGGTGAGCAATGATACGTCACGTTATTTTCACGGCTCGATGACGGTCAGCAATGCTCCGCAGCTTTGCGGTTGTTCGATTGCCGATGCGTTTCACATATCAATGTCCAATTTCTGGTTTTTTGACCGCTGGTTCCGGGCGGATCCGGATGTGATAATGGCACGTCAGGACAATGCTTTTTATACCCGTGGGCAGGCGAAAATATCGGTTTTGGCAGGAATTATGACCGGTGTATCACTGACCAGTGATAATTTGAGTACGATCGATGCCGGACGCAATGCTTTGCTGGCAAAGGCACAGGATATCCGTATGCGTGATGTCCGTCCGTTGAAAAGCATTCCCAACGTCTGGCCGGTGGAGTTCGAGGGAAGCGTTGACGGCAAACGTGCGGTGTCATTGATCAATGACACCGGGGCGGTCAAGACGTGGAAACTTGCCGATCTTGGTTTGCCGGAGAATTGTCAGGATATACTTGATGACCGTAAAATTTTCCATGAGATAACAATGGAAAGTTACGATGCGGCACTTTTGATCCCCGGTGAATGACCGGGGATCCTCCGGGAGGGCATACCGATGACATCTGAAAATATCAAACAGAGTGCAGAAACTCCGGAAAAAGATGCTTTCAGTTCTTTCTTTTCAAGAAAGCTCTCCAATGATTTCCGGACAATATCTGCCAAACGGCTGGATTGTAAAATATTTATGATCGATTGCCAGCAGGTGTTTCCGGTAAAAAAGCAGGATTACCGTCTGCATATCCATCAGGAATATGAGGTGATAATCCCGCACCGGATCTACCATTGTCGCTTGAACAACACGGAATTGACTGTCAATGCCGGAGAGCTGCTCATTTTGCAGCCGGGGGATTCCCATCAGGATCATCTTGATCCGGATGAATCTTATAACTCCTTCCGTTTTTCCTGTCAGATGGCAGATTTGCTGCCGGTGGAGAATATTCTGAAAGATATCACCCCGGAACAGCACATCTCCATAATAAGGGACAATCCGTCCATTTTCAAAATATGTGATTTGCTCTGGGACGAGATCAACAACTTTTCCGGCGGCAGATTTTTGGTCGCCAACGGGATATTTCAGGGATTTTTCTGGGAAATATTGTTCAGTTACGACAAGCGTCTGATCAATGAAAATTTGCTTAATGAAGCAAAAAAGCAGTCGGAGATCCGGAAATTTCTGGATGTAATGCACCGTCATCTGCACGATTTCCCGGACATTCCGAAATTGTGCCGGGAGATGGGGATGAGCCGGTCTGCATTGTCCCGGCTGTCTGTTGATAACTTCGGACATCCGCCGCTGCGGATGCTGATGTACTACAAAATGCAGTACGCCGGAGAGTGTCTGCACTGCCTGCCGCAGATCACGATCAAGGAATTGAGTGATAAGCTCGGATTTTCCAATCAATTTCATTTTTCCAAAGTTTACAAACGTTTTTTCAATGTTTCCCCCTCAAAGCATTTGGGTAAACACAAATCCGGCTTCTGAAACATATTTGGGCGTTTGGTATATATTCTTGGTTTTTTCGCACATAGACAAAAAATGGCTTCTGTTGTATATTAAGAACAGAAAATCAGAGTATTGCCAGGGTGATGTCAGGTAAGCGTTTCGGGTATGCTGCTGTTTGTTCCCTGCAGAAAAATCAAGGAGAAAAAGAGATGAATCCCGGAGGAATTTCCTTCATCCGCCGCAGCAGTGCCAATCCGGTTCTTTCCAAAAAGGATGTCCCTTATCCGGCAGAGTTGACCTTTAACGCCGGAGTTTGCAAATTTCAGGGCAGATATGTGATGTGCTTCCGCAATGACTATGGCTGTACCGAAGCGGAGTTTGCTTCCGGCAGCGGAAGTTTGCAGACCAATATCGGTTTGGCATTCAGCGATGACGGCATTAAGTGGGAGGTCGCACCGGAGCCGGTTTTCCGGTATAAAGACGGCGGATCGACCCGGGCTTACGACCCCCGTCTGACGGTGATCGACGGACGTTGTTATCTTTGTTTTGCCACGGATGGTGATTATGGTGTCCGTGGCGGAATTGCCGTGACGGATGACTTTGAAAACTTTGACGTACTGTATCTCTCTGAACCGGACAATCGCAATATGGTTCTTTTCCCGGAGAAGATCAATGGTAAATTTGTCCGTCTGGATCGTCCGATGCCGCTTTACGGCAAATGCGGTCTGGAAAATTTTGATCTCTGGCTCTCTTATTCACCGGAGTTGCGGTATTGGGGGGATCATGCGAGGATTTTGAGTGCCGGGGAAATTCCTTTCTGCAACAGCAAATGCGGTCCGGCGGCACCGCCGGTAAAGACCGGAGCCGGGTGGTTGACCACCTTTCATGCGGTGGAGAAACTGCCGGAGCGTTCATTGAATTCCTGGGAACCTGCCGGGTGGCACAAAGCCTACTCTGCCGGGATCATGCTGCTGGATTTGGCTGATCCGGCAAAAGTACTCGGTATTGCCAAAGAGCCGCTGCTTGTTCCGGAAACAGATTATGAGAATAATGGTTTCCGGGGAGGAGTTGTTTTCCCTGGCGGTATGATTCTTGAAGATTCCGGAGAGGTCAAAATTTATTACGGGGCGGCTGATACGGCAGAGTGTCTGGCACTTGCTGATGTGGATGACCTTATTGCCGCCTGTCTGAAATGAGCCATAAAGATATGTTTTTTTACGTAACTGCTTGTATATATACATTGTGATATATTAAGCACATTAAAAAGTAAAAAACAGGGAAAATACGGTGATCCGCTTGCGTAAGGTGCGTGATGAAAAGAGACATTCTTAAATATGGAGATAATAAACCGGCTGTTGAAGTGCCGCATTTTCCGGCACCTTTCCAGACGGTGATATGGCGTAATTGGGGCATTGTTCCCCGGGAGAATATTGCCGCTGCGTTGAAGTGCGATCTGAAAACTCTGGATCATCATGCCGGGTTGTTGGGACTTGTGCCGGATGACCGGAATACCGGTAAATTCCTGAAGCGGGGCTATCTGACGGTGATCCGGCAAAACTGGCATCTGCTGGATTATCCGGAATTGCTCAAACTGCTGAATTGGACACCGGAAAAACTGGCGTCAGTGATTTTTGAAGATGACCAATTCTGGTTCAAAATGGGATTCAATAAGCCGCAGGTATCCTCTCCGGTGGTAACTCCGCTTTCTGCTGAACAGCTGCACCGGACGGAGGAGATAAGAGAATTGATCTCCCGGCTGCCGGTTCCGGAAATTACCGATGAACCGTTTGCATTTCTTGACCGCAGGTTTTCCGGGCGTAAAGCAGCCAATAATACGCCGCATTTGCGTCTGGCATATCCTTATTCGGTATCATTCGGCGTGGAACTGGATGAAAATGTCCTCTCCTGTTTCCCGGAAAATGAGTTGGATGAGTATGCGGCAAATGGGGTTAATGCTCTTTTTATTCAGGGCATTTTACACACCCTCGTACCTTATCTGGGGGAAAATAATCCCATTTCGGCAAATTGGCAGGATAAGATTGACAATTTGAGGAAATTATGTGATCATCTTGCCACCCGCAATATCCGGTTGTTTCTCTATTTTAATGAGCCGCGGGGATTGACGGAAAAAGATATTGCTTCCATCCCGGAATCATGGCGTGGTGCGGCATTGCCGTGGGTGGGGATCCGGAGTATCTGCACCGGCAATCCGGAAGTTTTGCAGGCCTTGGAAAATGGAGCAGAAAGACTTTTTTCACTGGTTCCTGCTCTCGGGGGAGTAATTTGCATTACCCGGTCGGAAAATCCCACAAACTGTTTTTCCCATTATTCTCCGTCTAATCCTCCGCCATGCCCCCGTTGTCAATGTAACGGCATTGTCAAGACCATTACCGGAGTTCTCGGAGCCATTGCCCGCGGAGTCCATAAAGCCAATCCGGAAGCCGGAGTATATGCCTGGAACTGGTCATGGTATCAGCCTTACGATGAAGAGATCATCCGCAATCTGCCCCCGGATGTGCGTTTGATCTGTGCCAGTGAAGATCAATTAGCGACCAATGTTGGCGGCATTGCCGGTATGGTGAAAGATTATTCGATTTCCAAGGTCGGTCCCGGTCCGGTTGCTCTGCGTTGTTGGGAAGCGGCAAAGCAAACCGGGATCCCGGTAGCGGCGAAAGTTCAGCTCAACAACTCCTGGGAATTATCGGCAGTTCCCTATCTGCCGGTTCCCGGTTTGGTGGAAGAGCATTTGAATAATCTGCGGCAGTTGGGGATAAATGATTTTGTTTTGAGCTGGAGTCTCGGCGGTTATCCCGGCGGAAACATGCGTCTGCTTGACAACTCCAAAGAGGAGATCGCCCGGGAGGATTTCGGCAGTGCCGCCGGGAAAATTTTGGAAGCTTATGAGAAATTTGAAGCCGGATTCCGCCACTTTCCTTTCCATTTGAATGATCCATTGTACCGGGCTCCGCACAATTTCGGGCCGGGAAGTCTGCTTTTTGGCAAGCCGACCGGCTATGAGGCGACTATGGTGGGTTTCCCCTATGATGATCTTGCCGGGTGGTGCGGGATCTATCCGCCGGAAGTTTACGAAAAAGAGTATGAAATACTTTGCGATTTATGGCATCAGGGAATAGAGATTTTGCACGGAGCAGAAAAAGATATCGCCCCGGAATCAGAGGAAGTTTTCCGGGAGCTGCTCCGGATTGCGGAAACTGCATATTGCCACTTCCGGACGACCGGGCTTCATGCTGCATTTGTGCGTTTGCGTGATGCCGGAAAAAAGGAGCTTCTTCCGGAGATCATCAGGGAAGAAGCTGCTCTTGCCGAAAAAATGTTTCTGCTTGCTGCGGAAGATTCCCGTTTGGGTTTCGAAGCGAGCAATCACTATTATTACACCAGACAGACTTTATTGGAAAAAATCATCAATTGTGATTATTTATTGAAACAATTTCATTATTAACTGTTGTCCGGTAAATGATTTTCACCGGCAACACCAAACAAAAAGGAGAATTGAGTATGAAAAAGCAAACAAGTTTCCGCTTAAGCGGAGTAAAACAGTCATGTTTTACTCTTATCGAACTTCTCGTAGTGATCGCCATCATCGCAATTTTGGCGGCGATATTGCTCCCGGCACTTAACAATGCCAGAAACCGGGGGCGGATTGCCAGCTGTATCAACAATAACAAACAGTTTTCCAGTGCCTTTGCCATGTACACCGGAGATAATGACGGTTTTTACATGCCCAGCAGTGACAAATTTTACTCCAGTGAACCGCATGGTGATTTTACTCAGGAAGGCACCTGGGGCTATTCTCTGCACAAAGGCAATTATTTGCGTGCCGGAGTTGTCTATACCTGTCCGGTAACCTATCCCATGTTCACTTCTGAAAATTCTTTCGGAGCAAAAGATATTGTAAATAATACTGTTGACAGCCAGATCAATGGGATGTTCCGTTATATCGGTTACGGTTACAATGCCGCCATCGGCGGCGGACCGGACGGCGGCTATGTCAGTCCGGCTAAAGACGGCAAGATCAAAAACGCTTCCGGTAAAATTCTGATTTCCGAAAGCCGTCAGGCCTCTGATGCCGTTGAAGGAGTGGCACATCTCCGGGCAGTGAACTCATCTTCGACAGGGACCAATACTCCGCTTTATGCTGTTGCTGCTCATAACAACCCGTCTTTCTCCGGCACTTACAAAGATGCTGCTCTTTATGACGGCGGATCATCCACTGTCCTCTGGGCGGACGGACACGTTGCTGAATTCATGAAACCTACTGCGATTTGGAAAACGGATATCGCCAAGTACTTCTATCCGGACAAATGATCCGCTGAAATATTGAAAGTTGTTATTGTCTCATTTTTGTGAAAAATCTTTCCTGCGGTGGTGCATTGCGGGCAATCTCTTGGCAAATCAGCGGACGTTTTCGCAGTCATGTACGTCAGTACACTCCTGCTCATCCGCCTTGATTTGCCCGCGACCTTGCCTCACACTGCATCCACCGGTTGCAAACAACCCCGTGTTTGCCGGGTTGACAAATCACAACTTATGTGACATGTTTTATACGTTAACAAAAATGTTTGTTTATAAGCTCCTGTTACGGATTTTACAAAATTTGGGACATTATCTAAAAGTTTCGGAAAATAAATAAAATGAAAAAAATTCTTTTATTATTGATCACGGTATTTTTTACGATGCTGACGGTCAGGGCAGCGGGATTTACCGCTGCCTTTGACGCCGACATCAACGCAGTTGATCCGCAGGGGAAAGCCGTAAAAGGTATTTTGAAAGGCACCCCGGAATTTATCTCCGGAATTGCCGGGAAAGCATTACTGCTGGATAAAAAAGAGCTGCGATTCCCTGCCGCCGGAAATATAGACCTTACCCACGGTGCAGTCTCATTCTGGATCAAGCCGGAAAACTGGGGGGATAAAAATGTCAATTTCCTGCCGGTTTTTACCATCGACAGTTCCGACCGGGGTTCCGGTTGGAAGATACTTTTTTACTATCACCGGGATAATGCCGGGGCAGTCTGGGATCTGCGGGTATTGACTCCTGACCGCAAAGAGATCGTTTGTCAGACCCCGGTGAAAGATACGTTGAAACTCAAAGAGTGGAATCATATCACTATATCATGGACCAATCAGGAGATAGAATTTTCCATCAACGGCAATCGTCCGGTACGGCAGACCTACGGCTTGCCGATAAAACTTACCGGACACCGGCGGGATCATATCGTATTCATGCCGGAGAAGTTCTGGAGAGTTCCCAGTCAGTGGCAGACGGGCATTGATGAAATTGAAGTTTTCAGCCGTCCGTTGACCGCTGCTGATGTCAAAACGATTTACCTGCGTTACCGGGGCAATCAGATGAAAACCGCTTCTGCGGTTATCCCGGAACTTGAAAAGACAGTAAAAATCGACGGAAAAGTTGATTTGCAGGAGTGGAGCGATGCAACCAGACTGCCGGTGGTGACCGCCGGAAATTCCAAGAAGCTCTATTCCGGCAGTCAGGCGTGGGCTTATGTAAAAGCCGATGCTCAAAATCTGTACGTTGCTTTTGACATTTCCGGGAAAGATCCGGTGATTTCCACCGGCGAGCCCGGTAAATTCAACAAGGCGATTTTTGCCGGAGATGAGGCAGAATTTGTCATTTACACCGGTAAAAATAACTTCCGGCAGTATTTCATTGCCCCCAATGGTTCCTGGGGCTGTCTCGACTATGAAAAACGTTGGCAGGAACAAAGTGCATTCCGTCATGCGGCGGTAAATGCCGGAAATAATTGGAGTGCGGAAATGGCGATCCCGCTTGCAGAAATTGCCGTTGACCGTACAAAACCGGTCTCCTGCAACTTCGGTATCCACCGGAAAAGTGCCGGAGATATTGCCGATCTGCTTGACCGTTGGATCTCATGGAGCAGTAACCCGGCAGAAAAATCAGTGGAATTTCAGAAAAACAGCGGCATTATGACCTTTGCCGCTTCTCCGGTCAGGGTGGAATCCATCGGCAATCCCGCCGGAGGAGATATCCGTTTTTCCGGCAGTGAAAAAATGGTTATGACGGTGAAAAATCTTTTTGATGAAAAAAGTTTTGAGCTTATTGCCGGAGAAAATAAAGAGATCGCCGAACCGGGATTATATTCCATGGAACTGAAAAAAGACGGTTTCTACTGGGCTGTCACGGTTGAAAAACAGGAGCTGTTCTCTTTTGATTTTGAGTGCGATGCCAATAATAATACCGTTGAATTCGGCACCAGGATCCTGGAACGTCCGGATCTGATCGCCGCTATCGAAAAGGGAAAATTGCAGATCAAAGCAGCTGTTCTCAATAATTCCGGAGAGTTGGTTGCTTCCGCAGAAAAGATTGCAAGCGGTACAAAAGATAAAATCACGGTGAAATTCAATTCACTGGATAACGGCAGACATATTTTGCAGCTGACACTTGCCGGATTGGACACCCCGGTGGTGGTGAAAAAGGATTTCATTGTTCCTGACCGCTCTTTCCTCGGCAATAAACTTGGCATCCAGTCGGAAATTCCCGCTCCGTGGAGCGAAGTAAAGTACGAAAAAAATGACCGGGCAGTTACCGCATTTCACAAATATGACTTTGCCGGAGATGTTTTTCCGGTCAAAGCGTGGAGTTTTGACCGGGAAGTGCTTACTTCTTCCTCCGGGATATTGGTCGAATGTAATGGAAAGGTCGAAAAATTCCTCCCGGCAGGCGGTGTTTCCGTCTCCACTGTCAACAACCGTCTGGTGCGTTCCGGTGTGTTGAAAAACAGTTCCGGGGATTGCAAAATCATCTGGAAAGGCGAAATCGACTTTGATGGTTTTATCCATTACACATTGACCCTCCAGCCGCAAGAGGGAAAGAAGGTGAAAATTTCCCTGATGAAAGCAGTTTTCAATATTCCCGCTCAAGCCGCCGTTGCTGCTCTTATGCCGGAATTTTCAGCGGAATATTTGAAAAATAATTTTGCCTCAAGCTCACTTTTTGCCGGAACTTCCGGTGATCGTGCCGGCTTTTCAGTATTTACTCATGATGATACCAATTATGTGTATAACCAAGGGGAAAAGTCATTCCAGATCCGCAAAAAAGATGGCGGCAATGCGGCTGTTTCGGTCAATTTTATCAGCCATCCGGTCGAAATAGATTGTCCGGTGGAGTTTTCCGTCTGCGTAATGGCTACTCCCGGTAAGCCGCCGAGAGCCGATTGGCGTATCCTCCACTCCGAGGGGTGGATGGCTTATCCCGGACAGAATTGGGCGATCCGGGGATGGACGAGTGAAAAGTACAAAGTCGGATATATGCGGGGATATTTATTGACCACTCCCGCAAATCCGGACGCCGCCAAAGCTGAAGTGCTTATGCACCGCAAACACGGTATTTCTGACGTAACTTATACTTGCAATAACCTTATTCCCGGCAACAACCCCATCCATGATTACTTCGCCAAAGCATGGGCAAGACCGGTTCACGGAGAGATCACCCGGATCAGTCAGACCAAAGAAGCCGATGGCACTCCATACTTTTTCGGAGTCCCGGTCTGTGCCAATCATCCGGGATACCGGGATTATCTTTGCTATTATATCGCTGAAAACATGGATAAAAGCGGATTCAAAGGAGTCTATTTTGACTTCGGCGGTTTGGCTCAAACCGACACTTCTTTCAATGGTGTTGAGATCAAAAATATCCTTTCACGCAACCGGCAGATCGAAAGAGAGAATCTTTTCGGCGTCCGGGAGTTGTATAAACGCTTACGCAATATCATCAAATCCCGTCATGCCGATGGTATGCTCTATATACACTGCTGGCGGGCATTTCATCCCGGGGTGATGAGCTTCGTGGATGCGATCAATCCGGGGGAAGAATTCATGCACACTTTTCCCAGAGACAGAAATGTCTATATCAAAGACCGTGATGCTTCACCGCCGGAGGTGTGGCGGACAAGCTACAACAGTCAGGCGATGGGAGCGGCAGTGCAGTTTTTAGCGATGCTCTACTGGATTCCGGAGATGAAAAGTTATTTCAGCATGGGATTTGCCAAAAGCTTCCAGCCCCGTTTGCGGGAAAGCAGGGCGATGCTCACCATGTGTTTGCTCCACGATGTCCAGATTTCCGGCGGCGGCTATGCAGCCATTGATGGTTTGTGGCCCCGGTGGGATGCACTTGAACCGGATAAAGCAGTATTTCACGGCTATTTTGAACAGCAGGAGATCACCGCATCCAATGGAGCAAAAGTAAGTTTTTATTCATGGGAAAAGAGTGATCGCAAATTGATCGTGATCGCCAATCTGAGCGGTAAAGCGATCAATACCCGCTTGACTTTCAAAGGCGATATTCCGGCAAAATTGCAGGAGTTGTGGCCGGAGGAGCGTGATTTTGCCGTAAATGGCGATATTCCGGTTGAGCCTTACGGATTCCGTTTGCTGGTAAGCGGAAAATAATTCCCTCAATATGATACCGGCTGCCGCAAGTTTTTTACAAAGTTGCGGCAGCCGGTAAATATAAAGTCGTTTCAACTATTGATTCAATCGGTCGTCCTGACCAGGATCACCTGATCTATGAAAATACCATCCTGCTTTTCTGATCCCGGAACATAGGATGGTCCGGTGAATTTCAACGAGACGTACACCGTGTATTTATTGCCGGCATCAGCTTTATATACTTTGGAAAGATTTGCCTGCATCTGCCACCACCACATCAGCAAAGAGGTTCTGCCCGGCAGAAATTCATAATCCCAGAGTCTGTACCAGTGAAATTTCTCATCCTGCGGGAACTCCCGGATGGTGAAACTCGGCCCCTGTTTTTTTGCTGTCCAGTTGTAAATGCTGATCGTGGAGGAATACATCGCTCCCCGGGGCTTTTTATCAAGTCCGTGCTGCCACTTCTCATTGGGGGCAGGGGCGGCGAGGGATTTACCGGTTTCTGAATCGGCATCCTCTCTGACAAATTTTCCGGAATTATTCAACGTCAATCTTTCCGGCCCGAATTTGACAACTTTATCTTCCGGGACATCTTTGAGAAATTCCGGGGTCGAATTTTCTGCGGCGGCAGAGAAAACTGCTCCGGCAAACAGTATTGCGGTAAGTAAAAACTTTTTCATTATTTTTGCCCTTTCGTTGTGATATGATATATTTTACATCAGCCGGGGGTCATCACTGCGGATGATTTCACCGGTATCTTCTGATAATTCAGCGGCGAAGCAGAGTTTCATCGTCTGGTATGCGTCATTGGCGGTCACTTCCGGTTTTTCGCCTTTGGCGGCTCTCTCGATAGCCCGGAGGTTTTGACCGAGGGTATTGTGACAGTGTTCCAGAGATTCTTCTGCCGGGTACTTGTAAGTTTCGACGATTTCGCTTTCCAGTCTTCTGGGGCCGTCGGAGAATTCCCACCGCCGCAGACGGCAGCGGAAAAGATCGGTTTCCAAAGCACCTTTATCGCCGCAGATGTGGAAAGTCAGACAGTGTCCGTCATCGGACTGTTTTTCATGGAGTTCCCGCAGAGGATCGGCATGATAGGTTTCGGCAATATACATGATGAAATTAAGCACGCCGACCCGGTTCCCGGGGAAACGGATAAGCATCTGGTGATTGTCCCGGTGGTTGAAGTAGGGAACGACCTTCCGGGAGGAAAGAGAGTAGATGGATTCAAATTCATCATCGAAAAAATAACGCTGCAGATCCAGATAGTGAGAGAGTTTTTCTCCGATAAGGAAACTTCCGGTACTGTTGCTCCGCCAAGTGTTTTTCAGGTGAAATTCGGTACAGAAATAGCGGCACTGGATGTTGACCGGATTGCCGATTTTCCCCTCTTTGATCCACTCTTTGGCTTTGGTATAAAGCGTGGAATAGTGCAATTCAAAACCGAGCTGCAAAAAAGCTCCGGTCTCCTTTTCGACCTGAATCATTTTTTTTGCTTCTTCCAAAGTTGCTCCCATGGGTTTTTCCAGCAATACCGCTTTGCCCTGCCGCATGAAATCGCTTGCCTGCCGGATGTGGAATTGATTGGGGGAACTGATCGAAGCGAAGCGGATCGAGGGATCTTTGAGAGCATTTTCGTAAGAGATCGGCATTACGTTGCCGAATTTCTCTTTTGCTTCATTGAAGCGTTTTTCATCGGGGTCGCAGATATAGACTTTATCCACATAAGGTGATTCCACTGCCGCCTGGACATGAACCATGCCCTGTACTCCGGCACCGATGATTACAGCATTGATTTTTTCCATAATTTTTTTCCTGAATAAGGGTTGTATTTTTCTGTCAGCTTCCGGAAACCCAATCCGGTTTCTGCAGAGCTGAAATTTCATCAAAACGTTGTTTTGCCTCCGCAAGCAGACCTTTTCCGATCAGCCGTACGGTGTGGCGGAGAAGTTCATTATGCGATTCACAGCAGAAAATATTCCGGATGCCGAGCCAAGTTTCATCTTTGGCACACGGTTCCCAGGCTTCCGGTTTTTTCAGATTGTAAAAGGTTTGGAG
>SUWD01000025.1 GCA_015061685.1 Lentisphaerota bacterium | reverse complement strand
CCGACGGTTTTTATTCCGGCTTTGCGGCAATTCTCCAGCGTATCGGATAATCCCTCTTTACCGTAATCTCCGGTGTGGTTGTTGGCAAGCAGAGCAATATCTATTTCCAAAGCCTGCAGAAACTTCAGGCACCCCTCATGACTGCGGTGATTGGGGCCGCTTTTGGCGATCGGGGTATCCTGCCGGGTGACGGCACACTCCAATTGACAGATCCGCAGATCGCTCTTTATGAAAGAGGGTTTTATGAGAGCAGCGATCTCCTCTGCTCTGACAGCAACATCATCGGCATTGATTTCCCTCGGGGAAAAGTCCCCGGTGAAAATGGTTGAAACGGTTTCTCCGGCAGGTTCACGCCATTTGATCAATTTCATTTTTCCTCCTGTGACAGCTGTCCGGATCATTTATCATCCTTTTGTACATTTCCGCACTACTGTCCGGTAAAAATTACCGGAGTTGATTGAAATTGTCGGGACTCGTTATATATTAAAAACGCTCAAATCTTTAATATTTAACAAAAAAGTCCCGAACGGTGTATTACAATAGCATATATTCTCAACTTTTCAACTTCATCCCCCGATATCGTTTTGAGAAAATCGTAAAAAAGTCCGGCGGAGACCGATATTGCAATCTCTTGAAATTTTTTCTGTTGCCGAAGCAGTTGTTCAATACGATGCCGCTCTGTTTTGGTTAGATGCCCCATGGTTTCCTCCATAAAATTTGTTATAGTAAACGCACCCCCTCCCGGGAGGGGGAATAACCATGACTTTTATGATAGCACATCTATAACCAATATTTCAATTTGTCAGACTAAATGCACAATTACTGTTTGTCATAGTAAACGCACACTGCTATCAAAAAGAGCGTGCGTTTACTTTTACAATCGTCAACTGCTTTTTTTCGACTTTTTTTTCTTCCGAAGGTTGACAAAAATATTTTTCAGGTGTATTTTAAAGGTATAATCAAGTATAATCAAAAAATAATCAAAGGTAGAATCAGGAAACATATATGTTAAAAATAGAGATATGCAAACAAGCCGATACCCCTGTTTATTTGCAGTTGCGGGATTCGTTGAAAAAGTTGATCGAGGAAAAACAGTTTCAACCGTTGAGCAAACTTCCTAATGTCACCGAAATTGCCGAGGCTGCAGGAGTCAGCATTCGTACCGCTGATCTTGCTTTGCAGGAATTGGTTCGTGACGGAATTTGCTTCCGCCGTCCCAAAAAAGGAACTTTTGTCGGTGAAGAACCCTGTTTCAAACAGCCCATTTGCGGAGTGTGGAGCAACTTCAGTACGAATCAACCGCAAACCTATCCGATGCATCACTATTTCTATTCAGGGATCGCAGAAACAGCCAAAAATATTGGCGTTGAAACAGTGATCATGACGGGGGATTCAAAAAAGTTGATACAGCGTTACGAACAATCTAAAGAATTTGATTTCCGCGGAGTAATTGTTTTTGATTTCGATAAATTTGACAGTATTTCTGCTTTGGCGAAGGAGTTTCCGGAGAAAAAATTCTTCTATCTCAACTACCTTGCCGATAAGTTGGAATCGATGCCTGAAAATATGTATGCCATTATCAACGATGACTTTGCCGGAGCATATCATCTGGTTGAACATGCTATTTCCAAACAGGCTGAAAAATTCATGATCCTCAGTCAGAAACTGCCCCTTGGCGATTGCACATATCAGGAGCGTATTCGCGGATTTTGCAAAGGTATCAATGATTACTCATCCTCTTTGCTGAAAGATGCAGTGATTGAAGTGGAGTGTGCCCATAACGGCAAGCAGCAGGCTGAATATGCTTTTCTGGCGGTCAAAAAAGCTCTCCGTTCAGGAGGAACCCCGGATGCAATACTCTGTACCAATGATTCGCTTGCGTTGGGAGCATTGCGGGCGGCTCAATCGGAAAAAGCAGACATTCAGATTCTCGGCTATGACGGAATTTTCCGCAACTTGTTCGGCGACTACTATTTCACCACCACACAGGTTGGATTTTACGAAATGGCAGAACAGGCCCTTTTGCTTATGAATAGTAAAATTAAAGCTGACAGTAATATAATCAAATTGGCACCGCAACTTCAGACGGTCAATGCAGAAGGAGTCATGTATGCTTAAAATCAAACGTTACGGGGGAAATCCAATTTTGCGACCCCGTTCCGAATTTCAATGGAGAGGTTCTGCCCGCAATCCGGGAGTTATTTATGATGGTGAAAAATTCCATATGCTTTTTACAGCAGACCCGAATCCGGCTGATGGTATTATTCGCCTCGGTTATGCGTGGAGTAAAGACGGATATCATTTTGAAGAAAATGAAACTCCATGGATGGATGGAGATATAAATCCCGGAACGTTTGATCATGCAGGTTGCGAAGATGCCAGAATAACCTATCTTGAGGGGAAATATGTCATCGCCTATGCCGGACGGGCAATAAATATGAATGATTTTGCATCGGGGGTACGGGTTCCAGGACCTGACGGCAATCTGAATCCGACCTGGTTTGATGAATATCGTCGTGTCGGGTTGGCAGTGACCCATGACTTCAAAACGTTTGAAAAACTTGGTCCCATTACCAGTGAACATATTTCTGATGCCAATGTGGCATTATTTCCCGAAAAAATCAATGGTAAATATGCAATGCTTCACCGTCCTACCGCGTTTATTCCATGGACATTGCCATTGCATTATCATCCCGGCTGCATCTGGTTGGCATTTTCCGGCAAACTTGATTTCTGGAGTACTAATAAACGTGAAATGGGTTGGAATATGATCGACGGCGAAGATATAATGGATGAGGTACTTTTACTTGCACCGCAGCAGAAGTGGGAAGAGATGAAAGTTGGTGGTTCAGGTGTGCCTATTCCTACTGATGACGGCTGGCTGATGACATACCATGGCGTTGCCCGCATGGGGAAATATTATGTCGGCTTGGCACTGCTTGACCGGGAAGATCCGACCAAAGTGATCGCCCGCACTCCCGATCCCGTCTTTTCCCCGGAAATGGATTATGAAGTCAATGAAGTTGGATTGCATTGTGTATTCCCGTGTGCCAATGTTGTTATTGGCGATAATGTGATGATGTATTACGGCTGCGGAGATGTATATACCGGACTTGCGGAGTTTTCACTCAAAGAAGCATTGATCCATGTAAAAAAATATGCGAATTAATATTTTTATCAGAAAATAACACACCTGTACTTGCGGTGTTTTACAAGATATCAGTTCTCAATACAATAGCACAAGGATTAAAAAATGAAAAAACGCCACCTTTTTACTCTGATCGAATTGCTCGTAGTCATTGCCATTATTGCAATTTTAGCAGCAATATTGCTTCCAGCTCTGCAGCAAGCCCGGGAACGCGGCAGACAAGTCTCCTGTACCAGCAACATGCGTCAGTTTGGAATGGAAGTTCAGCTTTATTCAGACAATAATGACGGAGCTTTCCCTACTGTCATCGGTTGGGATAAACAGAAAAAAGAAAATGTCACATGGTATAAAGTATTGATGAATGCCGGATATATTAAAGACTTTTATTATTCTGATAACGCAGAAAAAAATTACGGTTATAAAATGTATAAGTGCCCATCTGATATTGTTACGGAAGGTGTGAGAACATGGAACTTCGGACTTAATTACTATACATTTTATCCACCTAAAGAAGAAATAATATGCCGCAAATTGGGATCCATAAAAAATCCAACTTCACGCATGTGGTTCAGCGAAGCAGGCAACGGTGCAAACTTGTATTACATAAATGCAGCCGACAGACCGTTTGAATTTCGCCATTCCGGCGGTTGCAATGCGTTGATGGTAGATGGACATGTTGAGCATTTCAAGGAAAAAGCCATTCCTGATTCGCCTGAAAACTATGAAGATCTCAATGCAGATCCATTCTGGGGCAGTGTTCACAATTAAGTTTATGAAGATAATAAATATATAAAATTATCCATCTGTATTTTGATCTGTTTTACGAGCCATATTTGTATATTTTTATCGGGCAGTAATGATAAAAATGAATGATTTCACTGAAAATATCCGTCAGAAAATGATTGCTGAACGTTTCAGTATCTGGCGTAATTTTCTGCTTGACCTGGAAATGACGGCGGAGAAACATACCGTCGTCCGTTTTCCGAATTGTGCAAGCTATATATTTTCGACAGCAAATATTTTTTGGCTGGTTGATCCGTCATTCAATTATTTTGACTGCAAGGAAGATGATATTGAACTGAATGAGATAGCCTCTCTTATAAATCAGAAAATATCTTTTGCGATAATAACTCATCTGCATCCGGATCATTGTCAGTCTCAGTTGGTGAAAAAAATTGACGATCCTTCATTCCGCTGGATTGTTTCAAGTCGTTTTGCCGATGAATTCAACTATCGCTACGGTGTCGGCTTTGACCAAATGATAATTCTCAAAGATGGAGAAAGTACAGTATTGCATGATATCAGGATCACTGCTGAATGCGGCTATCACAATGAAGCCGGCAAAACGGGATATCCTTCTTGTTCATACAACATTGAACTGCCTGACGGAATAAAAATTTTCATGCCTGCCGATATCCGCGATTTCAGTGCCGGTATTCCGGATATGAGTGAGGTTGATTATACATTCGGACATATTTTTCTCGGACGTGACGATGCAAATGGCAAAGATTTTTCACAGCTGTATGATTTTGTTGATTTTATTACGCGGAGAAAATGCGGTTCGGTAATTTTGACTCATTTATATGAACTTGGCAGACTGTCGCATGATTTATGGACGCACCGTCACGCAGTTATGGCAGAAGCTGAAATCAGAAAAAAAGATCCGGAAATAAAAGTTTATGTACCACACTTCGGAGAAGCTTTGCATTTGTGTGGCAAAATTGAAAAATATCCTGCTGTATTCAAAAAATGGAGCAAAAAAGAGCAGGATGAATTTCTTGCCAATCTTGGAATTTCCGTAAAAAAAGAGCATGAATTATATATGGAGCGTGCCATCGCAGAAAATATTCCGGTAGTGGAATGGAACTGCATTGCAGTTCGGAAGGTTGCTCCAGGATTGCGTATGGAACAGCTGAAAAAATGGCGAAAAGCCGGTGGCAGGCTGCTTTCGATGCACATGCCGGATATGTTCTTTGAAAATGATGCGGATGCGGAAAAACTTTTTGCTGAAACATTGCAGACGGTCATTGATGCGGAATGTGACAGGGTGACAATTCATGTACCACGCATCCCGTTGGAGCAAATGGAGCATGATTTGGATAGAATTGCGGAAATCTATGCAGAAAAACTGCATGTACTTATTGATAATAAAATTGCAGTCGGTATTGAAAATCTGCACATGAAACCTCATTATCAGCCTGATATGACCAGACCTTTCGGATTTATTCCGGAGGAATGTATTACCTTTGTTGAGAAATTGCGTAAATTAACTGGTTCACTTCTTTGGGGTTGTCATTTTGACAGCGGTCATGCATATTCAAATTATCCGTATTCAGAGAAATATGATACTGCCAAATGGCTTGAAATGTGTGGGAACTATTTGAATGGATTGCACTTGCATCAGTTTGAGTGTATGGTTACTCCCGGAAAAAATCATCTTTCCGGACATACACACATTTGCTCCGGCAATACGGGGCATCCAAATATGTATTGGATTTTTGAGGCATGGCAAAACGGTATTTTTCATGCCCCGATGATTCTTGAAATTCATAACGGCAGGGAGAGTAATCCCTTTTCTTCATTGCAGAGAATAAAAAGAATGATAGAATTATGAAAAAAATTCCTTTGACATATTTTTTTGATTTTTCTGCGGCAGATGATAAAAGACGCCGTACTGTTCTGCATGAATTTTCTATCGCCGGTGCGGAAAATATTGTGCTTTCTCCGTACTTTATCAATGCTGTACGCAATGATTGCAAGATGCAGGATATTTTTTTGAAAGAATTGGAATTTGAGAGATTGAATTTTTTGGATGCACATTCGCCTTGCGGCAGAAATATTGATTTGAATTGTCCGGATGAAAAGATGCGTAAAAAATCAGTTGAGCTGCATTCTGATTCTTTGCGTATTGCCTCTGATATGGGGGTGAAAACAGTGACGATACATGTTGGTACAGATTGTTTTTTCCCTGAAATCAGCAGCGATAAACATTTGGAAAATATCCGCTTTATGTTGGAAAAACTGCTTCCTGTTGCTGAAAAATATCGGGTGGCAATATGTGTTGAAAATATTTGGTCGCCGTGTAATTCTCCTGACTCGCTGCTTTATCTGAAAAGTTGTTTTGACAGTGAATACCTTGGATTCTGTTATGATGCCGGTCATGCAAATTTGATGGATAAAGGCAGATATTTCATGGAGTGCAATGCCGCAGATTGCTGGCGTTTGGCTGGCACTGAACCCCATTGGGAAAATGCCGCACTGGAAAAAATGCTTCCCCATGTCATGACCTGTCATTTACATGATAACGATGGTTTTTCTGATACTCACAGCGGCATCGGGATGGGAAGTGTCGATTTCAACCATATCATCTCTCTGCTTTATTCCGCTCCGAAATTACAATGTGTGCAGAGTGAAGTAAAATCCGATATACACAATATTCTGGTCAAAAAACTTTGCTCTGATCTCCAGGCTGCAACTGCATTAAAAAATATTCATTGACAGTTTTTTGCAGAACCTTCAAAAAAAGGGGGATTCTGTGAAAATATGTAAATATGTTCACCCATCAAATTTATGAAAGGTTGGTACAATGAGAAAAAAATTCAAGTATTTGAAAAAAAAGGCAGTCATTTTGGTTGTAATGCTGACTGCTGTTTCAGCATTCGGGATGCCAAAAAATCTTTTGAAAAACGCCGGATTTGAAGAGCAATCTCCTAAAACAAACTTTCCTGCATTTTGGGCAAAATCATCTGCATACAAAGGCGATTTTACGATAATTTCCGATGCATTAGAGGCGTATCGCGGATCCTGTGCCGTAAAGGTAGAAAGTTCTGGGAAAGATGCAGCTTTCCGTTTTAAGGATGAATTGAGGTTGAATAAAAAAAGAAAAATAACCGTTTCCGTGTGGGCAAAAGGTAACGGTAATTTCTCTGTTTACTGTTATTTGTACGGCAAAAGAGATTTTCTCGGTTCGGTAAAAACAGAATTGGCAGAAGTAAATTCAGATCAATGGAAAAAATATGAATTTTCAATGACAATACCTGTTGAATACGGCACCCCTCCGGTGAAAACAGTTTCTTTCTGTCCGGCTTTTCATGTAAGAAAAGGTACCGTTTATTTTGATGAAGCCGCCGTGCAGGTCGTTGATAAGGATAAAAAAGAAACTGCTGATCAGCAAACTAACACTATTAAACCAACAGAGCTGTTATCTCCATACATCCGAATCCCTCAAATCGCAAAAGCTCCTGTTATTGATGGAAAACTTGAAAAAAATGAATGGAAAAACGCTGCTGCAATTACCGGTTTTCTTACCCAGGGCGTAGGAAAATTATCTCCGCAGCAATCCATTATATATATTTCATACGACGAAAAAAATCTTTATTTTGCTTTGAAAAGTACCGTGATCGGACTCTTTAAAAAAGGAACAGCCGGTCGGGACAACATCAAGATAAATGGTGAAGCTTTTGAAATCTGGATCAGTCCGCAGGAAAAACAGTGGTTTCAATTTTTAGGAGTTCCTGCCGGAGGATTTATTGATGTCAGTTATACCGATGATATCAAATGGAACGGAAATATAAAATATGCATCTCTTTTTGAGGATTCCGGAGAAACTGCCGGAGGCATCCTTACATTCAACAAGACCTTTTGGACCGCTGAAGTTGTAATCCCATTGAAAGATATTGGGTTCTCTGCTCCCCCGCCGGCAGGAACGGTCTGGAGAATGAATTTTTGCCGGGATCTTGCTGAAATAAATGGCAAAAATCGTAATGTGGAACAGTGGACCAGCTGGTCTCCCACAAAAAATCATTTTACAGATACCAGCTTTTTCGGATATGTTGAATTCGGCGGCAATTCCCCCGCTGTACAGTTATCCGGTTTCGGAGATCCGTTAAATGGATTGATCAACGTAAATGGTACTGTTAATATCCCCCAAACAGAAAACATTAAATTATCGTCAACAATAAAAGTATTGGATACCGGGAAAATATTGGTTGAAAAAGATATGCTTCTTTCCTCTAAAGGTGAAAAACGTTTTTCACTTGAGGAACTTGTTAAAATCAGCAGAACGACTGACCTCGTTCTTGAATTTTCAGCCTCTGATCGCAATAATACTCAAAGATATATTTATTCAAAAATTCCATTCACCTGCACATCAGCGTTTGATGTAAAAGTAATTCCGGTATACGCAAAAGGCTTTGTCGATATCGAATTAGATACCGGGAGAGTTTCCGGAATTTGCAAAAATGACAGGATTTCTGTCAGCATCGAAGGAACTGAAATATCCGGAGAGAAAATCATTTTGACTCCCGGAGAAAAAATCAAATTCAGATTTGATATCTCAAAACTGAAAACAGGAGATTATATTGTAAAAAGCTATGTTGCTAATCAAAATAAAAAAGTTATTGTATCCAGTGCTGTTTCGTTAAAAATTCCGGAAAAACCGGAGTGGCTGGACAATACGATCGGGATTTCCGAAAAGGTTCCTGCACCCTGGGTGCCGGTAAAAACAAACGGTAAAAATATTTCCGTTACCGACCGGAAATATGTTCTTGCTGATAACGGTTTGCCGGAACAGATAACTGTTTTTGATACGAATATTTTTGCCGGAAAACCATCGGTGAATTTTATTATCAACGGCAAACCGGCAGATATTGTTTTTGAACCGATCCAAAATACGTCTGCCAAAGATACTGAAAGTTCTTATGTGATAAAAGGGGATGCCGGGAATTTTAATTTTACCGGAACTCTTTGTACTGAATATGACGGGTTTTCACTTTTGAAATTTGCCGTGACTCCGGAAAAACCGCTTGAAATTGATGCAATTTACATGGATTTCCCATTCAACAAAGATATTGCAATGTATGTGCGTGCATTTACATATCTGCCGACTTACAAAAACTACAGTGCAAGTTTGTATGAAGGAACTTCCAATGCAAAAAAAGTTGATATCGGGGGGAAATGGATCTATAATCCCGGCTGGATATGGACTGAAGATTTCATTAATACAATATGGCTCGGTAATGATAAAATCGGATTTGCTTTGGCAACAGAGTCAGATGAAAATATCAAAGGGAAAAAACATATTGAGTTTATCAAAAAGGATAATACCACCATTATGCGGGTGCATTTGGTCAGCTCCCCGATAATGCTTGATAAGTCAGTTAAATATGAATATGCCTGGCAGGCAACTCCCGTGAAACCGGAAACGAAAGATCCCAAAAAGTGGCACGCTTCGTATTATGCAAATTGGCCGGAAGATTTTTCCAAACGGCTGTATGTGGGAGCTCAATACGGTCTCATTTCTTTATCTTACCCCAAACTCAAAATTCCGGTAAAATCCATATTGACCAATGCACACAAATATGGTGCAAAAGTCGTTCCAGATTTTTATCTGTCTGCCGCCCAATTCAATACTCCGGAGCAGAAACTTTTTGGGCATGAATGGGAAATTACTCCCCGGCAGTCATGGAGCAATATGGGGATCGCATCTGCAAGCAGCAGCCATTTGGATTTTCTGCTGCATACGGCAAAGTGTTATGTCGAAAAATTCGGTTTCGACGGCGTATATCTGGATGTTTCCCAACCGGTCGCCTCGGATAATCCTTATCACGATGCCGGTTATACAGATGAAAACGGCAGGAAGCATCCCACCGCTGTAATTTGGAAATTACGGGAATTGTATAAACGCCTTTACACCTATTTGCATACCAACGGGAAAGACGGAGTTGTTTTTGCTCACACTGCCCCTATGCCGGGAATTGTCGGCTTTGTTGATGTGGTAACTGCGGGGGAAGAGTGGGGAGCAGAAAGAGAAAATTTTTATAAAAGACTTTCTCCTGATATGTTCAGAACCAAAGAAATGCACATCCAGTACGGAGTGCCTCACACATTTTACTCCTTCCACCAGTATTCATGGCGGGTCAATAATCCGGTCCCATTGGAAGAGATCCTGATGATGACCCTGCCGCACAGAGTGTTGCCGACAATCGGGGATAGAAATGGCGGTAAAGAGATCATTCCAGTATGGGATCTGATGGATAAATGGATCACCAGTTCAGATTTTATTCCTTACTGGAGTCCGGAATCTCCGGCAAAAACCAACAGTGAAAGCGTGCTGGCAAGCGTTTACAACAAGGAAAGTGAAAAACAGGCTTTGATGATCGTATCCAATTGGGGATATGATGCAGCTGAAGCAAACATCTCGGTTGATTTCGCTCCTGCAGATGCTTCTCAAATAAAGATGACAGAAGTTTATCCCGGGAACGGAATCATCCCGGTAAACAATAATTCTGTCAGTTTCCCGCTCAAAGCAAGAGGATTGAAAATAATCAGAATAGATTATTGACATATCAATCTCCCAAAAAACAACATGAAAAATGTTTGAAAACAAGTGTACTGCAACTGTTCTGCTGAACAAGCGGTACACTTGTTCAGAGGGGCTTTTTCTCAAATTTTTGAAATAAAAGGAATAATTTGTTATGAATATGCTTTTTGTCGGCGGTGGTTCTTTGAGGCTGCTTCCGATTCTACGGGGAGTTTTTGAACAGGCTCCCGAAGTTTTCCGTAACGGAGAAATCCGTCTGGTTGATTTGCAGCTTGAGCGTGCAGAAGCGGTCGGCAAACTGCTGCTTGCCTGTCCTGAATATGCCAATGCCGGTTGCAAAATCATTTGGACCAATGATTTTGATGCGGCATTGCCAGGGACCGATGTGGTATATTTGACAATGGGGGCACGCCGTTCACCATCAAATGAACAATCGGTTTTCCTTGCCAGCAAATACGGCTTTTGTTCCACCGACAATCTTTGTATCAGCGGAGCATTTCTGTCGCTCCGTTTGGGGAGAACGATTTTAAATATTGCCCGTAAAATGGAGAAATTCTGCCCGGATGCATTGATGCTGTTGTTTCCGAATCCGGTTGCCGTCTATTCGCATCTGGTAAATACGTTTACCAAAATCCGGGCATTGGGAATTTGCGGCGGATTTAACAATCACCGTTACGATTTGAGCAGGTTGACCGGTCGTGATGAATTTGATCCGGATTGGGATGTGGTTGCCGCCGGAGTCAACCACTTATCCTTTATTTTACGGGGCAGTTATCGCGGTAAAGATCTTTATTCCGAAGTTTTTCCGCAATACTTGAATGATTCATGGGAACCGATGAAAATCGCCGCTTCTTCAGAAATGATCCAACGCAGTGCTTCAGAAGCGTTGACTTTCATGTATCGAATGTTTCACCGTTACGGAACAATTATTTTCTCTTCAGAAGTTGACGGCAGTTTCCATCTTTTTCCCGATGAAGTTTTAGCTCTGCAGATAGATCGGGATGGAATGGGCGAAAATTTTGATCCGGAGGCGGCTGAAAGACATTTTCATCTTGAGGTAAAAGAACGTTTTGATCGTTTTATCACCTTTTCCAGAACAACAAAAGAGATCAATTGGGATAATCCGGACAACCTGCTTGGCAAAGTTACAACCGATATAACAATCCCGATTTTCAAAGCATTGTGCGGTAAAGAAAAAATGCGGATCGTGGCAACTTGCCCGAACTATGGAGCTGTGCGGGATTTTGCCGATGATGTACCTTTGGAATACACCATGGATATTTCCGGGAAAGAGATCATTCCGGTGGAAAATCAATATATCCCGGCTCCTTTCAAAGGCTTGATTGCATCTCTGGCAGAATTTCAGAAACTTCAATCTGAAGCAATCGCCCATTGGGATCCGAAAACATTTGCCGATGCACTTGATGCTTATCCGGTAAGTCAATTCAATAAAAAACGTAATGAATTTTACCGTGAAATGTTTGATATTTATTCAGACATAGATCCGCAAATGCTTCAGGCAAAACAATTTTTTGAATAACAAACAAAATCCAGTAAACATATCAATTTCCAAAAAATGAAACAAATTTTTAATTCAGAAAAAGAGCTGTTCGCTTTATTTCGGGCAGGAAATCTTACCATGTCTCCTTATCTGGTTACAGAACATAAGGGGCGTATTGAAGCAGAATATAAAAAAATATGGTCATCTCAAGCAAATGTGTCTCATTGGCACGCTGATTATTTGGGACAATTCAGCGATGATTTGTATCTGACCTATGAAGACGATGAGATAACCTGCCGCCGCTTGATCAAAAATATATCATCAGAAACCATCGCTTTGAAAGAAGCAGGTATCGAATTGGATGGTATTGATTTCGGAAAAAATCCTGATAAAGATTTTTATTACCATGCCGAAAATTCCCGGATTTATGCGACAATGACTTTGCCTGTCGGTTTTGACCGGCTGGCTCCCGGCGGCAAAGATCCGAAATATGATATCGGTTCTTATCTGTCTTATGTGGAAATCCCTTGCTGCTCAAAACGTATCGGAGATTCTCCTTTTCAGCCATTTCCGGCAATTCTTCTTGGCAACTATGAGACCAATCACGCTCTGATCCACGGAACTTTGGAACAGCTGGTATTTTACCATTGCTACGAAATTGATCATGATCGCGGAAAACTGCGTATGAATATCATTTCCGGTTTTAAGGGTGTTGAGGCTCTGGATGTTATTCCAAACAGGACACTGACAGATCGTTGGTACTTGGGAACCACAGATAATGCGGATGATATTGAACATATTTTTGATCGTTATACAAAAGTTTTGCGTACCGTTCTGCCTCCCTTGAATGGAGCGGGAAATGCCAATCGTCATTCTGTTGTCTGGGAATCTTGGAATGATTGCATTGAACGCAGTGTTTCGGAAGAATTGGTCTTGAAAGAAGCTGAATTTGTCAGCCGCCACTTCCCAAATGTCCGCTTTATCCAGCTTGATGACGGTTACTGGCACAATGACAAATTTGCCAACGGCATCGGCACTGCCTATGAAAAAGATGGCGGTATCGACAAAAAGAAGTTTCCTTCAGGTCTGCGTTCTTACTCTGACAAAGTCCGGCAGTTTGGTTTGACTCCCGCAGTCTGGACGGGATTGATTTGTCCTGCATGTTCGCAAATCACCAAAGAACACCCGGAATGGGCAGTCGATTACGCATGGCGTTACAAAGAATATGAGGGGATCGAATGCGGCATGGTTCTTGATCCGAGCATCCCTGAAGTAAGAGAATATCTGCAATATGCGTTTGATAAATTCTGTTATGATTATAATTTCAACGGGATCAAACTGGATTTCTGGAGTTATGTTTTTGAAACCAGTTTTCCCATGCTGAAAAATAGAGAGCATTCCTCCTATGAGTGGCGTAGATGGCTGCTTACTGAAATCCGCAAGCGTTTGCCGACAGATGGATATTTTCAAACTGGTTGTGATATTGTGCAGGGAAACCCATTCCTCGGAGAATTTTTCACCAACTACCGTTACGGCATGGATATCACCGGCGGCGAATGGGATCATGTCAAAGCGACCTTCCTTTGGGGAACTTCGTGTTTTGCGTTACATATTGGCGATTTGTTTGTCCCCAACAGCGACTCCATCGGAATTATGCCGGGACTTTCGGAAAATGAAAGAATGTTTGCCATAAACTATATTCTGATCACCCACTCATTAGTGGAGTTGTCAGGTAAACTGCATTCCGACTGCTCTGCCGAACATCTCAAGATCCTCAAAAAAGCTCTCTGTAATATCAACAATGGTCAGGATGTTCATTTTGCCCAGTATGATTACCGTAAACACAATGTTCTGCCTCCTGCGATCTGGTTTACTGATACGCCGCTGTTTTCCCGCAAATCAGGAACAGAATCATTGCCGTTGAAAACAGTTGCTCTTTTTAATTTGAGCGATGAAAATTTGAATATCGCATTTTCTCCTGCGGATATGAAACTGAAAGAGGGCAATTATATTTTAACAGATGTCTGGTCCGGGGAACAAAAAGAGTTTAAAAATCAAATAGAATATATTCTTCCTCCTCACAGCAGCCGAATGTTTTCACTCAATGTTGCTGACGGTACTCAGATTTTTGATTCAAATATCCGGCTGGAAAAAGTTGATGCTGAAAACATCTCTTTTGCAACTGATTACAAAGCTGATGCTGAATTGCTCTTGAATACCAAACCGGAAAGAGTGTTTTTCAACGGAGAAATCATTGATTTTACTTATGAAGACGGTCTGACGAAATTCCATGTGCCGGAACAAGGTATTTTGAGTTTTGAATTCTAAAAAAAGATCGATGTTTTATGAATAGAAAAGATACAAAATTATTTGCGGTCAGGTTGGAAGTTCTGCCCGGAAGAGATCTGCCGGAAAAATTTTCCAACGCCCGAAAGTACGGTTTTGATGCCGTTGAATTACCGGGAAGATATTTATCTGACTATTATCAGGAATTAATGGAATACAAAGAAAAACTTCCTCTGCCCGTCAGCAGTATTTCTCTTGGCTTTAAGGGATCACTTTTGAGCAAAGATGAAAAAGTTCGCAATGAGTGTCGCAATGATATTAAACGCTTACTGGATCTATGTGCGGATCTTGGTGCAGTCGGTCTGGTGATGCCGCCGCATCTTTTCATAGATAATATTTCCGTTTTTACAGGAAAAGAAGCCGATGACATAATTCTGGAACAACTGCCTGATTTGGCAAATTTCGCCGCAGAAAGATCAGTTCACCTGATGCTTGAACCAGTCAATCGCAAAGAGACGGATTATCTTTACTCCATTGAACACGCTGTGCGGCTTTGTGAAAAGGTAAATAATTCCGGACTGGCTGTAACAGCAGACTGGTTTCACATGAGTCTGGAAGAAAATAACCTGCCGGAAGCACTGTTGCGTTGCGGAAAATGGCTGAAAAATTTCCATATTTCCGAAACTCCGGCGCGGACTGAACCTGCTCCTGGAGGATTGGATTTCAAGGCGGCATTTGAGGTGCTTGAAAGAATCGGATACACTGGTTATACAGTTCTGGAATGCAGAGGATTATCAGGAGCGGCAGATGACGTATTGCCGCAATCGTTAACATATTTGAAAAATTTGACAGGAGAAAAGAATTATGAATCCTAAAGATACAGATATTCAAGTAGTCGGTACATCGTTATATTTTTTGCCGGTTGAAACCAGAGTCCCGCTTAAATTCGGTCCGGAGACCTTGACTTTTGTAACTTGTTCCCGGGTGAAAATAACGGTCATTGATCGCAAGGGGAATACCGCAGAAGGATGGGGGGAAACTCCTTTGAGTGTGCAATGGGTTTGGCCGGGTACTCTCTCCTATCAGGAACGGCATGACGCTTTGAAAAATTTTTCAATCCAGTTGGCAGAGGCATGGGCTGATTTTGAATTTACGGGGCATCCAATGGAAATAGGCCATACTTTTCAGGAGACAAAACTGAAAAGTATGTTGAAAAACTTCAATTCAAAACGTAATGATTCTGAAGCAATGCCGTATCTGGCAGCTTTAGTGTGCTGTTCAGCTTTCGATATTGCTCTTCATGATGCCTATGGCATGGTACATGGACTCCCGGTTTATAAAACCTATAATTCAAAATTCATGAATAGTGATCTGTCTCATTTCCTTACCCCTGCCGATGATGCCGATGTTTCTTTCGCCGGAAAATTTCCGGAGGATTTCTTTGTCGAACCGAGCCAGAGAATGTTGGCATGGCATCTGGTCGGCGGCAAAGACCTCATTGATCCGGATGAACTTACCGGGAGAGAACCCGATGACGGCTATCCGGTATTGCTGCGTGACTGGATCAGGCGTGACGGATTGAAATGCCTGAAAGTAAAACTTCGTGGTAATGATTCCCAATGGGATTTCGATCGCCTGGTAAAAGTTGGACAAATCGCTATAGAAGAAAATGTTGATTGGCTTACAACGGACTTTAACTGTACGGTTACAGATGTTGTTTACGTCAACACTATCCTCGACCGTCTTATGCAGGAATATCCCCGGATTTACGGCATGATTTTATATGTTGAACAACCATTCCCCTATGATCTGGAAAGCAATCTGATCGACGTACACAGTGTTTCTGCCAGAAAACCTTTGTTTATGGATGAAAGCTGCCATGATTGGCATTTGATCAAACTGGGGCGTAAATTGGGGTGGAGCGGAGTTGCCTTAAAAACCTGCAAAACTCAAACCGGGGCGATTTTGAGTGCCTGTTGGGCAAAAGCTCATGGCATGACACTGATGGTGCAGGATCTTACCAATCCGATGCTGGCACAAATCCCGCATTGCTTGCTTGCGGCTCATGTCGGGACGATTGCCGGTGTGGAAACTAACGGGATGCAGTTCTATCCGGAAGCATCCCTGCCTGAAGCAGAAGTGCATCCGGGAATATACAAGCGACGTAACGGGGAAGTGGATATTTCCACTCTCAACGCTCCGGGATTCGGTTACTGCATCGGTAAAATAAAAAGATCTCTGCCTGAAGCGGCTTTGGAAATACATTCAAATAAAAAGGTCTTTTTATGAAAAATATTCGTATAGGGCTTATAGGTTGCGGCGCAATGGGGATAAATCATGCCAGATCTTTGGCTGATCATAAAATTCCCAATGCCGAATTGGCAGCGGTCTGCGATACAAATAAAGATAATCTGCAAAGAATAAGACAGGATATTTCCGGAACAGCAAAACTGTTTGAGAATATTGATGAAATGCTCCAATCCGGTTCCGTCGATGCGGTTATAGTGGCAACTCCGCACTATTTTCATCCCGACTTGGCAATAAAGGCTTTCAGAAATGATCTGCATGTGCTTATTGAAAAACCTGCCGGAGTGTTTACAAAAAACGTCAGAGAAATGAATTATGCCGCAGAAAAAAGCGGCAAAACTTTCGCCATCATGTTCAATCAGAGGACTCATCCGATCCACGTAAAACTGAAAGATATTGTTCAATCCGGTGAATTGGGCGATATTAAACGCTGCAACTGGATCACAACTCAATGGTATCGTCCGCAAAGTTATTACGATGCCGGAGTTTGGCGTGGCACGTGGAAAGGTGAAGGCGGAGGAATATTGATCAATCAATGTCCGCACCAACTTGACCTCTGGCAGTGGATTTGCGGCAGACCGGTACATGTTCATGCATTCTGCAGTTATGGTAAATACCACAATATTGAAGTCGAAGATGACGTTACTGCTTATGTCAGATATGCCAATGGTGCAACCGGGGTGTTTATCGCATCCACTGGCGAAGCTCCAGGCAGCAACCGCTTTGAAATTGCAGGAGACAATGGTAAAATCGTCATGGAGAATGATAAATTGACTTTTTGGCGGACCCGCATATCAGAGCGTAAATTCAACCGCGAATATCAGGATGGTTTCGGTGAACCGGAAAGCTGGAAATGTGAAATTGCTGTAAAAGGAGAAAAAGAGGATCATAACGGTATTATCAAAAATTTCGTTGAATCCATTTTGACAGGTATTCCGCTTATTGCTCCCGGTAACGAAGGAATAAACAGCCTTGAAATATCCAATGCCATGCTTCTTTCCAGCTGGTTGGGCCGTGGAGTTGATTTGCCGATTGATGATGAGTTGTTCTACGAAAAACTGCAGGAAAAAATTCAAACTTCGACCTTTGAGAAAGATACTTCCAAAGTCAGGATTATGGACAACAGAAATACCTATTGAGCAATGTTGCCTTGTGGTACTCTTTCCAATAGAGAAGATTGTGTCGTCGGATAACGTGGCGATATTAATTGATGGCAATAAGAGACGTTGCAGACGGACATTACTTGAACAAATGGAAAGGCACTGGGCTAACACACTGAAAATACCCGTAGAGGAAGTTCATGCCAAAAAGTTGGTCTATCCATGCAATCCCGATCAGGACGGTAATCCACGCCCTAATGGATATATGCTGGAACGGAATGCTATTGACTTCAACGATACCAGAGAAGCAATGATCAGACAACTTTCCTATCTGACCAAGCACGATCCAGAAGATACAACGCCAAGCAGTACCAGAAAGTTCTTTATATCACAATTCCAGAAAGATGAAGATAGAGCTGCAGAGATCAGACGGTTCTATGCTGATAAAAAACGCAATGAGGAAAAATAAAAACACCCCCTGCCGGAGTTCCGGTCACATCTCCTTACTCAAGAGGCAATTTCAAAACTGTCGCTTTGATCTTTTCCCAATCAGCTTTGCGGAGCAATTCCGGAATATTGGTATAGATGTTTTTGTGATGACCGTATTCCGGCTTCATCAATTCGGAAACGGCATCTTCCACGCTCCAGTTTTCAAACGTGATACGGCTTGCGGCAACGGCACATCCGGTGCGGTCGCTGCCGTGCCAGCAGTGGATCAGAAGCGGTTTTGGAGCATCCCGGATGACGGTCAGGATCTTATAGAGATCATCTTCGGTGATTTTTCCGGTGTCAAGGGGGATTTCATAGAGCGTGACGGCATTGTTCCAATTGCGGTTGATTGCATTGATTTCATCTTTATCGCTGTTGTTTTCCCGCAGATTCAGGACACTGCGGATGCCGTTAAAAGTATGGAGTGAAAAAAATTCATCTTTATCCGGCTGACCGGAACGATAAAGATTTTCATTTACCTTATGAAAGTTTTTGGGGTATTGCGGATAGGGTGATTGCCCGGCATTCCCTCTGACCCAATACGGCAAACCGGTATTTTTCTGCTGCTTGACAACTCTGCCATTCTTGAAATCCAATGTATAACTGTGCCAGCGGGAAAACAGACCGTTCCAGCCCAATAACCAATGTCTTTGCGGAAAGAAATCGCATGTCCATTTATCCGCAGACATGACGGATTGATTTTTTGCTACTTCCTGAGCATTACGGAAAGAATGAGAGAAAATTTTGCTTCGCGGCACTGCAATGTCAAACCGATTTCTGCTCCACCGGCTGCGGAAGGCATGTTTTTCCAGATGTGCCGCAACTTCTGCTTTGGTCATGCCGATATAATTATATTCAGGAATTCCTCCGCACCCGGAAAGAAAAACGATCAGCATAATGCACAGCAAACTGCAAATATTGATTTTTTTCATACAAACACCTCTATGCTCAAACCAATCACCCTACAGTAATATACCATCTCCCGCAGGCGTTTGCAAGAAAAAAAATATTTTTAAAGGAACAAAGGTGCGATCAGGAAAAAAATTAATGCAAACGGCTTAAAATATCCGTAGCCGCCGCAATGAACATCTGATTCTTCTTTTATGACAACATTATCCTTGAATGTAAGCAAAGTGCAAAAAGTCCCATCGAACCAGAATTTTTCGTAAGGCAAAATTCCCCATTGGTTGTATTTTGTCATATCCGGTCCCCAGCCCCGATTGTTATTTAAAATTTCGGACGGATGATTAAAGTGATAATTATGCCCCCGTGGTACATAGATATGGATTTGCCCAGAAGTTTTTTTATGTTCTTTCGCAATAACTTCCACGATTTCCTGCCTGCTTTTCCCAATATAAAGAGATGTACATCCCGGGAGAAAAATAATACAGCTGATGCAAAAAAGAATGAATAAAAACTTTTTCAGCATTATTCTTTCCCTTCCGATATTTTCAGAAGCATCTGCTTGTAAGTTTCGTCCATCGGACGGGGTGTTTTGACCGGATACCACACTTGATCGGCAAGAAAGTCTGCGATTTCCGGATTGTTGCGGGCAATGCCGTGAAATTCCAGAACAACATCGGCAATATTTTTCCGCACCGCAGCCCCGTAAGGCGGAATATTGCGGTTTTTCCAATATTTTTCGTAACGGTCAGGATGATTTTTTTTGAGCCGCTCTTTGAATACCGCCTGTTTTTCCAGATTTGTTTTTATTACTATACAAAGCAATTCAAATTCTTCGGCAGTCTGCGGCATACAGACAAAGGTATAACCGATGCGGATATTGTCTTTTTTCTCAGGCTTGTACGGTTGAAATACCAATTCCAGATAGCGGTCAGATTTGTGTTCCCCCTGCTTGGGCTGCCATTGCTCAAAGGCAGGATTCCAAGTCCGGATCATCGGCATATCGGGACTGAAAATCTGCCACATATCCGCGGGCTTTTTCTTACGCGTTTCCAGCCGTTTTTTCCGGTCTTTGCGGGATTCTTCCCACGCTCCGCGTCTGGCAAGATATTCTTCAAAATCATAAGGGTAATAACGGAACACCGCTTTTTCAATGACACCAGCCCAGCTGGAACCGGTTTCCGTAACGTAGAATTGAGCCTGCCCGATGCCGCCGGTCAATTCGTCAAGATAATCGCACTTGTACGGTTTGCGGTTATCCCAATCCCGGTTGCGAATAGTCATATCCAGTCCCATATAACCCGGCATGGTGTAATTGACCAGCAGTTCAATTTCTTCTTTAGGTTCAAAAGTCATCTCCCAGAGAAAAAGTTTACTGAATTTCTTTTTCTTATCCCACGGCACAAAACGGACCGGAAATGTTTTGTCTTTGGTTCCGGCGGTAAAGGCATAAAAACTGATTATGGCTTGTTGATTGTATTGTCTTTTTTCATCCCACAGATAGCGCAGTTCGACATCAAGCGGAAATCCCACCGGAAGAACCACTTTTTTATCAGAAAGATTGCGCAAAATAAAGCGGCAGCGGAAATCCATTTTATCCGGATTGCGGCAGGAAAGGTCAACCGGATAATCACCCCGGCGTGGAATCATAATGATCTCTTCTTCCACCATTTGAATATCAGCAGTCTTTTCCAAAGTCGGCGTCTGACCGCTTCCTCCGAAAACGCCCGCATTGCCAAAGCAACTTACCGCGATCAAAAAAAGCAAACAAAACATCAAAAACTTTTTCATATTTAACCTCTCCATACTCAAACCAACCGTCTTACAGTAATATGCCATCTCCCGCATAAGTTTACAACTGTTTGAGGTGAGTTTTCCGGATAGTTTTTTTGATTCCGCAGAAATCAGTGATCAACAGCACAAGCATTGATATGATGCAGAATATTCCC
This sequence comes from Lentisphaerota bacterium, assembly GCA_015061685.1. Taxonomy (GTDB): domain Bacteria; phylum Verrucomicrobiota; class Lentisphaeria; order Victivallales; family Victivallaceae; genus UBA1784. The sequence goes on along the minus strand of SUWD01000025.1, from coordinate 18,990 downwards.
ATCTCAAAAGATTTTTCAAAGGCACAGGAGGCGATTCCGCACAGGAGCAGGGGCGAATACCAGACGTAATGCGGAAATTTCCAACGGAAAATCAGACCGAATCTTATCAGTAATCCAATGAAAAATGCCGGATAGGTAAACAGTACAACGATAATAAATTCCATTCCGCAGGTTTCGTATCCCAATGGCGACCACTTAAACCCTGACCAATACCATGTCAAAGCAGAGAACAGACCGATCTCAAGAAGAATCAGAGAAGAGGATATTGCAATAAGGTATTCAATTCTTTTTTTCAGCATGATCATCTCCGCAATATTTTTCTTCAAGCTGCCGCAAGGTGTTTTCAAAAGCCTGACGGATTTCCGGGAGTTCATTTTCTGCGATCGAACGGCTGATGGCAATGATTGTAAAAACAAATACCGGCATGAATAAAGGAAATATCGCCTGCCACACTCCGGCACATAAAAAGAGGATACTCATTCCGATGGAAAAGCACAATATGGTCCAGATAAATAAACTTTGATTTACGGGGGCAATCGTGATGTGCAGAATAGTTTCAGATGCAGATCCGGTTTTTTTGCATTTGATCGAAATCACTCCCCTCAAAGAGTTTCTGGTGTACAGTACGGGATGAATTACCAGTGGATTTTTTGTTTTGAAAAAACACACTTTAGTTGGATCGCATCCGGCAAACCTGAACGTATTATATGAAAGCAACTCTTTCTCAAAGACTTCTTTCAGTTCTTCTTCAGAAAAAGTTGTCCTGATACAATATTCTGCGTAAGGTTGGAAGTATTTATCAAAAAGTTTCATTTCAGAACGCTTTTACAGTAGGAATAATAATTAACGCAGCCGTATTTGACCTCATTCAATGATGAATATGGATAATCCAAAAGAGACACACTCCGCAGAGGTAATACCACCCCAAACATAATGCCGGATAAAGGAGCAGCCACGCAAAAAAGATAAGCATCCTGAAAAACTTTCTGCATGGCAGTTTCCAGATCAATTTGGTGCTGCTCCATACGAGGACAAAAAGACAACTTCCGATGTACAGGAGCTGTAAAGTAAAAACAGCAGACCATCCAACTTCAGACGGCAACTGGAAACTTAAAAAGAAAAGGAAGGGAATAACGGCTGCGATCAGCATTAATATCCCGGTTTTTCTGATATTCTGCTTGAGTTCATTTTCCATATTATGATCCCCTTTCAGCGTCCGGAAGTAATATACCATCTATTACAAGCGTTTGCAAATGAGGGAGGTGTTTTTTTTGACAATTTCAGAAATGGCGTTTAGCGAATTCTCTGCCAGATCCGGACTGCGAAAAAAGTCTCATAAAATCAAAAATCGTCAAAAATAATGCAAAGGACTTTCCCTGACAAAAGTTCGCAGATGCGGTTCTATCGTTTTGATGTAATGGTTTGGTCATCACTTGCAAGCGTGAAAAATCCATCTTTCAAAGTGTAGTTCAACTTTTTGCCGGTATATGGAGAAACATATTCTTTAGGAAGGTAACGTGGAACCAGTTCCGAAAGTTTTTGCGGATACTCGCCTTTTTCGATTTTGAAGAGCTTCAAGGCAAGTGCTGTCTGACTCAAAACGAGCCCCAAACGTTGGCATTTGGCGGCTTTGGCATACATTCCGTTTTCAGAAATGAATTCCTGCTGTTCCAATTTTTTCAATGCCGGGATCCGGTTGACCGCTTCAGAAAATCCCCGATACTTGGTGGTATTCAAATAGGGATCGTAGAAAAATGCGGCAACTTTCCCTTTGACTTCGACGGGAAGTGCCAAATAAAATCCGGCTTCGTGAGGGAGATGAACCTGCCAACTTTTGCTCCAATCAAGAAGTTCCCTGTAGGTTGACAAGAGAGCTTTATCTTCCGGACCATACTGGATCAATGCTTCGATCCATATCCAGCGACCGACAGTCCGTACCAGTTCGCAAATCAGATGAGGCGTATCAGCAGGGATCAAACGGTCAAGTTCAGGGTATTTCAAAAGTTCCGGCAGAACTTTTTCCTTCTGATTGGTGCGGAAATAAAGTTCGGCAATATCAGCACGATGACGAACCAGTGAACGGAAATGCTGCAATGTTGATAGATACAATGTATCTTTATTGTCAGCATACGCTGCACTTTTTTTCAAAGATTCCAAGTGTTTTTCCAGTTCCGGAGAAGTGAAAAATTTTATGGTGTACTCTTTTTCATCTGGTGGAATGGTGTCTTGGCGCCAATCATAACGCCCGGAACGCGGCGGATTGTATTTGGCGTGTCTAGTGAAAAATTCCTGATCGACCAATGATTTCAATTCGTCCGGCTCATGCATCGGAACGCTTAACGGAGTAATGCCAAGTTCAGCGGCTGTGGCATCCATCGCATTTTTCGCCCATGTGCCGATTCCCCATGCAGAAAGCCAGAGGAGTACGGCAAATCCGGTGAAATATCCGACAAAAATAAGATTATTTTTCCATGATTTTCGGGCTGCTTTAAGTGTATGCCATAACCATAACAGTGCGGCAATCAAGTTTACCGCAAGCATAATGTAAAATGCCGGAAACATCGAAACATCAAGACTGAATACATCCTGTTTCACTGATACAAAAAAGTTTACCCATGTGCTAATCCCATAATATTGCGGCAGAAAAAGCAAATGCCCTGCGAGGAAAATAATGCCAATATTCCATAATAACGCCCAATACCACTTCAAATTATTTTTTCGGCAGTTGTAACTCCATAAAGAAAGTATGAGTCCGCAGACAAAAACGGTCATGCTCAGCTTGACCATCATATACAGGGGAATCGTAATATCACCGGCTAATAAGGAAAGGTGCGATGTTTTTTTTAAAAAGATTTCTTTTATTGCATTTTCGCAGAAAAAAATGGTAACTCCAGCTAATGCAGACACTACTATGCAGAGGTTGCCCCAAATCAAAGCCGTTTTCTTATTTTTTGCACCGCCGGAAAGAAAACCTGCGGCAACAACTCCAACGGCAGCAAGCGAAAGAATTGTAATTATCTCCGACATACTTTATCTCCTGATATGCAGCTATCCTAATCATCGCAAGAGTAATATATCGTCATTTGCAAGCATTTGCAACTTGCAGATGCGGATTTTTGACATAATTACTGCATCCAAAGTCTACCGATATAACAATCTGCGAACTTTTGTCTGGGAATTTATAAGACTGTTGGAAGTTTAATGATTTGCGTTGCAAATGTGTGAATTTCTGAAAATCAAGTCCTGCGTCGGCTCACCAAGAGCTTGGGACGAAGTTCTGAACCCTAAATAGAAAAAGAGAGAAAGCTATATTAAAAGTGGCGTTTGGCGAAAGCATGTCCGGAACCGGTTTTGAGGTATGCTTCAAATGCCGCAGCCTTTTCTTTGTTGTCAAATGCAATATAAACTTCCAGTTTCCATGGCTTGAAAGGAGCAGTATGGGGAACTCCCCCTTCATTGTGTTTGGCTAACCGTTTTCGTAAATCGCTGGTACTGCCGATATATCGTTGACATGGATGGTTGATGCTGCGGATAATGCAGGTGTAAAACATATCTGTTGAGCCTTTCCTGTTTTCTTGGCGTGATTGCCCTCCGTCGCACTTTGTGCTATGGAGGGCATGATTTTTCCTGCGAAGCAGTTTTTGTGCCTTTTCAAGGCACAAAAAAAGCAGCTTGAAAAGCGGCTTGGAAAATCATGGTGGAGGTGGTGCAACTTTGCGGCAAACTTTTCTCACTGCGATTTTTTACGTTCAAACAATAGAAAAGTTCGTTGTCGCAATACCTGATATGATAGAGAGTCAAAAAATTGCGAAAAAAGTATCAGGAAAGCAAAAGTCATTAAAAAGTAACGTTGAGGACTTGCCCTGTCAAAAGTTCGTTATTTGAATTTGAAAGGCAAAGATATGCAGAAAGTTGATTTTTTCAGATATTTATAGTATTTGCCTGTTGTTTCCAAATTTATATATAAATCTCCTTCTTTGATGAAGAATATATTACAACTTTTATCGTTACATATGATTTGTTTTTCCGGAGATATTTTACAATTAAAGCGTTTGGAGTTTGTCCAAATCTCTTTTCCGGATTTCCCGCGGTAAACCAATTGAGCATGAAACTCACTTTGGGGTTGATCAAAATAAATCAACAGTAATGCACATAGACTTTCATTTTTGCTGAAATGATACCATGGCTTACTGATTTCCACAAGCGGAAAAGTTTGTATATATACCGTAACATCAGAGGGAGGTAAATCAAAAACGCAATCAAATAATTTCAATTTTTCTGCTTGCAGCGGAATCGGAAGATTTATACTCTCTTTGCCGAGGAACTCTGCTGTAATATCGACAATAAATATATCTTTTTGCAGTGAACTTTTGACAACAGGTGTTCTTGCAGATTCAAACTGTTTCCCTGTCAAGATGCGATTTTTTATGGTAAATACAAAAAATTGCGGATCAGCTTCTCCGGCATACAGTATTGAAAAGCAGAGAGATAATATTGCAACGATATATTTCTTCATACGTTTCTCCATGTTCAAATCGAATTCATTATGGTGAATATAACATTAATCGCCAGCGTTTACAAGTGGTGAATGTGTTTTTTTGACAGTTTTTTCAGAAATGCCGTTTGGCGAAAGCATGTCCGGAACCGGTTTTAAGATAGGCTTCAAAAGAGGTTGCCTTTTCTTTGGTTTCAAAGGCGAAATATGATTCAACTTTCCATGGTTTGAACTTTGAGGTGTGAGGAACTTCACCTTCATTGTGTTTGGCAAGGCGGGATTTTAAATCTGCTGTACTGCCGATATAACGCTGTTCCGGCTGGGAAAGACTGCGTAAAATGTAAGTATAGAACATTCGATCTCCAATTCTCTGCCGTTAGCCCTCCGTCGCACTTTGTGCTATGGAGGGCATGATTTTCCCTGCGAAGCAGTTTTTGTGCCTTTTACTTTTATGAAGTCTTTGCGCGGTTGTCCTCCGTCGCTCTGCGAGCTATGGAGGGCATCCTTCGCCCGCTTCGTTGCACTCCGCTTATTTTTGCAAGCAAAAAAAATCTACGGATAGCAAACCTTACGGCTTGCCATCCGTAGCTTTAGCGAAGGATGGTGGAGCAGAAGAGACTCGAACTCTCGACCCTCACACTGCCAGTGTGATGCTCTAGCCAACTGAGCTACTGCCCCATAATTTTGTTACTCTCTTAATATATACCGGATTGAAAAATTTTCAAGCTGTTTTGTGGATGGAATGTGAAAAATATCCGTTTTTTTATGCAGTTGATTGAAAATTTGCCGGAATTATTTCTTCTCTTTCAATTTGCTCTCAAGTAAAGCGTCAATGATCGCATCACAGTTTTGTTCCCGTTTCTGCAATTCAGCTTCCAACTGGATCGTCCGCCGCTTGTATGATTCGATATCACCCCGGGTATCTGCCAGTTTCTGCTGGAAGTCTTCTTTCAGCTTGAGACGTAATTCTCCGGACAAAGCTTTCTTTTCTTCAGCGGATGTTGCTGCCTGATAACGGGCTGCCAACTTGTCAATGACATCTTTTTTTGCCTCTTCCAGAGCATATAATTCATTGGCCTTTGCCAGTATTATCTCCCGGTAACGCTCCGGATCACTGCGCTGCAGTTTCAAAAGTTTCTGCTGTTCTTCTTTCGGCAGGCGGGAAAAGGCTCTCCACATCCACGGGCCCCTGCGGAATTTTTTATCATCATCTGCCGGTTGAGATTTTACTTTTTGCCTGGCATCAACCGGAGGAGCCTGAATTTTTTCCGGAGTATTTTCCTCTGTTTTTGCTGCTGCAATATCTTCTTTTACTTCCGGGACGGTCTTTTTTGCCGGAGATTGTGCAACTGTTTCAGGTACCTTGTTATTCTTTCGGGGGTCGGGACTTGCCTGCGGCAGAATAACTGCATTTTCCCCGCTTCCAATCATAACCATTTGCTGATTCGGGTCTGCTATTTCCACATGATATTCAAAACAACCGCAGAAAAACAGTATTGTCAGCAAAGTCGGAAACGCGATGTTGATCCCAAGTTTTTTCATTTAGCTAAAACCTTTTATATGGTGAAAACGTCATTTTCCAGAGTGAAGTCTGACATGATCGACAAGTTATAGCATTCCTGCTCCAAACTGCTGGTATCGGCAAGAGAGAGCATGTCGGGGGCAGGGTTGAGCACCGTCTGGTGTGCCGGGGGAACAATCGCCGGGACTGCGTTACTGACAGACTTATTCTGACCGATAGTTTGGATCATTGACGGCTTGACCGCCGGATTTACGACCGGAGCTGTTGACGGCAGCATAGCCATGACCACTGCGGCGGCCGCTGCTGAACCGACAGCTGCCCCGGGGAAAGCAACCCGGAAAAACATTCTTTTCCGGCGGTTGGCTTTTGCCCGCATCGCTGCGGCAGAAAGGATCACTGCATCAAGCTCTGCCGGAACTTCTTTTGCCGATCCCGGCAATTTGATCCGTAAAAATTTTTTCATTTGAGCAAACCTCCTGAATCAATATTTCTTAAAATCATCCTTAACCGTTTCAGTGCGTAACGCATTCTGCTTAAAACTGTTCCCAGTGAACAGCTTTGTATCTCTGCTATCTCTTTGAATGAAAGCTCCGCCTCTTCCCGGAGCAGAAAAACTTCCCGTTGTTCCGGCTGCAGTTTATCCAGTGCTGATGCAATAGCCTTACCGATCTCTCCGGAACCCAATTCTCTATCCGGGGAAAAAGCTGTTGTCTCTGCCAATTCTGCGGAATCATCTGCATCGATCGTTACAAATTTATCCGGCTTGTTGTGTCTCAGACGGTCTATGAATATATTTCTGGATATCCGGTAGAGCCACGCACTGAATTTGCCCGAATCCTGATACTTCGGCAGTTTTTCAATCACTCTCAACCATGTTTCTGCAAAAACCTCATCAACTTCCGCACTGTTGTTACCGGCAAGGTTATTCAAATATCCGTACAGCTGCTTACGGTAACGGTAATAAAGCGTTTCAAATGCTTTTTCATCACCTTTGGCGTAAGCCCGGATCAAAGATGCATCGTCAACGTTGCCGCAGTCATTTGTACTTGCCATATTTTTATTCATTACAACTGGTCTTTTCATCTTTTATAACGATGAACAGGAGTGATTTATTTTATTTTTTTATGAGAAAATGCCAAAATTCGATATCATTTTCCAAAATATCCGCCGGAGCTTGCGGGGTCAATTCGACCCAGCGGAAGCTTTGATTCTCGCAGGCAGACGGTTCAGAACCGGGAATCCTGCGGGCACTTATGAAAGATATCGTCAAATTATCGCGTTTAAGTACATACAGTGTCTCAAGCGGCTCTATCTGCCAGTTGAGTTCCTCAAGCAATTCCCGTTTCAATGCTTCAAAAGCACTTTCGCCGGGTTCGATTTTTCCGCCGGGAAATTCCCATCCGGCAGGCGGTTTGTCCGCCGGACGGCTGGCAAGAAAAACTTTGCCGTTTTCAATAATCACTGCTGCTGCCACATCGATCATAAACTGCCCCGTATGGAAATCAGCAACCGTAGCATGAAACCGATCAGGGTTTCGGCGGCGGCAAAAATTTTATCAATGAAAAAGAATAATGTCAGCATTATGACGAAAAAGATGATATTGGCACTTTCTCTTGATTTGCGGTTGTTGAATTTGAGAAATTCGATCAAGACCCGGTAGCCGTCAAATCCCGGCACCGGCAGCAGATTTATCACCAGCAGAACGATATTGAGGATCGCTCCGTAAAGCAGCATCCGGGCGGCAAAAATATTTTCCGGGGATAATGATATGACCAGAAAACCCAAAAAAGTAAAAATAATTGCCAATGCCGCATTGGTACTTACCCCGGCAAGAGCGACGGCAATACGTTTTTTCCGGGTGGGCAGATTAGACGGATTGACCGGTACCTGTCCCCAGGTTACTCCCAGAAAAATGAGCATCACCAGCGAAAAAATCCCCATGTGCCGGAATGGATTCATAGTCAGGTATCCCCGGTCAGCGGCTGTGGAATCTCCCATTTTCAAGGCGATCCATGCATGCATGAATTCATGGGAACAGACCGAGAAAATCACCAGTAAAAGTATCGTGGCAAATGTTCTGGGATCTTTGAAAAGCAGGGAAATGAACATCGCTTGTCTCCTTATTTCAGCAGCATACAGTCCCCGTAGCTGTAAAAACGCATATTTTCCGCTTTGGCTCTTTCGTATGCCGCTAAAATTTTCTCCCGGCCGGCGAAGCAGCTTACCAGCATCAGCAGTGTACTGCACGGCAGATGGAAATTGGTCAGCAGCATATCTTCCCCTTTGGGTTTCCGGGGCGGGTAGAGAAAAATATTGGTTCTGCCGCTTTGAGCGACGGCGAAACCATTCTCATCGCAACAGCTTTCCAGAACTCTGACGGTGGTGGTTCCGATGGCGAGGACTTTGCCGCCGTTTTTTCTGGTTTGATTTATCAGTGAAGCAGTATTTTCCGGCAGTACGAAATCCTCATAGTGCATCTGGTGGGTTTCTGCATACTCGCTGGAAACCGGCTTGAATGTTCCCGCTCCGACGTGGAGAGTCAATTCTCCGATATGCACCCCTTTTTTTCTGGCGGCATCCAGAATTTCCGGAGTGAAGTGCAATCCGGCGGTCGGTGCGGCGACTGCTCCTTTGACAGTAGCATAAACTGTCTGGTAACGTTCTGAATCATCGGCTTCCGCTTCCCGGTGGAGATAGGGCGGCAACGGGATGTGTCCGTAACGCTCCTCCAGAGAGGAGATATCATCCGTGGAAAAACGGATGCGGAAAGTATCATCTTCATTGCGGCCGAGGACGGTGAATTTTTCTCCATCCGGATTGATTCTGCCGTCGGGATATTGCAAAACCGCCCAAGTGCCTTCTTTGGCTCTTTTGCCGGGTTTCAGCATACAATTCCACTCATTTTGCTCACCGGAAGCCGGTTCCAGCAGAAGTATCTCAAAGGCGGCTCCATCGTCTCTGCCCTCTTTTTTGGCGAACATCCTGCCGCGGAGGACTTTGGTATTGTTGCAGATCAGAGCGTCCCCGGGGTTGAGGAAATTCAGAATATCAGCAAACGGATGGATCTCAATATCCCCGGTTTCCCGGTCAACGACCATCATCCGCGAACCGTCCCGGGTCGGGGCAGGGTAGCGGGCGATGAATTTTTCCGGCAGGTCATAATCAAAAAGTTTGGTTGCAAGCATGGGATGTTACTCCTCTCCCCGCATCTGTTTGCGGGCACGGCGGAGCCGGTCAAGTTCGTATTCAGAAAGGCTGTTTATGCCGTGATTGGAGAGCTTATCCAACAGATCGTCCAACTCCTTCTGGGTGACCCGGGCGTCGGAAAAGGTTTTTTCCTGATTCTGCGGCTTGGGCGGCGGCGGAGGCGGTGTCTGCACTCTGCGGTAACTGCTTTGTCCGGTGATCCTGCGGAAAAGAGCCCGGAAAGGATCCCACGGCAGGCGTCTGCCGAAAAGAATCAGCATGGTAAGATAACCTCCGGCAAATCCGCCGAGATGAGCCAGATGGGCAACTCCGCTGTCGCGGCCGGATAATTCAAAGAGAATTTCCATTATGGTGTAACAGATCACCAGTGTCGTCGTTTTGATAGGAGTGAACGGCATGAATATAACCATGAAGCGGCGGTCAGGTTCCAGCGTGGCGGCAGCTGCCATCATGGCACATACTGCTCCGGACGCTCCCACCAGACGGATGGGTATCGCCGGATTGACTGTCAGCAGCAGAAAGAGAAGATTTCCGCATACGGCTCCAATGAGATAAAGGATCAGCATTTTTTTGCCGTCAATGTGCTGGGCAACCAGAGAACCGAATATATACAACCCCCACATGTTGAAAAGAATGTGGGAAAATCCCTGATGCAGGAATCCGGCTGTGAAAAGCTGCCACAAATAACTGATCTTAAAGCCGCCTCTGCCGACGGTGAGAGCCAGTGCATCAAACATTTTGCCATGAACAATAAAAAATGCGGCGATATTCAGAATTATCAGGCAAATAAGCATCTGTCTGCCGCTCATACCCTGAGTTTTATTCTGATCGTTACGCATATAACTGCGGTCATACAATCCCATAAAAAAGCCTTTCGCTTAAAAAAATTCTTCTGAAATAACTATACTCTCTTCCGGATGATTTTCAAATAAGTTCACCAAAAAGAGAAACACTTCCGCTGCGGGTTATTTTCACCTGCCGCAGATCACCGGTTTTCACTTTGTCATCTGGTTCAAAGTGGACAACGAAATTAGTGTCAGTTCTTCCTGTCCACCTGGCCTCATTTCTTGCACTGACACCTTCGCACAGGACTTCCTGCACAGTACCGGTCAATCCGGCAAGTCTGGCGGAGATCCGTTTTTCCAGATCATCCAGCAGGATGTTGTTGCGACGCAGTTTTTCCTCCTCGCTGACGGTATCTGCCAACAGAGCGGATTTCGCTCCGGGGCGGGGGGAATATTTGAAAATATACGCCTGTTCGAATCCGACTTCATTCATCAGTTCTCTGGTGAGGGCAAAATCGCTCTCCTCCTCTCCGGGGAAGCCGACGATCACATCGGTCGAAAAAGTAAGATCCGGAACAGCTGCTCTTAATTGAGCCACCTTTTCCCGGTAACTTTGAGCGGTGTACTGCCGGTTCATCGCCTGAAGGATACGGTCAGAGCCTGACTGCAGCGGCAAATGGATGTTGTGACACACCTTTTTGCAGGAGGCAAGTGCCGAGATCAGCCGGTCATTGAAATAACTTACATAGGGGGATGTGTAACGGATGCGGGCAAGTCCGGGAATCTTATTGAGTGCTTCAAGCAATTCGGCAAAGGGGGAAAACCCGTCCGCCGGAGGACGGATATCGCCATTCAGACCGTAAGCAGCAACATTCTGTCCCAGCAGAAGAATCTCTTTGACTCCCTGATCGACCAGTTGACGTGCTTCGGATAAAATCGACTCCTGCGACCGGGAAACTTCTCTGCCTCTTACGTACGGGACGATGCAGTAACTGCAGAAGCGGTTGCAGCCGCGGGTGATTGCGATCTGGGCACTCCAGGAATTTTTCCCATGTTCTCCAAGCATGTCGATTTCTCCGGGATCAACGGCAGTATCTGCAATTTTCCGGCGATCGGCAGCGATTTTTTCTGTGGTTTCCAAAGCTTTGTGTATCTGACCTGTGCCGAGGACAAAATCCAGATGAGGCAATTCGGCGAGCAGTTGATCTCCAAGCCGTTGTGCCATACATCCGGTAACTCCGATGATCAAATCAGGTTTTTTCAATTTAAGCTTACGCATGAAACCGATTTTACCTTTGGCTTTTCTTTCAGCGGCATCCCGGACGCTGCAGGTATTGAAAAGCAGTACATCGGCATCGTATTCACTGTCGCAGAGTGTGTGTCCTGCCTTGACGAAAAGAGCCCCGATGGCTTCGGAATCCCTCTCATTCATCTGGCAGCCGTAGGTTTTGATAAAAACTTTCATAATTCCACCAGCACCAGATTATCACGGTGAACCGCTTCGGTTTCGGCTTCTTTACCCATTATTTCGATCACTTCCGGGGTGTGTTTCCCGCAGAGCAGCAGACAATCTTTTGCATCAAAATTGACCAATCCGCGGGCGACCGGCTTGAGCGTTGTGGAAAGAATTTCGACGGTATCGCCCCGGCGGAATTCCCCTTTGACAGCGATCACTCCGGATGGAAGCAGACTTTTTCCTCTTTCGATAAGAGCTTTGACAGCTCCATCATCAACGATCAATGCTCCGGAAACTTTGCTGAAAAATCCCAGCCACCGTTTTCTGCCGGGGACCCGGTGATTGCGGGGCAGGAAGATCGTGCCGCAATCTTCTCCCTTGATGATCTTGCTGAATATTTCCGGATCTCTGCCATCGGCGATCCAGAGATAAGCACCGGCGGCAGTGGCAAGTTCGGCGGCACGCAATTTTGAATCCATCCCTCCGATGGAGAGATTGTTGTCATCTGTTCCGCCGGCGAGAGCTTTGATTTTGTCAGTTATTTTTTCGACCATGGAGAATCTCCCGGCAAGATTGCCGTTTTCATCCCGGTCACGCAAGCCGTCCACCGTAGTCAGGAGGATGGTCAGATCAGCTCCGGCGACGGAGGTGAGCATCCCGGCGAGAGTGTCGTTATCGCCGAATTTCAACTCATCCACGGAAACCGAGTCATTTTCGTTGGCGATCGGCAGGACATTTTGTTCCCAGAGAGCGTTGATGCAATTCATTACGTTGAGGTACCGGCGGCGGCTGCGTAAGTCAGCGGCGGTGAGCAGTAATTGAGCTACCGGGAAACCGTGTTTGGCGGCTTCTTCAGCGTAGATGGACATCAATTTTGTCTGTCCCATAGCGGCAAGAGCCTGTTTTTTTGCAAGTTCGGCAGGGCGTTTGGTCACCCGGGCGATCTCCATTCCCATGCCGACTGCACCGGAAGAAACCAGAAGCACCTGATGACCGGCCTGACGCAGGTGTGCGATGCCGTCCACGAGCCGGGCGATGGATTCCCGGTCAATGAGCAGTCTGGTTCCGGCTTTGACGATTATTTTTTTTGCCGCTTTGATTGCTTCAGAGCGGAAAGACGCATTTGCTGACATATATGTTTTCCTCAAAAAATAAAAAAAGAACTCCTGATTCTAATTATATACATAATATACCTCCTTTGGGGCACTTTTTTCAAGGCAAACCATGCTTTTGCTGAAAAAAAATACGTTTTTTTTTGAAAACCATTTGAAAAATGAAAAAAAATCAATATAGTATTGTTTTGATAAGTTTTGATTTGTTTTTTGTAACTTTATATTCAGAAAGGTATTTTTTATGGCTACTACTTGTCCCTATTGCAACATCGAGGTTCGCGAAAGTGCGATTGAAGCCGAGGACGGTTGCTGTCCGGAGTGCGGAGCTCAGATTTCAGTAGTCAGTTCGTTATTGGATGATCCGGATGCTGATTATCTGGATTACGATGATGAAAACGATGATGTTTTCAGCGATCTTGACGATGATGAGGATGACGGCAACGATTTTGCCCGCCGTGATCTTGATGATGACGATGATATTTTCGGAGAGGATCCGCTTGGAGAGGGCTTCGAGGATGATATGAGCGAATTTGAAGATGAAGACGACATCTTTGATGATGATATGGATATGGATGATGAAGAAGACGATGAAAAATGGGATGATAAATAATATCGTCCTGTCGTTTTCTTGAATTTACTGCACCCGGTATTCCTGCCGGGTGTTTTTTTGTATTCAGTGTCCGGGAGCAAGCAGCGGGGGTAAGGATGATTCTTGACGTTTTTTCTGCAAAAATTGCCACAACTCCGGATCCCGGTAAAATTTTTTCAGCATTGCGGTCGGAGAAATACCGCAGAAAACGGCAGATTTCCGGTAGTCCCAATCGTTGCTTTGCATAATGTCAAGCAGTTGAGCTGCAAAAAGCGGATACGCCGGGGAATTCATGGAACACGCCATGTTTTCCGGTATTTTCAATTCTGATTCCCGGAAGTTTAAAGCGAGCATCATCCGCAGTTTTTTCAAAGCGTTGCTCCGGTTGCGGAATTGACTTCTCTCGGTGCAATCTCCGGCAGACACTCCCAGCTCCGGCAATTCCACCGTCGCCAGAGATGAGGTTTTATTGCGTTTTTGCCCTCCGGGGCCGGAACCTTTGCTGAATGTTATTTTACATATTGAACAAAGTGTGCTGTCATCCATCAACAGCAATGAGTTGCGATCGAAATTCATTTTTTTGTCCCGGACTTGAATATTGTCATTTTACGGAATATATTATAACTATTGCAGTTTGTCAAGCGGCAACAGTAAAAACGGAGGTCAAAATGATTAAAAACAAAAAGCGGAAGCTGTTTTTTTTGATTCTGTCTGCCGTCCCGTTTTTTTTGACGGTATTTTTTTCGGAACATCAGATGCCTGAATCGTGGCTGCTGGTGGAAAAAAGTGATAAATGTGTTGTGACTCCGGAATCTCCGGAAATTCCGGAAGCAAGTCCGGAAAAAAATGATTTCCAATTGATCAGCAATGATAACCTTTTTGCAGAGAATGTTGATTTTTTTCCTGCAGATGATCCGGAAAGGGATGTCCCCGGTGTATTGCCGGCCCAATCGGATGAAAAAAAATCTCCGGTTTATCTGCAGCTGCAATATATTCCATTTCTGGATTACTATGTTTACAGCAAAGAGGAAAATGTTACCGGTCTGGCATTCGGATATCATCTGCCGCAGCGAGAGATAAATGGAGTCAGTGTCGCGTTGCTTCAACTTTTTAACAACGAAAAAAATGGCTTCAGTGTTTCTCTGATAGATTTGTGCGGTAATTTTTGCGGCATGTCGATGTTTCTTGCCGGAGGGGCAGTTAATAATGACGGTTGTCTGGTCGGTTTATGGAATGTTACCGAGAATAACCGCGGTGTGCAGATCGGTATTTTCAATCAGGCGGCGGCAAAAGCGATGGAAAATTTTTCTCCGGATATGGAGATCTCTGAAAGAGGCTTTGGGGTTCAAGCCGGGCTGATCAATTATTCTGATTCGCCGGGGATACAATTCGGTTTGTGGAACAGCAATCCGAACAGCTTGATCCCGCACTTTCCCATCTTCAATATTTGCCTGTGAATGGAGAAGTGATCGCTTAAACGTAAAAAAAGTGGAAAAAAGTTTCTGATTTTAAGAAAATCAAGTTGCAATCTTCCCGGCATGGACTATATTGATACGATATCTTTGTTTAACGGGATGAATTGTGAAATCCCTGTTGTTTGCTAACGGTGTTTGTGAAAGGTCAAAATATTATGAGCATTTGGCTCGGTGCTGTATCCGGAAATATTCTTCTGCCCTCCGGAACCATGACCATGTTGGTTGCCGGTATAATTATTTACATGCTGGCTATGTTGTTTATCGGGTGGTTTTCCAGTCGCAAGGTGGCTGGAATGAGCGATTTTCTGGTTGCCGGTCGGCGCCTGCCGCTGTGGATGGCAACGGCGACACTTTTGGCGACCTGGTTCGGTGCCGGATCAAGTATGGGAGTTGCGGCTACGGTTTATGCTGACGGCATATCCGGGGTGATAGCAGATCCTTTCGGAGCATCATTGAGTCTTATTCTGGCAGGTATGTTTATCGTCGGTATGCTGCGTAAAAAAGGATGTATGACCGTTACCGACATAATCGAAAGACGTTTCGGCAAGGCTGCCGGTATTTATGCTTCACTGTGGATGATCCCGGTTTATGTCGGCTGGCTTGGAGCCCAGCTGCTTGGCTTGGGGACTATTCTTAATCTGCTGACCGGGATATCGGTGATAAAAGGTACTCTTATCGGAGCGGCAGTTGTTCTGCTTTATACTTGTGCCGGCGGCATGTGGGCAGTTACGCTTACTGATGTGGTGCAGGTCGGGATAATGATTCTCGGATTGATCGTGCTGCTTCCCGGGAGTGTGGCATTGGCAGGAGGTTCGGAAGTACTTATAGAGAATCTTTCAGCGGCAGATACTCTGCTTCCTCCGAAAGATGCGGTTTTCAATGATTACACTTATTATATCGGCAGCTGGATGATCATGGGGTTGGGCTGTATGGTCGGGCAGGATCTTGTGCAGCGGTCTCTGGCAAGTAAAAATGCAAAAGTAGCAGTGGCAAGCAGTGTTATTTCCGGTTTTTTATACATTCTGATAGCTTTTATTCCGATAGTGATCGGTATTGCTGCCCGGATAATTCTGCCGAAATACGGTATTACCGGCGATGTTATGGGAGAAAATCTGGAGAATCAGGTTCTTCCCCGGATTGCAATCATGGTTCTGGGGAAAAGTTATCCGCTGTTTTTGACGGTTTTTATTGCTGCTTTGACGGCGGCGATCATGAGTTCGGCGGACAGTTCTCTGCTTGCCGGGGCATCACTGCTGTGCAACAATATAATTTCGCCGCTCTGTCCGGGGATCCGAGACAAGTGGCTTTTGCATTGTACCCGGATCACGACAGTGTTGCTGACTGTGATCGCACTGGTATTGGCGATTTGGGTCAAAAGTATTTACAATTTGATGATAAACAGTTGGATTTCCCAGTTGGTAGTTATTTTTATTCCGGTATTGATGGCACTTTATGTTCCCAAAGCAACGAAAAATTGTGCATGGGCGACGATGACAGTCGGTTCCGGGGTGTGGCTGGGATATACTTTTATCAGCAGTTGCGGCAGCGGAATGAGTTTTGTTGATCTGCTGGCAAGTGATGAATTTGATTATGCGATAACTTGCGGAGCGGTTTATGGTTTTGTTTCGGCACTTTTGACCTTTATTTGCTGTTATATCGGCGAAGTTATTACCGGGGATGAGGATGAAAAAGATCAAGCTGACTCCTGAAAATATTGACAGCACTGCTGAAGAATTGAAAAATGTACTTTTGCAGCCCGGCGGTGTTGCTTTAGTTCCCACGGAAACCGTTTACGGCTTGATCGCCAGGGCAGGGGATGAGAAAGCTTTTCAGCGGATCTATGAGTTGAAACACCGCAATTCCTTAAAGCGTCTGGGGTGGTTTGTCGGTAACTGGCGTAAATTGAGCGATTACGGTGTGGAACTTGCCGGATTGCCGGAAAAGCTGGCAGAGAAATATTGTCCGGGACCGTTGACCATAATTGCACCATGCAAAGATGGTTCGACTTTGGGATTCCGGGTGCCGGATAATGAATTGTTGCTTTCTCTTTTGGATAAGATCGATTTTCCATTGGTTCAAACCAGTGCCAATGCTTCGGGCTTGCCGGATGCTTCTGATTGTCAGGAGGCATTGGAGCAATTGGATGGCGGGGTGGATTGTGTTGTCGATGGTGGTAAAATTACCGGTTTGGTTGCCGGTTCGACAGTAGTTGATGCGACCGGGGATAAAATAAAAATTCTCCGTCAGGGAATTTTGAATTTGGATAATTGGCTTTGAGAGAAGCTTTTTTATATGGGGGGATTTATTTTGAAAAAAGTCAGAATATTTTCAGCTGTATTAACTTTTTTGCTTGGAGCATGTTATATATCGGCGGCAGAAAATGATAATAGCGAGGTAAATTCTGTTTTGGCTATGGTAAATGGTCAGGCTGTAACATTGATGGATGTTTTACCGTTGACACGGGCGAAAGAGATGCAGGCCCGATCGGTTTATTCCGGAGACCGTCTGCTTCAGGAAATCAGGGATTACCGCCGCAAAGCGGTGGATGATCTGATCGACAACATACTTGTCCGGGACGAATTTACCAAACATCAATTTCAGTTATCCAATCAGGATGTTGAGAGGGAAATCGATCAATTTGCATTGCGGATGGATTGCCATTCCCGGAGTGAATTGTTGAAACGCTTACGCCGTGACGGGACAGATATTGAGGATATCCGGCTGGAGATCCGTAAAAATCTGATGGTTCAGCTGATGCTTTTCCGTCAGATTAAAATTGCTGATCCGTTGTCTCCCCGCGAATTGTATGAATATTTCAAAAACAATGAATCCTCTTTTGTATCTCCGGCAAAAGTCGCATTGTCAATGTTGAAATTGGATACCTCCACTCCGGATATGGATGCCGTTTCAGCCAGGATTACAGAAGAGGTGAAGGAAAATCCGGACAATTTTTCTGCGTTGATCAAAAAATACAATCCATCATTCGGCGACGGGAATATCGGGGAGATCGAGTGCAAGCTGCTCCGACCGGAATTCGCCGCTGCATTTGATTCCTTTGTGCCGGGAAAAATCGCCGGTCCGATCAAGGTTTATGACGGTGTGGTATGGTTGAAAGTAATTTCTTACACTCCGGAAAAGAAAGTTGAATTCCGGGACGTCGAGGATAAGATAAAGTTTGAACTGGAACGCCGCAGTCGGGAAAGCGTAGTAAAACGTTACGCTGAAAAGCTGCGGTCAAAAGCAATGATTGAATATTTTTTCTAATTTTATGGAATAAGTGATATGAAACTTTTTTGCAGTAAATGCAGTACGATTTTTCCGGTTGAATCCGGGGAGTCCGGAGCAGTGTCATGTCCGAAGTGCAATGCTTCCGTAGAACGTCCTGCCGGAGATTTAGGTCCCGGAGTGGTTGTCGGGGATTTTCTGATTGAAAAAAGCATCAGCAAAGGCGGTATGGGAGAGGTTTTTCAAGCCCGGCAGATATCACTTGACCGCAGTGTGGCATTGAAAGTTTTGCAGAAGGAATACACTGACGATCAGGAGTATGTTGACAGTTTGTTCCGGGAGGCTAAAGCCGCAGCCAGGATCAGCCATCCCAATATCGTTCAGGCTTATGCCGTCGGTCAGGATGGGGATGTTTTTTATTTTGCTATGGAATTGGTCCGTGGCGATACTGTGAAAAATATTTTGCGTAAAGAGGGACGTTTGGAAGCTTCCCGGGCGGCTAAAATCATCCGTGATATTGCCAATGCTCTTGATGTCGCATGGCGGGAACAAAGATTGGTGCATCAGGATATCAAGCCGGATAATATCATGGTTGATATCAATGGTTTTTCCAAGCTGGCTGATTTGGGGCTTGCCAAAACAGCTACTCTCGAATCGGTAAATGAATCTGAAGATGAAGTGCTTGGTACTCCGCAATATATCAGTCCGGAGCAATTGACCGGAGTTCCCACCGATGTCCGAAGTGATATTTACAGTCTCGGGGCAACTTTTTATCATATTGTGACCGGGAAGCTGCCGTATTCAGCAGCCGATCATACCGAACTTGCAAAGATGCATGACGCCGGGAATTTGACTCCGCCGAAAAATATCTGTCCAGATCTGCCGGTAGAGTTGAATGACATTATTGTAAAAATGATGTCACGCAATATTGAAATGCGATATCAGTCTCCTGCCGATTTGATTGCAGATCTTGATGTATTTTTATTCAAACGCATTGTCGTTGAGGACGTAAAGTTAAATAATCCTGCTTCTGCACCCGTTCCGCCCCCGGCACCCGTACCGCCCCCGGCACCCGTACTGCCCCCGGCCCCCGTACCGCCCCCGGCCCCCGTACCGCCTCCGGT
>SUWD01000024.1 GCA_015061685.1 Lentisphaerota bacterium | reverse complement strand
ACCGGTTGGATCAAACCAGTGCTTGCCGGTTTGACAAATCACAACTTATGTGATATGTTTTATACGTTAACAAAAATGTTTGTTTATAAGCTCCTGTTACGAGTTTCACAAAATTCGGGACATTATCGATATTTTTATCTCAAGAGACAATTTGTTTTTTACTTTGCCCTGCTCCATGCTGCCTTACGTTTGACCACTCCATTTACCGATCAAACTGCGACAACGGAGCAGTGTGATAACCCCGCAACCCGCCGAGCGGGCGTTCCGCCGCTTGACCACGTCTCCGTACGACGGAGGGCGAAATTTTATTTATTTCCCCCGGCAGGTTCTCTGCTGCCTCACGTTTGACCACCCCATTTACCGATCAAACTGCGACAACGGAGCAGTGCGATAACCCCGCAACCCGCCGAGCGGGCGTTCCGCCGCTTGACCACGTCTCCGTACGACGGAGGGCGAAATTTTTTTAGTTTTTATTATCTGTGATCTCTTTCCCCAGTGCCACCGCCGCCATCGGATCTGAAGCATAAAATGCCCCGACCTCATCAGCATAATTCTGATCGACTACCGCTCCGCCAATAATAAACTTCAATCCGTCAAGTTTCCTCGACGCCGCCAATTCAATAGTATCTTTGATCGCTCCCATCGTGGTCGTCATCAATGCCGACAACCCGATCAGACGGACATTTTCCTTAACCGCCGTATCCAGAATACGCTCCGGCGGCACATCCTTGCCCAGATCGATCACCTCAAAACCATAATTTTTCAATACCGCCCCCACAATATTTTTGCCGATATCGTGGATATCTCCCTTTACTGTGGCAAGAATAAACTTTTCTTTCTTATCCATGCCGCTGCCGTCTTTGCTCAACAACTTCTCCAGATATGCCGTCCCGCAACTCATGGCTTCCGCCCCTGAAATCAACTGCGGCAGAAAATATTTCTTCTCCTCGTAGAGTTTGCCCACTTCCGTAATGGCAGGAATAAGCACCTCATTAAGCAAACTCTCCGGAGTGCTTCCTCCCTGCAACGCTTTTTCAATATGCCCCGTTATCCGGTCGGCATAACCACGCAGAACACACTCTCTTACCGCCTTAACCGGAGAAAGTTCCGCTTTGCTTTTCATCTTTTCCGGTTCATTCGCCGATGCCGCTTCAATGTAAAAACGCATCTGCTCATCCCGGGCAAAAAGAGCATCCCCGGCTTTTACCATCGCCATTATCTCCGGGAAAAGCGGATTGGCGATCGCCATAGTCAACCCCCTGCCCAGTGCCATTCCCAGAAATGTCCGGTTGAGCAGCTGCCGGTCGGGCAGACCGAAACTGACATTGGATAAACCGCAAACCGTATTCAAACCGCGTGCAGAACAGATACTTATGACTTCCAATGCTGTTTTCGCCGCCGCCGGATCAGAAGCAACTGCCATAATCAAAGCATCCACACAGATATCCGCCGGAGTATAGCCGTATTTTGAGGCAGCGGCAATAATTCTCTCCACTACGCTCATCCTCTCCGCCGCCGTTGACGGTATTCCCTCATCGGTAAGCGGCAGGGCTATCAGCATGGCTCCGTACTTCGCTGCCACCGGCAGAACTTTTTCCAGACGCTCCTTTTCCGCAGAAATACTGTTGAGCAGTGCCCTGCCCGGATAAATACGCAATGCCGCTTCCACCGTGGCGGCATCGGTCGAATCAATACACAGCGGCACAGATACCGATTTGACCAGTTTGGATACCGCCTGACGCATCATGGAAACTTCATCTATGCCGGATAACCCCATATTCACATCCAGCACATCCGCTCCGGCTCCGGTCTGCTGGACAGCAAAATCCAGCACCATATCCAGTTTACCCTCACGCAGTTGGACCTGAAATGCTTTTTTACCCGTGGGATTGATCCGCTCGCCAATGACGGTAAATCGCTCCCCCGGACGGTAAATATCACTCAATGAGGAGATCACGCCCCCTTCAAACAATGGAAATTCCGGACGGGAAAGAGTTTTCACATTTTCCGCAAGTGCGTTGATGTGTCCCGGAGTCGTGCCGCAGCAGCCGCCCAGGATAACCGCCCCGGCAGAAACCAATTCCGAAGCACAACCGGCAAACGCCGCCGGATCCATGGAGAAAACAGTTCTGCCGTTTTCCAGTTTCGGCAGACCGGCATTGGGTTTGGCAACCAGCGGGATTTTGGCGAACGGACGCATGGCGGCAATCATTTTTGCCATTTCCGACGGCCCGGTGGAGCAGTTGCATCCAAATGCATCCGCCCCCAATGCCTGCAACGCAATCAATGCCGCTTCCGGAGAAGAACCGGTCAGTGTCCTGCCGGAATTTTCAAAGGTCATCGTAACGATCACCGGCATATCCGGTGCCGCTTCCCGCACCCCCAGCAGTGCCGCTCTGGCTTCCTGCAGATCCATCATCGTTTCAATGACAAAGCCTTCTGCCCCGCCATCAATCATTGCCTCTGCCGCCTCTTTGAAAATAGCAACCGCCTCCTCAAAAGGCAGATCTCCGAAAGGTTC
Organism: Lentisphaerota bacterium; assembly: GCA_015061685.1. Lineage (GTDB taxonomy): Bacteria > Verrucomicrobiota > Lentisphaeria > Victivallales > Victivallaceae > UBA1784. The sequence goes on along the minus strand of SUWD01000024.1, from coordinate 39,272 downwards.
AACAAAACGCCCGGTAGGAGCAATATCTCCAAAAACCAATGCCCGGTTTCCAGCATTCTCTTTGGCAATGCGTACCAGTGAAGCAACCAGCTGCGGCAGATCTTTTTCCAGACCGAATTCAGCAAGTTTGCAGCGGTTGCCGCCGAATGTCGGAGCATAAACAATGTCGCTCCCGGCAGAAATATAAGCATTGTGGATGTCGCAAATCGCCTGCGGATTCTGACTTACCCACAATTCCGGGCAGACTCCGGCAGGCATACCCCTTTTTATCAATTCAGTACCGGTAGCCCCGTCAAGAATCAGAAATCCTCCGGCACATGCTCTTTGAAATTCACTGCGTGTCATATCATTCTCCCTGCCATACCCCGGCAAAAGCCGTAACCGACTTCTCCGGAGTGATGTAAAGTGTTTCACTCAAACTCATATCCAATTCCGCCAGATGCAAAGAAGAAAAGAAAAATTCCTGCACCGTCAACGGCATATCTCCATATCCCGGCGAAAAACGCCTCTCAGCCAGAAGCAACCCCTTACGGCGTAATTCACTCCCGGCAAGCCGCTGCAAAGTATCCATAGCTTCATCGGCACTTTCCGCTCCCACAGCATCGTAAATCGACTTTACCGAAATTTTTTCCGAACCATCCCGTCTGCTTACGATCTCTTTCCCCGCCGTTGCCGCTCCACACCACAAATGGGTGATCCCGGCACAACGGGAAGCAAAATCCGCCGACGGAATAAATTTGCCGCAACTTAAAACGATCCCCTTTTCCTCCACCCGCTCAACCGGAAAAATTTCCCAGCGTCCGGCGAAACGGCAGAAATCAAATGCTTCAAGAGCGGTTTTCTCATAACAGCTTCTTTCCGCAGCAGTGATCTCGTTTTTGCTCAAATGCCCTCCCAAACGGAGAAATATGTTCTTCGCCGGGAATTTAACCGGCAATGCCGGGTAATCAAACATCACTGTTTTCCCCCAGCAGAGATTTGATCTCCTCTCCGGTAAGCTCCCGGAATTTCCCCTCCGGCAGATTCCCAAGTTTTACTGCTCCGATCTCTTTTCTTATCAGACGCAGTGTCGGACAGCCGCATGCCGCCGTGAGACGGCGGATCTCCCGTTTCTTTCCCTCATTGAGGATAAATTCATAACCGCCGTCAGACAGAGGAGTAACCTTTTCTGCCTTCAAAAAATCGCCATTATCTCTTATTCCCGAAGAAATTCCGGCCAAATCCTTTTCCGAAAGAACTCCGTCGGTATAAACATGATACTTTTTCAGGACTCCGTAACGCGGATGGGTCAAACGGTTAATGAAATTTCCATCATTGGAAAAAATTATCGCCCCCTGACTCTCCTTATCCAATCTGCCGGCGGAAACCAGTTTTTCATTGATCCCGGCAAAGAGATCGACCGCCAGTTTTTCAGCGTGGTCATCAGCATTGGAGCAGACATATCCCCGGGGCTTATTGAGCAGAAAATAGCGGAAATTTGTCACTTTCTCCACTTTCCTGCCATCCAGAAGCACCGTATTTTCCGGCGAAACCCGGTACGCAGGATCACAATTGACCGCTCCGTCAACCGTTACTCTGCCTGCCCGGATGAGCTTTTCCGCCTGCCGCCGGGATGCCGCCCCGGACGATGAAATGAATTTTATCAGATTGTCCATCTATGCTGCCGTTTTCTCATAAGTACAGAATCATTATGTATATTATAAGATATCACCGAAAAACCATCCATGCAAGTTTGCATCCGCACAAAATAATGAGTATATTATGTTTTTGCAATACTATTTCCGATAAATCAAGGACTTTATTCTATGGACGGCAAACTTTTTCTGGTAAGCACCCCCATCGGCAATCTGGAAGATATCACCCTGCGGGCTTTGAATGTTTTGAAAAGCGTCGATCTTATCGCCGCTGAAGATACCCGGCATACCCGGCAGCTGCTCTCTCATTACGATATCCATGCAAAACTGGAGAGCTGTCACGCTTTCAATGAACACGGCAAGGTGGAATCCCTCATAAATTTCGTCAAATCCGGCCACTCTCTTGCCCTGGTCTCCGATGCCGGAACACCTTCCGTAGCTGATCCGGGATTTCTGCTCGTCCGTACCGCATTGGAAAACGGCATTGAGCCGACCGTGATCCCCGGAGTATCGGCACTGACCTTTTCCGTGACCGCGTCCGGACTGCCGGTGGACAAATTTGCCTTCTGGGGCTTTGCTCCGGTAAAACCGGGAAAAAGAGGGAAATTTTTCGCCCGGATACTGGAGGATGACCGTACCGGATTTTTCTTTGAATCCCCTTTCCGCATTGCCCGTACCATCTCTGAAATCGCCGCCTTGTCCCCCGATGCAAAAGTGGCTGTCATCCGGGAAGCAACCAAAATCCACGAAGAGATCCTCCGGGCAAGTGCCGCTGAATTAGCTGAACTCAAAAAAGAGTGGAAAGGCGAAATCGTTGTCGGGGTGCACCCGTCTCAAGCTGTCAAGGATGAAGATGAGTGATTTTTCATCCTCTTTCTCCGGATGACATTTCTGTTTCAATCACTTGCAAAAACAGATCCCAGGAGTTATATTAGACACAATTATCCTTTTTTGCACAGGTGGGTGATCTGTCGGGGGAAACAGTTTTTTTTCACTTTACATCAAATATCGTTACTGTTATGGCAAAAATTCAATGCAAAATGTGCGGCGGCAGCCTTGATCTGCCGGACAATGTTTCAAGCGGAGAGTGTCCTTACTGCGGCACCTTGACCACGTTTCCCAAAATCTCCGGCGAACAGCAGGAGAATCTCTACAACCGGGCGGAACACTTCCGCAGAGTCAATGAGTATGATAAAGCCGTTGCCGCTTACGAGAAAATAATTGAAGCAGTTCCGGATGATCCGGAAGCCTACTGGGGACTGGTTCTCTCCCGCTTCGGTATCGAATATGTCGAAGATCCCCTCACCCATGAACGTATCCCCACCTGTCACCGGGTGCAGTTTGAGTCCATTCTCAATGATGCCGATTACCTTGCCGCTCTCGATCACGCCGGAAGTGCCGAAAAAGAGATCTACGAAAACGAAGCCAAACGCATCGCCGATATCCAGAAAAATATTCTGCGGGTCTCCAATCAGGAGAAACCCTTTGATGTCTTTATCTGCTACAAAGAGACCACCGACGGCGGCAGCCGCACCAAAGATTCAGCTCTGGCACAGGATATCTACTACCAGTTGACCAATGCCGGATACAAGGTCTTTTTCTCCCGGATCACCCTTGAGTCAAAGCTCGGTCAGCAGTATGAACCGTACATCTTTGCCGCCTTGAATTCAGCTAAAGTCATGCTGGTCATCGGTTCAAAGAAAGAGTATTTTGAGGCAGTCTGGGTACGCAATGAGTGGAGCAGGTTCCTCGCATTGATGAAAAAAGACCGCTCCAAACTGCTCATTCCCTGCTACAAAGATATGGATGCCTACGATATTCCCGACGAATTGTCCATGTTTCAGGCACAGGACATGGGAAAGATCGGCTTTTTGCAGGATATCATCCACGGAATAAAAAAGGTCATCGGCAAAGAACAAACTGCTCACTCCGCCGGTACAGTTAACTCCAATGCAGGAACTTCCGGAACCGGAGCAAATCATCCGCTGCTCCGCCGGGCAAAACTTTTTCTGCAGAATGATGATTTTGATTCCGCAAGAGAATATTGCGAAAAAACCCTCGATTCCGAACCGGAAAACGGCTGGGCGTACTTCTACCGGCTTATGGCGGAATTGCAGGTGAATAATGAAGATGAATTAGCTGAATTTGACGATCTTGAAAGCGAAAGATCATTCCGTCTGGCTGAACAATTCGCCGATAATGAATTGAAAAACAGATTGAAAAGAGTGCGTGATCTGATCCGGGAAATAAATGAAAAAGAAGCCAAAGAAAAACAGAAAGAGGAAGAAGAACAACGCAGACAGGCAATGATCGCCGGACGCAGTAAAATCCTGCGGGGTGAAGCTGCCAAAAGAATCTCTCTCCTGAAAGAGTATCAGGATATTGAGACAAGCTTAAAAAACCGCCGGGAAATCATCTGCCGGATAGAAGAACAGATCAAGGCTGAACAGAAATTCCTCCCGGCACTCTTGCTGCTGACCGATGATTTAGTGAGGGAATGTAAAGAAAAAACTCTGGCTTTATTCGCCGAATTGGGCGATATTCAGCAACTCAAAGCCGAAAAAGCCAACGCCCAGATAGCACACCGTTTCCAGAAAGATGAGTGCTGGAAACGTATCGGAATGCTCAAGGAACATATCCGTATTGAGATGGCCCTTTTCAAACGGACCGATATTTTGCAGATGCTCCAGAGCTGTCTGGATAATGAGAAAAAACTCTTTGATCAATTTCCGCTTACCGCGGATATCTGCAAATACACCGCAGAAGCAACACAACATGCGATCCTCTGTGCGGGAAGCATTGAGGAAAAGAAAAAAGCTTACCAACAGAAACTCCGGAAAAAAAGATTGACCGCTTTCGCAGTTACCATCGGCATAATCGCATTGACCATACTTACCATATTCATCGTCCAGAGCTGTCAGGAACAGAACTACAATAACGGAATAAATGTCTGTGAACTCAGCGATGACGGCAAAACCGTCACCGGCACCGTGGACGAATACATTGTAAAATGTGTTGTTCCCAAAGGAGTTAAAACAATCAAAAATGGAGCATTTCTGGATTGCAAAAAACTCCGTGAAGTAACGTTCCCCGCCGGATTGGAAAGTATCGGTGAATCAGCTTTCAGCGGATGTTCCAATCTGGAGAAAGCAGTTTTCCCTGAAACGCTGAATACCATCAGCAATTTTGCATTTTCCTCAACCGGACTTACGGAAGTAACTATCCCGGAGAACGTAACGCAGATCGCAGAAAATGCGTTTGAAAATTCGGCGGTGCAGACGATCAATTTCCCGGAAAAACTGGCAGAGATCCAATCTCATGCTTTTGCCCGATGCAATAACCTTACCGAGTTGAATTTCACCGGTGATATTGACGTTATCGGAGAGAATGCTTTCTACGGATGCGACAATCTTGTTTCGATCAAATTCACCGGAAAAATCGGCAAAATAAGTTCTTTTGCATTCAGCAACTGTCCAAAACTTGCCAAGATAAGCTTCTCCAGAGAGGTCGGGGAAATTGCGGAAAACGCTTTCAGCGGATGTACAAGCTTGAAAAGAGTCAAACTCTCCTCTCAAACTGTGGCAGAAAACAATGCTTTCCCGGATGATTGCAAAATCCTCATGGATCTTACGTCCTCGCAGGAAATGGGCTTCGGAGTGTGCAAGTTGAGCAGCGACGGCAAGACCGTTATCAAAGCAATCGCCCCCAATATCACCAAATGTGTCATCCCTGAAAATGTTGAAAAAATCGCCGAAAGAGCATTCGCAGACTGCAATGATCTATCTTCAGTGACCATCCCGAAATCAGTAAGAAAGATCGGAGAATACGCCTTTGCCAATACTGCTTTGAGAGGAGTACAGCTCCATGGCGGTGTAAGTTTTGAGGAAAATTCATTCCCGGAAAACTGCAATGTCAGCTGGGATCTGACCTCATCGCAAAAAGCCGGTTACAATGTCTGTATTTTAAGTGACAACGGCAGAACCGTTACCGGGGTCATCGCTCCCTCAATCACTAAATGCCTGATTCCCGATGGAGTTACAAAAATCAACAGCAAAGCATTTGCCCAATGCAAAAATTTGACTTCGGTAACTTTCCCGGAAACATTAGTCAAAATCCCGGCAGGAGCATTTGCCCAATGCCGCAAATTATCTTCCATAACTTTCAAAGGACCGATAAAGGAGATCGGCAATGAGGCATTTGCCAATACTGCGTTAAGAGAAGTACAACTCCCCGGCGGTGTAAATTTTGAGGGAAATTCTTTCCCGCAGAACTGCAAAATCTCCTGGGATCTGACCTCTGCTCAACAAGCAGGCCGTGATGTATGTATTTTGAACAATGACGGCAAAACTGTTATCGGTGTTATTGCTCCGACGATCACGAAGTGCGTAATCCCCGACGGAGTTACCGAAATCAGCGAAGTGGCGTTTGCCAACTGCAAAAATCTGACTTCGGTAACATTCCCGGACAGCCTGACCAAAATCGGCTGGGGAGCATTTTACAAGTGCGAAAAACTGACCTCGGTCACTCTGCCGGATAACGTGTCATTTATCGGCGGCAGAGCTTTTGACCGATGCAGCAGCTTGCAGAAGATCAGTTTCCCGGCGAGACTCAATATTCCGAAAAATGCGATCCCGGAAAATTGCAGGAGGGATGAGCGGTATTATTGATGCGGAACTTTTTCAGGGAATCAACTCCGGAAGATTCTTTTGGATCTCCGGAGTTTTTTTATACCCGGAAGAGAATTTGCAAGGAGATAACAAAGGAGCGTATGACGTTGATACCCGACTGCGGAGGCGACGACCGCAAGGATAGAATACAACTTTTATGCCCGGAGTATGAGGCGGAGACGGGTTTTGCAAGGAGACGACAAAGGAGCGTATAACGTTGATACCCGACTGAGGAGGCGACGACCGCAAGTCCCGTCTCCGCCCATAATACGGGCATAAAAAAAGAAGGCAGGGGGGGTAATCTCGCGGCGACACACGACGTACAGTAAGCTCAAAAGAGAGCCCGATGCAAATATTGTTCCGAGAAGAACCTGCCTTCTGGGAAAGAATATATACCACTGCCAGGGGAATTTCAAGCAATAATCGAATTTTTTTTAACGATCTTGTTGAAAAATCCCAAACAGGATATTATTTGTTATTGTCTCATTTTTTGTGAAAAATCTTTCCGACGGTGGTGCATTGCGGGCAATCTCTTGGCAAATCAGCGGACGTTTTCGCTGTCATGTACGTTAATACACCTTGTCCCGGCGTAGTGGAACGAAGACGGATCCTGCTCATCCGCCTTGAAATGCCAGCGACCTTGCCTCGCACTGCATCCGCCGGATGCAAACAACCCCGTGTTTGCCGGGTTGAAAAATCACAACTTATGTGATATGTTTTATACGTTAACAGAAATGTTCGTTTATAAGCTCCTGCTTTGGTTTCACAAAATTTGTAATATCGGCATAAAAAGAGGTAAAAAAATGACTGAAATAAAAATCAATATGCTGGAAAATTGCGATGACCTCTTCCCGGCAAAGGCTCATGAGGATGATGCGGCATACGATTTGCGGGCAAGGGAAAATGTGGTTCTGATCCCGCAGCGCAGCACGCTGGTACCGGCAGGATTCAAAATGGAACTGCCCGTCGGATTCGAGGCTCAAATCCGCCCCCGCAGCGGTCTGGCTCTGAAACATGATCTGATGCTGACCAATTCCCCCGGCACAATAGATGCCGGATACCGCGGAGAAGTGGGAGTTATAATGTATAATGCCGGAAAAGAAAATTTTGAGATCAAACGGGGCGACCGGATCGCCCAGATGGTGATCTGCAAACTTCCGGAGGTAAAATTGGTGCAGAGTGAGGAATTGAGCGATTCCGGCAGAGGAGCCGGAGGCTTCGGAAGCACCGGGAAAAAATAAGGAGATGGTATGATGAAAAAGATTTGGCTGCTGACAGTTGTGATATTCGCCGCAGTAAGTGTGACGGCTGCAAAAAACAGAATTCTGCCGCCGCCGCAGAAAAGCGGAGGTATGAGTTTGCAGGAAGCTCTCAATACCCGGCACACCGTGAGAAGTTTCCAGACGAAAGAGTTGACGGCACAACAACTTGCCGATATTTTGTGGTGTGCCAACGGAATCAACCGGAATAACGGCAAACGCACCGCTCCGAGTGCTTTGGATAAAAGAGAGGTGATGATCTATGTCGCATTGCCAGACGGAGTATATTTCTATGATCCGGAACAGCATATCAAAGATGGTAATCTGCCCAAAATAAGCAAAACCGATGTCAGAAAATTTTGCGGCAGATACGATGCCCCATGCTATTTGATTCTGGTTCCGGACAAAACAAAACAGCCCAGAGAGATATTTGCGGCGATCGACACCGGCTATGTCAGTCAGAATATCTATCTGGCAGCACAGGCAAACGGTCTGGGTACTTGTGCCATGGGTTCGATCGTTGACCGGAATATGTTGATCCGGGAGCTTGGACTGGGTGAAAATGTTCCGCTGCTGGTGCATCCGCTGGGTTTTGCAAAATAACCCCTTGAGTTTACGCAAAAGCGGTTTATATTGATGTGCAGAAGGGAGAATTTGATATTATGGAAACACACGAATTGGAATTGATCCAGCAGGAGTTGAAAAAAATTTCAATTCCGCTGCAGGCAGTAAGAAGCGAGGTCGCCCGGATCGTCGCCGGACAACAGGAATTGGTTGACCGGCTGCTGATGGCTCTGATCTCCGACGGTCACGTCCTGCTTGAGGGCGTGCCGGGACTGGCGAAAACATTGACAGTCAAAACTCTTGCCAATACCCTCTCCGGAAGCTTTTCCCGGCTGCAATTCACCCCGGATCTGCTGCCGGCTGACGTCATCGGTACAAGAATATATAATGCTTCGACCGGGGATTTCTCCACCAAAATCGGCCCGGTAAATGCCAATATCGTCCTGGCAGACGAGATCAACCGTGCCCCGGCGAAGGTGCAAAGTGCCCTGCTCGAAGCTATGCAGGAGAAACAGTTGACCATCGCCGGAGAGAAATTCGCTCTGCCCGCCCCATTCATGGTATTGGCAACCCAGAACCCGATCGAACAGGAGGGAACTTACCCCCTGCCCGAAGCACAGCTTGACCGTTTCATGTTCAAACTCAAGGTGAATTATCCCTTGAGAGAAGAAGAATTTTCCGTTATCGACCGCATGGCCCACCCGGCTCCGCCGCCGGAAAGTATGACCGTGGCACAACTGGATGATATTATGGCGGCAAGAGCTTTGCTCGACCGGATATATATGGATGAGAAGATCGTGGAATATATTCTGGATATCGTGATTGCCACCAGACCCGGACAGCAGTTGAATCTCTCGGCAAGACAAAAAGATGTCCGTTTCGATTCTCTCAATCAGCTCATCTCTTACGGAGCATCCCCCCGCGGTTCGATCGCCCTCGCTCTGGCAGCAAAAGCTTGTGCCATGCTCCAGAACCGTCCCTACGTCCTGCCGCAGGATGTAAAGAACGTCGCTCCGGATGTCCTGCGGCACCGGCTGGTGCTTTCCTATGAAGCTGAAGCCGAAAATATTGATGCCGACATGATCATCAACCGGATATTGTCCGTCTTGAGAACCCCCTGAAATCCAGTTCCCGACGGAGGAAAACATGCTGCAGCTCGCTGAATTGACCCGGCAGATACGCCTTTTGGAAATACGCACCGATCATCTCGTTGAGGAGATCACCGGCGGAGCTTACCGCAGTGTATTCAAGGGCAGAGGCATCGAATTTGACGAGGTCAGAGAATACACCACGGATGATGATGTCCGGGCAATAGACTGGAATGTTTCCGCCCGTATGGGAACACCGTATGTCAAAAAATTCGTGGAGGAAAGAGAGCTAACCGTGATGCTGCTGGTCGATCTCTCCGCTTCGGGGGAATTCGGCTCGACCGCCAAAAGCAAACGGCAGACGGCAGCGGAATTGGCGGCATTGCTGGCATTCAGTGCAGGGAAAAATGGAGATAAGGTCGGATTGATGCTTTTCACCGATAAAATCGAATTGTATCTGCCGCCGAGAACCGGCAGGACCCATGCGTTGCGGATGATCCGGGAGTTGCTTGCATTCAAACCGCAGCACAAAGGTACTGATATTGCCGGAGCTTTGCGGGAAACCGCAAGGATCATGAAAAAACGCGGCGTGGTATTCCTTTTGAGTGACCTTATATGTCCGGGAAATTTCGCCAATGAATTGCGGCTGCTCCGGGCAAAACAGGATGTGGTGGTCATCGGTCTGAATGACCCGCTTGAATTGGATTTCCCCCTCAAAAACCGTATAGTTTTTGAAGACGCCGAAACCGGAGAAGTGCTGGAATATGCCGGAGATAAAGAAAATTTCAATCAGGCTTTGGCAGAAGTAAAAAAAGAGAAAATGGAGGTCTGCCGCAAGGCAAGAACTGATTTTATCGAAGTCGTCTGCGGAAATGATGTCCTCAAACCTCTGATCGGATTTTTCGCTGAAAGACAAAGGCACATAAGGTGATGCTGTTATGAAGAAAGTATTATTGTTCCTTGCGGCCATATTGATCCTGCTGTGCGTTTCTTTTGCCGTCCTGCTGACCAAGGCATACTTTTTCCCCGCTCCGGCAGAGTGTCCGGCTAATGCGGCTCTGATTCCGGAGGCAGTAGCCCCCGGCGAAGCAGCAGAATACTCTTTTGACCTGACTCTGCCATTCTGGGACAGGATCGAAAATGTTTCCGTCAAGGGCGAAAATATCACCGCTTCCCAAGCACAGATAAAATTGAAAAAGTGGCAGTTTGACCGCAATATATGGCAGGTAAGCGGTACGATCCGCAAACTGGTCATCGAAAGTACTCCTGGAGCGGAAATCGAAATTTCTGCAGGTAACCCCAAAAGTAATGAAAGAAAAAATTTCACCGTCAGACTCCCGGAACTTCCGGAAAAATCCCCGGAAACACTCACCGGAGAAAAACTTATCCTTGCCGGAATACCATCTTCTGATAATACCGCCGATAATGTGCCTCTGTACAAAAAATGGTGGATATATGCCGCCGGTGCAGTGATCCTTTTCGCCATCGCCGGAGGGATCATCCTGCAGAGATTCATCAAAAAACAATTTGAGGAAAATATCCCCTTTGATGAAGCGATCATCAGGGAGATCCGCCGGATAAATGAGGATGTGCAGCATTTGCGGTGCCAACCGGCAAACGGTTTCGCCGGGATCTGCGATTGCGTGAGGAATTACCTTGAACAACGTTTCGACTTACCGGCAACCAGACAGACGACCGGAGAATTTCTGCATAATTTGAGTATTGCAGAGAATATTCTCACGCCGGAGGAAAAACGTTTCCTCGCCGGTTTCATGAACCACGCCGATATAATAAAATTCGCCGCCGGACAGGCAGATAAAGATATGATCGCCCAAGCCGCTGAACAGGCCGAAAACATGATCCGCCAAACCAGTGCAGGAGAAAGTCAAATATGATCTCGTTCACTTATCCATGGTACTTTTTGCTGTTCCTTGTGCTTGCGGCAACCGGAGCTGTCATCTTTTTCCGCAAAAGACCGGCAGTAAAAATTTCCAGCACCATCCCGCTGCGTAAAGCCGCCGGGAAAAAGCACTTCCTGACCTTTATGGAGAGCTGTATGCTCATCGCACTCGCCCTGCTCATCATCGCCTGCACCAGACCGAGAACAAGTGCCGGCAGCAGAAAAATCGACCGGCAGGGCGTGGATATAATCCTCGCATTGGATATGTCAACGTCAATGACCGCTTATGACCGTCCGGAAAATGTGAGCGAAAGAGAATTTATCAGCGATATCCGGCAGGATAAGGTAAAAAACCGCTTCGAAACCGCCAAAGATGAGATCAGAAGATTTATTTCCAACCGCCCCAATGACCGGATCGGATTGATCGGATTTGCCGATCTGGCATACAGTTTCGTGCCGCCGACTCCGGATCACCGGCTGCTTCTGGAAAGACTTAAAGAGCTTTCTCCGGGAATGCTGGGCAATGCTACCGGAATAGCTTCGCCCATAGGAAGTGCGGCATCCCGCCTGAAAAATTCCCCCTCGCCCCGGCCGGTCATAGTCCTTTTCACCGATGGTGCAAACACCGCAGAGAACCGCCTTTCTCCGCAGGAAGCAGCAGCAGCGGCAAAAGAATTCAATATCATTCTGCATACGGTCGGGATCGGTTCGGCACAGTGTTACGGAGTGGATCAATTCGGCAGACCAGGACGGGCAGAGAGCGATCTGGATGAAAAATTGCTCCGGGAACTGGCAGATATTTCCGGCGGCAGATATTACCCCGCCGCCGATCCGGCGGCTCTGGCAACAGTTATGGATGAGATAAATGCTCTGGAGAAAACCGATCATGAAACTCCGGTGATCGAATTGTACCGGGAACTTACCCCTTATTTCTGTTCCGGAGCTGCGGCGGTACTGCTGTTGGGACTGATCGTTTCCGCCGCCGGAAAAATCCGGCTGCCATAGATGATTTTCTGCTCTCGGCAATGTACTTTTTTGTACTTTTCTGCTTGAAAAAGTTGATTTTACGATGTATATTAAGCAAACGGTATAATATACACTAATTTCACCTGGAGAAAAGCACTATGCGTTACATCGACCAATTCATGGCGGCATTCCCGTTTGAGGGACTTACTTTTGATGATATTTCACTGGTTACCCAGTATTCGGACTTCCTCCCCCACGATACAGATGTAAGTTCCAAATTCTCACGCAACATCAAGCTGAATATTCCCTTTATCAGTGCCGCCATGGACACTGTTACCGAGAGCGAAATGGCTATCGCCATGGCCCGTCTCGGCGGTATCGGCGTCATCCATAAAAACCTCTCCCCTGAACGTCAGGCCGAAGAAGTGCGGAAAGTAAAACTTTACCTCAACGGCGTTATCCGTACTCCGGTGGTTTTCCGTCCGGAACAGACTGTCGCCGAAATGCTCGCCGAGAAAAAACAGAAAAAATACTCCTTCTCCGGATTCCCCATCGTGGATGAAAAAGGTATTCTGGTCGGTATCCTCACCAGCAAAGATATCAAATTCCTCACCGACTACAATATCAAAATCAGCGAAGTTATGACCAAAGCTCCGCTTTCGACTGCCACCGGTACCGCTATCGCCGATGCTTACCGGATCATGCTCAAAAACAAGATCGGTAAACTGCCGATGGTAGATGCCGACGGCAAATTGACCGGTCTTTTCAGCTTCCTCGATGTCCGTACTCTGATCGCCGGTGACGAACCGGGATACAACCGGGATGCCCGCCACCAGCTGCGGGTCGCCGCCGCTATCGGCCCCTACGATGAAGCCCGTGCCGAAGCTCTGGTCAATGCCGGAGTCGATGCCATGGTCATCGACACCGCTCACGGTGATTCCAAAGGTGTTATTGAAACTGTCGCTCTTTTCAAGGAGCGTTACGGCAGTAAAGTCGATATCGTCGCCGGAAATATCGCCACCAGTGAGGGTGCAAAAGCTCTCGCCGATGCCGGTGCGGATGCCGTCAAAGTCGGTATCGGGCCGGGTTCAATCTGTTCCACCCGTGTGGTTGCCGGTGTCGGTGTGCCGCAGGTTTCCGCAGTTTATGCAGTCAGCAAGGCTGTTCCCTCCGATGTCCCGGTAATTGCCGACGGCGGAATCAAACAGACCGGCGATGTGGCTAAAGCGATCGCCGTGGGTGCTTCCAGCGTGATGATGGGTTCCGCACTTGCCGGTACCAGCGAAAGCAACGGCGATGTGATCCTGCATCAGGGCAGAAGTTATGTCACCTACCGCGGCATGGGTTCACTTGAGGCGATGAAATGCAACAAGGGCAGCCGTGAGCGTTACGGTCAGGATGACGTGGACAGCGATAACGAATTGGTGCCGCAGGGCATCGAAGCGATGGTGCCTTTCCGCGGTGCAGTCCGTAATGTGATCCATCAATTCGTCGGCGGTCTGCGTTACAGTCTGGGTTACTGCGGTACCAAAACCATCCCCGAACTTCAGCAGAATGCTAAAATGGTTCGGGTCAGTGCCGCCGGTCTGCGTGAAGCTCATCCGCATGATGTGGTCATCACCAAAGACGCTCCGAACTACACTTCCAACTCAATTTAAGCTGAAACTATCATGAAAAAAATCCTCACATTTCTGGCTGTCTGCTTCTGCGTCGCTGCTGCGGCGGCAGAACTCCGTATCGCAGTTGTCGATCTTGACCGGATATTCCGGGAATATTACAAAAGCCGGATAGCAGAGGATTTCCTCAACCAGCAGGCCGAAGCTGCCCGAATTTATATGGGGCAGCTCAATACCCGGCTGGAAGCCGCCCGTGCCGATGCCAGAAAATTGGGAACCAATGCCCTCAATCCGGCATTGAGCGACAGCGACCGCAAAAAAGCCGCCGATGCCGCCGATGCCGCTCTTGCCAAAGTCAAGAGCATTGAAACGGAAATCTCGCTTTATACCAATGAGCGTATGCGGGAACTCCGGCGGGTGGAGCAGGAAAAACGCAATGAAATAATTGCTGATATCCAAAAGGAGATCCAGCGGCGTGCCGCCGCCGGCAATTATGCCTTTGTTTTCGATTGTTCCGGCAGAAGCACCAATAATCTGCCCTCTTTACTGGTCTATCCCAAAAAGAATGATATTTCCGATGCCGTCATCCGGGAACTCAACCGTTCTGCGGCAAAACCTCAAACTGGAGCTAAATAATGAAACAGATTTCCATGAATGCTGAAAAAATCGCTGAAATCGTCGGCGGTTCCATCTGCGGTGATCCTGCAAGAATCATCAACGGCGTTTCCGGTATCAAAGATGCCGCTTCTGATCAATTAAGTTTCGTCGGCAATAAAAAGTATGAGGATCAGCTCAATACCACCAATGCCGGTATCATTCTGGTCTGCAAAGACCTCGCCTCGGCCTCCACTGAAAACCGCACGCTGATCGTCTGCGAAAATGTGGATTTTGCCTTTGCCAAAATCACCGCCCTTTTCGCTGAAGAACCGCCCGCCCCGGTCATCGGTATCCACCCTGCCGCCGTGGTCGATCCCAGTGCCAAAATCGGGCAGAATGTCTCCATCGGTGCAAATGCCGTTATCGAAGCCGGTGCCGAAATCGCCGATAATGCCGTTATCGGAGCTGTCTGCTACATCGGTCATGATGCAAAAATCGGTGCCGGAACGATTCTCTATCCCGGCGTAACAGTCATGTACCGCTGTACTGTCGGAGCAAAATGTATCATCCATCCGGGAGTGGTGATCGGTGCTGACGGATTCGGCTTCATCCCCGGTCCGCAGGGCTTGGTCAAAGTGCCGCAGACCGGTATCGTCTGCATCGGGAATGATGTGGAGATCGGTGCAAATACCACCATTGACCGTGCCAGATTCGGCAAAACCGTCATCAAAGACAATGTCAAAATCGACGATCAGGTAATGGTCGCTCACAACGTGGTGGTCGGTGAAAGTTCCATTCTGGTTGCCCAGTGCGGTATTGCCGGCAGTTCAGAATTGGGCAGAGGCGTTATCCTTGCCGGCCAGGCGGGGGTCAACGGACACATTACCATTGGCGACGGTTGTCAGATCGCCGGAACCAGTTCCGTGGTAAAAAGTCTGCCTCCCGGGTCGATCGCTCTGGGTACTCCGGCTGAACCGCAGCGGGATTTCCTCGGTCGTCTTGCCCTGCCGAAAAAAGTGCAGAAACTGGATGCCAAAATCAAGGAATTGGAAGCCAAAATCAAAGAGCTTTCCAAATAATGCGGAAAAAACTGCAAATTTCAGCGGCGGCAATTTTTGCCGCCGTTTCCCTCTTTGGAGCAGATACTCTGCTTGACGCCGCCCGTTCAGGGGATATCAACAGTCAGTTGCAACTTGCAGGGGAGTATTTTTACGGCAGACAGCGTCAGAAAAATCTGACGCTGGCACTCTATTGGTTCCGCAAAGCCGCCGGAGCCGGAAACCCGCAGGCTCAATACAATCTGGCTCTCTGCCTCCAAAACGGCTGGGGCGGCAAACCCAATCCCGCCGCTGCTTTTTTCTGGTACGAAAAAGCCATGAATAATGGCGTTGACAAAGCAGCTGTCCGTTATGCTGAATTGCTCTTTATGGGGTTGGAATCAGATTCTTATGAAAACCGGACTCTTCCGGCAGTCCCGGCTGACCACGCAAAAGCTCTGGATATCCTGCGGGAACATACAAAAAAAAGTGATCCAGACGCACTGCTTCTGCTGGCAAGATACCTGTTTATGGATGCCCCCGTCCACGGCAGAGAATTGCGGATGCTTCTGGAAAAGTATATTGAAAATACCGCCACACCAGATCCTGAAGCTCTGGTGATATACGCCGCCTGTCTGCGTTCCGGACTGGGAGGGATGATTCCCGATCCGGCAAAAGGTGCGGAAGTCCTCCGCCGGGCCGCCTTGATGAAACACCCCGAAGCAACCGCACAATTAGCGGAAATGCTCTTTTACGGATTCGGCGGCACTCTCGACCGCAAACAGGCGATCGCCCTCTACGAAGAAGCTATCCGGCTCGGTTCATCACGGGCGATGAATGATTATGCCCAACTGCAGCTTTTCGGCATGTATCTGCCGCAGAACAGCGAATCGGCATTCAAACTGCTCACGCAGGCAGCCGGAAAGAATTATCCGCCGGCGATGCGTAATCTGGGGAATTGCTATCTTTCCGGTATCGGAACGAATCAGGATATTCCCAAAGCATTTGAATTATTCACCCGTGCCGCCGATGCCGGAGACGGCGTTGCCGCCTATAAACTCGGCAGGATGTACCGCAACGGCGAATATACCGCTAAAAATCTGGAAATGGCGTTCCAATACTTTCACCGGTCGGCAGTTGCCGGGCATCCCGCCGGATTGCGGGAAGCCGGCAAAGCTCTTTTCAACGGTACGGGAGTAAAAGCCGATCAATCCCGGGCAATGGATTTCCTCCGGCGTGCAGCTGCCGCCGGGGATGCGGAAGCTGCCGCATTGCTGCGTTGACGCCGTTTCCCTCTCCCGGCAAGAGCCGGACAACTCTCCCTCAAAGCCAGACACTCGGTACGGCTGACCATGTTTTCCAGGGCGGCACTGATTTTCTCCAATTTGCTGCAAATCCTCACCGCCGCTCCGGTCACACTTAAAACCAGCGGTACACAGAGGGTAAAAAGAGAAATTACATCCGTAATACTCATTCCCACGCACTCCCGCCGAAAAGCCGCACTCCCCAATACGCTTTTTGACTGCGGTACCAGGACAACCCATCTTCCCGGATCAACTCATAAAAAAGTTCATCCGCCTCTTTTCTCGTCCACCCCGGCACATGGTTGCGGTACAGGTAATCATGTGCCACAGCCCCACGCAAAGTTTCCGGTGAGATCTGCGGCGAAACCGAATCCCACAAAAACCTCGGGACACTCGCTCCGTCACACTCAAATCCGGCAGGGATAATGAACATTTTCCCCCGGAATTTTATCATCAATTCCTCCCGGAGCGTGATTATATCGCCCCGCTCATTTTCCCGGTGAATATCCACCAGCATATTACATTCTCCTTTCTCATACATCAAACTCCCCGGCAAGCTTCATAATCTCATCATCCGTCAACGCCCTGTTGTACAACCTTAATGCGGCGAGACTACCAACATAATTCTCGCTTGAGTAAAGAGTTGCGGCTATCTGTGTATCTCCGGAATCTTGACTGCCGATAGTACCATTGCCACTTGCGACCAGTTCACCGCCAATAAACAAATCAAACTTACCGTCTTTATACCGCCATGCGGCGTGGGTCATTTTGTTAATCTCCGGAATATCAGATTTGTACACGTTTGCGGTCACGTCGCTATTCGCTGCCCAACACGTGATCTCCTGAATACCGAGTTTGAAGGCATATTGGCAGGAATACGTACCGTTTCTTCGTCCAAAAACTATTGTATGTGACCCCCGGTCTGCCGGTTGTGCAAAACATGAAACGGTAAATCCGTCCACGAATTGGCTTACATCTATTCCGGGGGTGGAATATCCAGAACTGCCGTCAAACGTCACACATGGAATACCGCCGATTTCCCCATATACCGGATTACCGGAAACGTTCAGGGTTTGTCCGGTTTCGGCAGTTGCTTTGTTTTCACTGAAAGGTGCATAAAAGACCATAGTCGGGTCTGAGCCGTCATAAAGGTTCTTAATTTCCGCTAAAGTATCCGCAGTATATACATTGCCAACCGCCGGAGTAATAATTGTATAGCTCAACCCCTCTGTAACTGTTTCCTCAAAGCTGTAAACCCCGTCAGCAAGTACCGCTTTATATCCTGCCCACGTTTTTGCAGAGGTATCGACCGAAGAACACTTGTAAAAGTCCATGCCGCTGCTGCCGGATGACGGATCAAGCGTGCCGATAACCGGAGTTCCGGTGGATGAGGCACCGACTTTGCCGCTTCTGATATCACCGGCTTGGGCTGTAACAAAGGAGAGATCTACGGAACCATCCCCTGAAGGCAGAGCTGAAACGGCATCGGCATAATATTCAAGTGTCTCCCCGGCAAGAGAGCCGCCTCTGGCATTGATTACAGACTTCAAAGCGTTTTTGGCGTTCCGGATACGTTCAATTTCCGAAGCGATACTCATATCAGATACCTCCCAGTAAATTTTCAACTCCAGTCAAAATACTTTCTACCGTTCCCATACGATCATCAAGCCCGGCCAGAGTGCCTTCAACTCCGGTCAATGAATTTTTGACCTCATTCAATGAATTTTCTGCCGTTCCCATGCGATCAGCAAGTCCGGATAATGAATTTTCTGCCGTTCCCATGCGATCAGCAAGTCCGGACAATGAATTTTCTGCCGTTCCCATGCGATCATCGAAATCATCAACAGAATTTTCCAAACTGCTGACCGAACTTTTGACCTCATTCAAAGAACTTTCGCTTGTTTTCATGCGGTCATCAAGCCCGGTCAACAAATTTTCCGCATCTTCCAAACGGCGGTCAAGGGTATTCAACGGGGTTTCAAAATCGTTCACCTTTCCTTCCGCCTCATTCATCCGGCTGCCCAACTCCTGCAAAATCATCTCAACATTGCTTCCGGCAAAGAGATTTCCGGCATCGGCAACTGAAATATTTTCAGCGGCAGGCTCAAATGCTGATCCGGTGATCTTCTTTTCCAGTCCGGCGGCAATAGCATCCACCTGAACTGCGGTATAATATGCCGGATCAGGTGTGACACTTTCATTGCCGTCCCCCAGATAGACCCGGTTACGGAAAGAGATTTTGAATTGCCAGGCAAAAACGCTCCTCCCCTCTCCGTCAAAACCGCCCAATTCACAGAAAAAAGTAGCGGATTCCCCACCTTTTATCACTTCAGCCAGCCGGTTGGTAAGCCCGGAATCAACCGGCACAGAGAGAATAACTTTTCCGGAATTTTCCCGCTTCAACGTAACTGCACTGTATATCAGCAGCAGGGGATCATCACTGTTGCTCTGCCCGGTATCCATCGCACAATAAAAGGCTGCGGCACCAAGATCATCTGCCGGATAAGCGGGCAATTCGGCACTGCCGCCGGAGGAATCCTGACGCAAATCGAATTCCAGAATACACCCGGTACCCAGCATCAATTCAAGAGCGATCCCGGTTTCCGAACCGTAAGCATCGCACAATGCGGCACCGCTGCCGGTAATTTTTAAAATCGATCGGATTTTCTGCATATATTACTCCAAATATTTATATGGTAAAGGTTGAAAATTTTTTTCATTCAGCAGCACTTCTTTTTCCGAAATATCCAGTGTCACCCGGGCATAAGTACCGGTATGATCCAATGCCTTTTTCACGACATCATCTGCCGCAGAAAGATCAAAATTATCCGGTGATCTGCCGGTTGAAAAATCAATGACCGTTTCCACTGTCCCCAAAGATATCTCTGAAAGGATCGTATAAGGATAGACCTCGTACCGGATATCATATTTTGCCCGGACTTTGCCGACACCCTGCAAAACAGGCAGTTTATGCTTGTAGGTACGGCTCAATTTCTTACCGCTGCCCCGGTAAACCCAATGATGAAAGCTTGACCTCCCGGTACAATCATCTTTGCTTGTCCTTTGAGCCAGATCCATTGGAGTGACCGGTTGAAAATAGCTTCCTCCGATATTGTTGGGCAGGTCAAGATTGCCGGAATTCCCGTAATCATCGCTTTGCAATTCGATCTTTTTACTGCGGGATCGTGCTGAAAGTGTGGAATTCAACCCCAATCCTGCTTTGCAGGTACTGTCAAAAAGCGGCAGAGGATAACGCACCATGTCATTGAGAACTTTGGCAGCGGCACGGATAGAATCACTCACAGAGTGCCGCAGCTGTGGTGGATATTGAGAACTTCTCGCTCTGAAATAGGCAAATTGGTCGATACCCCACTCGGCAAAAACTTCATTCTCCTCCTTGGCTCTGGTATGGTATCCAAAGCCGTCAAGCGGCATGAAGGTATTGAATTTTTTCCAGTTGAGCGACGACTGGATCAGACGGATCATAAGAGAACGGGCATTACTGAGCATACCGCCAATGGCTCTGGCACACGGAATTTCCGGCAGGGGATGGATCTCGTTTTCCGCAAAGGTCATCCCATAGAAATCAGACCGCTCTTTGAAAGCTTCAAAAAAGATGTTCCATGCAGATACGATGGAACAGGGCATTTCACTTATCCACTTCATTTGAGATACCAGCTTTCTCCGAAATCTTCCCGGTTTTTATTGCTCCGGTAGCTCTGTGTGACCGTACCGTTTTGAAAATATCCCAGATAGAGATAAAATACCGCATCTTCCGCAATGAAAGTGTCAAACCGGAAAGAATATTTTTTCGTTTCCCTATCATAGAAAAAGAGCAGATAAATCTGTTTTCTGCCCGGTTCAGTAAAATTCATCACCGTCCGGGGGATATTTTCCGCCCCCGGCACATCGGTAAAGCCGCAATTTTCCGCATCAGGCTGTGAACCGCACACTATCGCTGCTGAATTTGACGACAGAGAATGCAGTTTGAAGTATCCGTTGTAATCATCCGGCACCACATTTGCCGCAGGAGCGGCACTGCCCAGAAGCAAAAGCCCCGGATAAGTTTTAGCGTTATTATGCACACAGGGAAATATCACCTCTCCGGTACCGCTTTCTCCGGCGGCAAGTCCGTCTGTTCCGGGGGCGACCCTTTTCCCGGTGCCGCTGAAAAATGCCGGTACCAGACCGTAAAGAACCATCATCCCCGATTGCCCCGGAGCAACTTTTTCCAAAGCTATCCCCCAGGGGAGTTCTCCGTCAAGAGCCGGGATGCCCGATGCCGGAAGCATACCGTCAAAACGCCGGAAAAGTGCCTGCGGATCACCGCTGTCAAATTCACCGGTAACGGCAACTGCGGTGAATGCCGGGATCTCCTGTGTTGAAATATTGTAAAACGTTATCGCTCCGGGCGGTAAAAAATTTTTCTCCTCCGAAAGAGCTTTACTCTGACGCAGCAGAAAATTTACCGCATTGTGCCACGAAGCGGATTCCGATTCCCGGCTCATCCCGGGAGCAACATCACTGAATTGCATAAAAAATCCCCTTTCACAATTCCAGAACGGCAAATGATGCCCTTTCATAAAGACGGCTGACATGGATGGAGGCGATCCCGCCGGAGTCCGGCGAGGGCAATCCCCACAACCTGTCCCACCCCTCAACAAATCCCGCCGGGATCCCGGCAAGTGACCTTTCGCCGCCGCAGCTGATATTGAAGCGGAAGGTCAGATCGCACAGATCTTCACCGGACTTTCCCTCAAAAGGTGTGGAACGCACCAGCCCGGTGAAAAGAACTTCTCCGGCGTGCCAATGGTGAAATGCTTCAGAATTGACCTTGCCGACCAATTCAGCTACCTGCCGGATATAGGCACGGGATTCGGCCTTACTGCGACGGAATGTGGCAGTACAGAGCATGGTGATCTCCGGTTCAAAGGTCTCCACATTCTCCGAAGCGGATGCCGCTCCGTACCGTCCATTCCAACCGACCAGCAATCCTGGATCTCTGGGCGTGCTTTGCGGATCTGCGGCAAGGGATAATACACACCCTCTGGAACAGCGTTTCTGCACAGAGCGGCTGTTGACTTCGATCCGCCATACCCGGTCTCCGGCATGTTTGCTGCTCCGGCGGCGGCGGGAAGATGAATAATAGTCCGGAGAAAGATAGTTGACTCCGATCTCCAGAATTCCGCCGCCCGGGGAACGGAGAATTTCCGCTGAATATTTGGGGAGATTCTCCCAGAAATCCGGGGCGGAAGAAAAAACTTCGCTCACCGCATTATCCACCCCGGCAGGATCCACTCCGCTTGCGGCATAAGCGATCCGGGCTTTTTCGCACCGTCCGAAACGGTCAAGTTTGCGTTGCTCGGCAACAGATCTTTCAATTTTCATTCAACACCTCACTGGTAAGTTGTTTCATCACCGCCGGAACTTTCCAGATGATCCAGAATCTGTTCCAGCTTGGCGGCAATCTCGTTGAGGATTTGTATCAATCCGGTGAAATCCATTTTTCTCCTCCCTGTTCAAAAAAAGTTTTCAAAATCATAAGAGCAAAGTACCGGAGCGGTAAAGCGGCACTCTCCCGCAGGGGTAAGTTGGGAAGTGCCGCGGAGGTTTGTTTTACCGCCCGGTACAAATGCTCCTTGAAAATAACATCCTCTATTATTGCCTGCGATTGTCAACACAAAAATATGAAGTTTCTCCGGATAAAGGGGGCTGGAGAGATAAAAAAAACACTTTTTAATAGTCAAAGACTTGAAAAATGTTGATTCAGGGGTTATTTTAATTGATCGACAATTTCAAGTTGTGGTATAATGTCTGCAGACCGATCGTCTGCGGCAATGTTTTTGAACTAATAGTTATAACTACTAAAACAGGATGAAACGAAAATGAAAAGAACTTTTCAGCCCTCGAACCGCCGCCGCAAACGCCGGATCGGTTTCTTCGCCCGTATGGCCACCGCTGCCGGCCGTAATGTAATCAGACGCCGCCGTCAGAAAGGCCGCGCCCGGCTCACCGCCTGATCCGGAGAAAAGTGTTGACTGCTGCTGCCTCCGGAGCGGATTGCCGCCGAGAAATCCGTTTCCGCCTGAATAAAAGAGAAAAATTGCGGTTCAAATCGCAATTCGATCAGATACGGCGTGACGGGATCAAAGGTGTCGCTCCCGGTATGGTGGTGGTCGTAGCACCGTCCCCGGAAAATAAGTTGGAGTGCGGAGTCATATGCAGCAAGAAATACAGTCTGCTCGCCGTGATCCGCAATCGGGCAAGACGGCTTGTGTGGGAGAGTTTCCGGATGTTGAAACCGGATCTCTCCCCGTGTCGCATATTGGTGATACCGCGACGCAAAATGATGAATTACAACCGGATGCAAGTTACAATGGAGCTTGCCGCCATCCTCAAAGAGCGGCAGGTAACGACCGGCACAAATTCTCCGCAGCTGCCGGAGTAATGATTTTCCTTATCCGGATATATCAGAAAGCGATCTCACCGTGGCTGCCATGCTGCTGCCGTTTTGAACCGAGCTGTTCCCATTACGCCGTCGAAGCTTTTCAAAAACGCGGCTTTTGGATGGGAACACTGCTTACCATCTGGCGGCTTATGCGTTGTCAACCTTTCTGCAAAAGCGGATTCGATCCGGTTCCGGAAAAAGGATTCCGCTCTCCGGCTACAGCAAACACTCAAACACCGCAGAAAAAATGAATACCGGAAACAATACATTCAACAACGGAGGAAAACCCTCCTTTGATAAAGAAACTTTTATCGGGATCACTCTCTGTCTGATCCTGATGCTCGCATGGCCCGGCATCAGCGAAGCTCTGGGCTGGTCAACCCCGGCTCCGGAAGCTGAAACAGTTACTGAAACCGCCGCTCCCGCGGTCAATACCCCTGCCCCCGCCCCGGCGGCAGACAATACGGTCAAAAAGATCGAAGAAAAAACTGCAAGTGCGGAAAAAAAAGATCTTCCGGCACTTCCTGCCGATCAGAAATTGAGCAATGATGCCGTTGAGCTGGATATCTCTGCTGTCAGCGGATCGGTCTCCAAGATCGCTTTTCTCAAGCACAAACAAAATGATCTTACTTCCCCTCTGTCACTGGATTCACAGCTTTTTGAGCTGAATATCCCCGGAAGTTCCTCCAAGGTCAAATCCGTTTCAAAAGATGATTCATCCGTCAGAGTGATCCGGGAGATCGCCGCCGGAAACTCCATTCTGGAACTGGAACAGATTTTCACCGTCAAAGATGATTACATCATCAACTGTCAGTACATTTTCCGCAACAACAGCCAAGCCGGAGCCAATCTGACCGGCATGACCGTCAAAGGCGGTACTATCCCCCCCTGGCACACCATCACCGGAGACAAAATGCGTACCATGTCTTTCCAGATGGACTTCATTGATTCCGATGGCAGTCACAAGGATATTGACGGCGATGAAGATGATGAAGATTACTACTTCGTCAAAAACCCGACGGTAAAATGGGCCTCCGTAAGCAATAAATACTTCATCAGTATCATCAAATCCGGTACTTATGAGGACTTCACGCTCTGGCAACAGAAACCCCGTCCGACAGTGAAAGACAGCAAAGGCAAGGAATTCAACATCCTGACCATCGGTGCTTCCGTGCCGGACATCAAACTGCTCCCCGGTGAATCCGCAACTTTTGAATTTTCCAGCTATACCGGTCCCAAATCGGTCGACGCCCTGTCAAAATTCGTCCCCGGCGGCGAAAAAGCTCTCCATCTCGCATGGGGTCCGCTGAATTATCTCGCCCGTTTCCTCATGTGGATATTGAATCTGCTCTATGCCATTTTCCACAGTTACGGCATAAGTATCATCATCCTGACTCTGCTGGTGCGTACCGCATTCTACCCCTTGACCAGCAAGGGCAACGAATCCATGCGGAAAATGCAGAAAGTCCAGCCGCTTTTCAAAGAACTCAAAGAAAAGTACAAGGATAACCCTCAGCTGCTCAATCAGAAAATGGCTGAATTGTACCGTGCCGAAGGAATCAACCCCCTCGCCGGATGTCTGCCGATCCTGCTCCAGATACCGATCTTTTTCGCCCTCTATGCCATGCTTGACAATGCGATCGCTCTGCGGCATGTCTCATTCCTCTGGGCAAAAAATCTGGCGGCGGCTGATACCATTTTCAGCATCCCGCTGGGCTTCACCCTGCCGCTTCTGGACATCAATGCCATCCCCGTCAATCCGTTGGTGCTGATGATGACCGCCTTGATGGTCATTCAGCAGCGGATGACCCCGATGTCCATGGATCCCGCCCAGAAAAAAATGATGAACCTCATGCCGGTCATCATGCTGCTTTTCCTCTATGATCTGCCTTCCGGATTGACCCTCTACTGGACTGTCAGCAACCTTTTCAGCATTATCCAGCTCTGGCTGCAGAAAAAACGTAATCAAGCTCTGAATCCCGCCGCTAACGGACAGAGCAAATAAATTTCATCTCACAATAAAAGGAATATATGAAAATGGCAGAAAATCCCAAATTCAACGAGTACAAGGCACAGATAATTGAAATCCTCGCCAAAATGTTCGACTATCTGGCTCTGGACGGTGATTTCAAAGTTGAGGAAAAAGGTCAGCGTATCGGCGTTGCCATCGCCAGCGAAAATGCCGGCAGAATCATCGGCAGAAAAGGTCAGACCCTCGAAAGTCTCCAGCTCCTGCTCAACCGGATGATGTTCAAAATGGACGAAGAATGCCCGCACATCACTCTGGATATTGACGGTTACGCTTCCGGAGACCGGGAAAACCGCAGTGACGATGCTCCTGCCGCCGATGGCGAAGCTCCCCGTGAATACCACCGCCGCCCCCGGCACGGCAAAGGCGGTGACGCTCCCAGAGTCAGCAAAGAACAGTTGGAAAAACAGGCCCAGGATGCCGCTAAAGAGGTCAAACGCTGGGGCGATCCGGTAAAACTGCCCGAAATGAATGCACATGACCGCCGCATCATCCACATCACTTTGAAAGATGATCCCGAAGTCACCACCGAATCCATCGGCGAAGGGGCAATGAAAAAAGTTGTCATCTCCCTCAAAGAATCTGCACAGTAAGCGATTCTGACAAACTGAAAAGGGACGCCTGCCAAAACGCAGCGTCCCTTTTTTATTGCTGTTCCCCCGAATATACAGTAAGAAAAATAAATCAGATATTCAATACGCTATCCAGTGCGGCAACACTCTCCAATGCACTGCCTGCCAGATAGAGAGAACCGGAAACGATCACCCGGTATTTATCCTGTTTCAGAGCGGTTTTCACCGCTTCGACCGGATCTTTGCAGATCGTACCGGGAATCCCGGTCAGAGTCAGCAGTTCCTCCGGAGAGAATGCAGCTCTGCCGTCTGCTCCCGGACAGGTAAAAATGTATCCGGCACTGAATGTATCCAGATATTTGAGACATTCCGGAGCCTGTTTATCACCGAATGCGGCATATACCACCAGAAATTTCTCCTTCGGATAACGTTCTTTCACCGCTTCGCTCAAAGCCCGGACACCATCCGGATTATGACCGCCGTCAATAATCATCCGGTCAATATGCTGGAATCTCGCCGGCCATGAAACCAGCGGCAGTCCGGAGAGAGCTTTTTCCAACGGAAATCCGAACCGGGAAGACAAATAAGTAAGCACTTCGTAAACAATACGGAAATTCTCCCGCTGCATTTTACCCGGCAGACTTAAAACGATCTCTTTTCCATCATAAACAAATTTCTGGCACACTCCGGCAAATCCGGTACATTCCGGCACTTCCGCCCGGGGAGGAAACACCGGCACATCCAATTCAGCGGCTCTGGCATAGATCACCGCCTTTGCTTCCGGCGGCAGAACTCCGTGAAAAAGCGGCACCCCCGGCTTGATGATCCCGGCTTTTTCAGCAGCGATCTTATCGAGCGAATTGCCAAGATGGCCCTGATGATCCAAAGCGATATTGGTAATGACCGCAGCTTCCGGCGTAACGGCATTGGTGGCATCCAATCTTCCTCCCATTCCGGTTTCCCAGATGACGATATCCACCTTTGCCGCAGCGAAAATTTTCATTGCCAGCACTGTAGCAAATTCAAAATAACTGTACCTGCCGCTGCCGGCATCATTTTTCAGCTCCTCTCCGAAACGGGAAAACTCCCCGACACTTACCGCTTTGCCGTTGATGCGGAAACGTTCACGGATGTCGATCAAATGCGGAGAAGTATAAAAGCCGGTTTTCAATCCGGCTTCACGCAAAGACCTCTCCAGCATCGCCCCGGTGGAGCCTTTGCCGTTAGTTCCGGCAAGATGAATGAACCGCAGAAATTTCTCCGGATTTCCGGCCTTTGCCATAAGTTCCTGCGTGGCAGCTAATCCCAGCCGGATACCGAACATATCAAGAGTGTTGAAATACTCCGCTGTATCAAACATTTGATTCACCTTTTGATGCAGGGAGACCAGGAAGGATCAAAAAGTTCCGTGCCGGTGCGGAGCAACTCCCGCTCTCTGCCGGTAACAGTATCCACGATCCAGAGCGAAGATTTCCCATTGAGCGTGCGTTTGCAAACCACCTGCCGGTTATCAGCAGCCCATCCGGGAGATTCCCAGCTGCCTTCTCCCTTGCTTACGATCTCATTTTCTTTGGTATTAAGGTTGTAAACCGCCAGCACATAACCACCTGAACGCTGCGGCCGGGTGGCATAAGCGATCTTGCCGTCGGCACTCCATGCCGGAGTTACCGCATCGATACCGACAGAGGGAAGCATAGTCAGATTGCTGCCGTCTGCATTGCAGATGAATATTCTGGGATTGCCCCGGCGGTCACTGACAAAAGCGATCTGCCTGCCGTCCGGACTCCAGCAGGGAGAAGCTTCCACAGCAATACCTTTGGTCAGGCGGTTGCGGAAACGCTTCTGCAATCCCAAAACGTAGAGATCGACCTGATGATCCGGACTGAGGATCACTGCCATACTGCTGCCGTCAGGAGAGATCGCCGCTCCGGTATTGATTCCGCGGAAAGAGGAGATGATCCGGCTTTTCCGGGGGGTACGCACAGTGGTTTCCACGATATCGATCCCGGTACGGCCGTATTTGGAAAAGCAGATGGTTTTCCCGCTCGGAGCCCAGCAGGGTTCGACGTTGAGCGTGCGGTAAGCGGTGATCTGTTCGACATTTCCGCCGTCGATATCGCAGAGGAAAATATTGCGGATGCCGGGATTGGTTTCGGCACAAAAGGCGATCCGGCTGTGGCAGAATCCCTTTACTTTGAGCTGTTCAAATACCTGTTCAATGATCGTATCGACCACGCTTTTAGCACACTCCCTCGCTCCGGCAGAAGTGTTGAAACGCCAGCCGTTTACCCGGGAATTGCCCATGTAAAGATGAAGTTCAAGGGAATTGCCTTTTTTCTCCGCCTGGATGGTAAAATCCGCATTTTTCCCGTTTTGCGGCATGTCGAACCAGCCGCAGACAGCCAGAAAACGCTGGATAGCCTGACTTAATTCAGCATCCTGCGGCACACCGGGAAAGGCGATGGTCGGATTGACCGCCGCACTTTTACGCACTGTGATCACCCTTTGAGCGTGAAGCGGCAGAACCAACGCAGTAAAAAGAATTGTAAAAAACAGGATCAAAAACCTTTTCGCCATGAATACCTCTCCTTATCTGTAAAATGAAACTCTGGTTATTGTCTCATTTTTTGTGAAAAATCTTTCCTGCGGTGGTGCATTGCGGGCAATCTCTTGGCAAATCAGCGGACGTTTTCGCCGTCATGTACGATAGTACGCTCCTGCTCATCCGCCTTGATTTGCCCGCGACCTTGCCTCACACTGCATCCACCGGCCGCATCGAACCCGTGTTTGCCGGTTTGACAAATCACAACTTATGTGATATATTCCATACGTTAACAGAAATGTTTGTTTATAAGTTCCTGCTTGGGTTTCACAAAATTTGGGACATTATCAAACTCTGTCATCCGGTAAAAATAATACCTTTTCAGTAATTTTTCAATACGTTTTTCAACTCTCTTAAAAAAATTTCCGCATCTTCGATGGAATTTGCCGCACTGAAACTCAACCGCAACGCCCGGTAAGCCTTTTGTGCCGGAAATCCCAGTGCGGTAAGTGCCGCCGAAGGCTTGCCGCTTTCTGCACTGCAGGCACTCCCGGAAGCGACAAAAACATTACGCATCCCCAATGCCCGGACGACAACAGCCGACTCTTCTTTTTCCAAAAGCAGATTGAGGATGTACGGCGAAGTTTCCACACTCTCCGGCAGAGAAGTTGTTATGCCCAGCTCCCGGCATTCCCGGCGGATGAATTGATTTATTTCAAGCACCTTACGGAAATTTTCACTCATAGAAGCACAACTTTTTTCCACGGCAAAACTCAATGCCGCCATCCCCGGCACACTCACCCGGGAAAGAGCATAATCAAGGTGACGGACATTCTCCGCATGTTTCAAAAGTTTCTCCGTCCACTTCCCGTCGGGAGCAAGCAGCATCGCCGCCCCGCCGGGAGAACCGAGTTTCACCCCGGAGATGATCCATACATCTGCATCTTTTTCCAGAGGAAGTTTGCCGGCGGCCTGCACCGCATCAACGGCACGGCACGAAAAAGCAGACGTCCGGAAAAATTCCCCGGGATGACCGAATGACCCCAATTCACTCTGCACCTGATGACAGCATCCCAAATCATAACGCTTTTCAAGCGTTCCGCTCCGGATGCTGCAATCCGGCATTACGGAAAGAAGCTCAAGGGCGGTGAAGTTTTTCAGATTGGCAAGCAGTGCCGGATGCTCCAGTTTTGACGCACTGGAGGAGGAAAATTCCGGAAAAGAGGCAAGCACCCGGAAAAGTTCCGTCGCTGAATTCCCCCAAATCACCGGATATTCTTCACTTCCGAAAAGTGCTTGAGACAATCTTTTTGCCGCCCGTTTCAAGTTTTCTCTTGCCTGATAAGCCAAAAGATGAACCGCCTCGGCATTGGCGTAACAGCGGAGGGATTCTTTCTCAAAAAGAGCCAGCACCTCTGCATCCGGCACAGTGGCGGCGGCGTGGTCGAAATATACTGTTTTTTCCATTCTCTTACCCATTAAAAAAGCCCATTTGCAAAAGATAACACCCGGATCATTTTTTGTCAAGACAACTCCCCAAAAAATGAACAAAAAGAATTACAATCGACAAGGAAAGATTTTTCACAAAAAATAAGACAATAACTTATTTTAATACTTGAAATTTTTTTGATAAACATGTATATTAAACGCCAACTGTAGTAGCATTGAGCAAAATTCACAGGTTTAAAAAAGAGGTTCAAGAATATGCTGGAACGCTGTAAGTACATAGAACTCAAGCGTATGATCAGAGATGAAATAGAGAACGGGAAATATGTTTCCACCCCCCTGGAGGGGCGTCGGGAAATGGCGGTCCGCTATCACACAACTACAGCAACTTGCAATAAGGCCGTCAAGGAGTTGATCCGTGAAGGCGTACTTTATACCATTCCCGGCAAAGGAACATTTCAACATCCGCGATATGGCTCGGAAATCCGTTCACTTCATATCTGGATACCAACTTTGGAATCGTTTTTCTATTCCAGACTGGCACAAAAGATTTCCCGTATAGCCAAGGAATATAATTATACCAGAGTCACCATCAACATGAACCGTCTGTTTCCCAACAGCGAACCTGAAATCATTGCCGCACAACTTGAAGACCCCAATGCTGATATTTGTATGTATTCCATATATGATCCGCGTACGATCAAGGTTTTGCTGAAACATCCTGAACGGGTGGTACTGCTCCGTTCAGGAGATATTGAATTGGATGGAAAGATCGACCGTGCCCAGATTCCAAGATACCTCGGAGAAAAAATGTCAGTGGAGTATCTTATCAGAAATGGTCACCGACGGATTTTCTGTATTTCCACCAACCCGCTGAATATACCGGAACAGGATGGTTATACTCAGGCGTTATTGGAACATGGAATCCCATTGAACCGGAAACTGAAAACAGTTTTGCCAAAATGGGATGATTCAGAAAGTTCAGAACGCAAGAGAATGATCGAAGAATGTGTGCATCGCTATTTGAGATTCAAAAATCGTCCCAGTGCCGTATTCTGTTATACCAACGAAGTTGCTTCGATGTTTCTTACCGCCTGTTTGAAAGCAGGTGTCCGGGTCCCTGAAGATCTTTCGATTGCTGCTTATGAAGGTTCAGCCATGCCTGAGACAGGAATTTATCAAATCACATCTGCCGGTCCTGAATTGGCAGAAACATTGCGGATCCTGCTTCAGAGATTATCGTCACGGAAAATTAAATCATATTCCAATTTTACTTTCAACATTGAAATGCTGGAAGGGAATACAGTTCGAAATATTAATGTTAAATAAAACAGAAAGGATTATTTATGATGTGCTTCGACAACAGATCCGGCTCTACAGTAAAGACTTCCCTGCAGTATATCTCAAGAGGAATACTGCATCTGAAAAAATCAATAAGAAAATGCCGGGTGATGCCTGCAAAGCAGGCATCAAATACACCAAAAGTGTGTTTCTCTCAATCAGCGTTCACGCTGATTGAACTTCTGGTTGTTATTGCGATCATTGCCATTCTTGCTGCCATACTGCTGCCTGCTTTGAATAGTGCAAGAGAGCGGTCCCGTTCCGCTGCGTGTCAGAATAATTTAAAACAGATTGCCACCTTTGCGGGGATGTATACAGATGACAATGAAGAATATCTTTCACCCTCTGAATGCATGGATCATAACGGATTTGTTGCCAAATTGACCCCTTACACCGGGATCGACTACAAAAAAGCCTCAAACAGTCACCAGGATGCTGGTATCTTTCTCTGTCCTTCTGATATCAAAAGAATATCATGGACAGCGACTTCCACGTCCACTGTGGGAAAAATTTGCTGGAGTTACGGTAAAAATTACTATACCAATTCTTTTAACAGTAGTGATCTGAATATTAACAACAGCTTATATGCCGATGGCAAAGGTGCTGTCAAGTTAAGTCAGCTCCGCCAGCCATCAAAAACAATGCACCTGGCAGATACAATAAGAGATAATTTGAACGCATGTAATTTTACCAAGAATATACGCCCGTTCAATGCTGGCTCCACCGATGGGTGGGAAGTGGATTTGAGACACAACAATGGAGCAGTGGTTGCGTGGCATGATGGGCATGTAACCATGGGAAATGCCTCATATATCGTTTCTTTGAAAAACTGTATCCTGCTGACAGATATCAAATGAGGTGATGAAAATGAAGATGAAGTTTTTTATTGCTGTTCAGGCACTTATTTTCTGCTGTATTTGCCGTGCCAATATGCTGGCATTACCGGAAGTTCCTGAAGGTCAAATCCGGATCGATGGCACGATCAATACAGACGAATATGCCAAAACCTCAATGCTCGGCGGTATGGTCCATTATGTCAGAACCCGAATGATTCCCCGTGATGTGGAGGTATATCTTGCAAGTTCACCGGAAAAACTTTATCTTGCGGTTCGCACTCCGGTGGAGGATTCTGAACCCGGAGGCGGATTGATCGCCAATGCTACCCAAACAGGAGGAGCTGTTTACAGCGATGACTGCATTGAATTTTTTATCGGAGATGGAAAAAGTAATATATACCAGCTCCTTTTCAATCGTCTTAATACCAGACTGGAAATGAAATATGTCGATCGGAAAAGCACAAGAGATTGGCATTCCGGAGTTGAAAGTGCCACTGCTATCAACAAAGGTTTTTGGGAATTGGAAGCGGCGATCCCGTGGAAAAATCTTTCCGGTGTTGATCCGTCGCAATTCAGATTCAATGCTGCCAGAAACTTTGTCAGTGCCGGATTCGGATACGGCAATCTTACCGGGCAAAAAGATGTTCTGGAGCAGACGAAAATGTTTAAAACGAGAGTTATCAGGAATTTCGGTGGTGTCAGGGTGTACGGAGCCGACACCTCGCTTGCTTCGGGTTCCTTTTTACTGAGATGCGAAGGTGATGCGAAAAACAAAATCGTTGAAGGGAATATCTATGAAAACCGAGTGATCATCAACCGCTACATCCCCGGTAAAATGCAAACTCTGCCTCACAACGGCATTTGGAAATTTCTTTCATATCAGGTACATTGTCAAGGAAACGGTGTTGTTTGCTGGCGAACCTTCTTCCCCTTTGAAATGGGCAGGCAGCTCAGCGGAGCACCTGTTACCGGGAAGTATCAGTTCGGTCAAGGAAACTACGCATTTCTCCGACACTATCCCAGTTACAACAAGGTGGCGGTGTTAGTTTCTCTGGCGGGGAACCGGGATAAAAAAGTTGAACAGATTGAAATCATTTCACCGGATGGAAAAAGTTTCAAAACTCCTGCCAACCGGGAACCCGATGGTACTTGGAAGGCAATGATTGAACTGCCGGTCAAGCGTGCATTCGGTATCTGGAACGGGAACTTGACGGTTGTTGAAAACGGAAAAACACAAGTATTCAAAAATGCTTTCCGGTTTGAAGAAAAAGATTTTCCCTGGCTTAACAATCAGTTGGGATACTCGAACAAAATCCTTTCGCCATTCACGCCAATTGTTGTGAACAAAGAACAACAGCTTTCCACACTTCTTCGCACGCATACACTCTCAAAAACCGGACTGATCGATCAGGTCAAGAGCAAAGACGAGGAGATTCTTTCCTCACCGCTGTCATTCGAGTTGGTCTCCGGCGGAAAGAAATTCACGGCATCCAATGCGACTTTGAATATTGTAAAAGCAGAACCGCATCAAGTCCTGACGGTCAGTTCTGCAAAATTCGATA
This sequence comes from Lentisphaerota bacterium, assembly GCA_015061685.1. Lineage (GTDB taxonomy): Bacteria > Verrucomicrobiota > Lentisphaeria > Victivallales > Victivallaceae > UBA1784. The sequence goes on along the minus strand of SUWD01000024.1, from coordinate 5,864 downwards.
ATTGGGATTACCGGGCAGAAACCACATGGGACTATGACGGGTTTGCATTCGTCAATATAAAATTGACTCCCCCGGCGAAAGAGGAAGCACAAAGGCTCACCCTTTCGGTAGATATGAAAGCTGAACATGCCTCTCTATTCCATGCACTTGTAGATGCCCCCCGCGGCAATCCTGCGGGGCTTATCCCCAACGGGAAAGGTGAAGTGTGGAACTCCGGCAAACTGCTCAGGATGAAAAATCAGTACGGTTTGCCCAATGTTCCTGGTGAATTCACACCTTACGCATGGTTCGGTGCAGAAGAAAGAGGACTCTGTTTTCTCTTTGATTCTCCCAAAGGATTTGATCTTGAAGATGGAAAGCCCATGATCCGGCTGGTAAGAAAGAATGCTGAAACCGTGACGATGCAGTGCGACATCGTCAATCGCAATCACGGTGTCGGAAAAGCAATCGAATTTTCGTTCGGATTTCAGGTCACGCCTGTAAAAACCCGTATGGAAGGATGGGAAAACTGGGTCTATACATGGGGCTCGAAACTGCCTGGTATGCTTCATATTCTGCCGATCGGAAGTCCGTGGGTGGCAGGCGGCATGTTCCCGGACGCATTCCGCAAGATTCCATACAACAACGACTATTCCTACACAAAAACGTTCAAGAACGCCATGAAAAACCGGCGGATTCCATACGACTTCATGAAAAAATTTCATGAAAAGGACAGCAAGGCACTGGTGGAATATGCAAACCGGAATGCCGGATTCCTGAGAAAGACCTTTTGGAGATCCCCGGAACGGTTTGTACGTGAAAATAAAATGTATCTTGAAACGCAATTTCAGCAGATGGCTCTGACATTGGATCGGGTCTGTCCTTACAACTGTGCCAGTATTATTGCCGTGTCGGATCCGGCATGGCAGTTCCATAGGGCAGAGTGGGCAACACGTCACATGTATCAGGAAGGATTGTCCGACCGCATTTACATGACCCCCCGGGCTGTGGATTATCTTCTCTGGACTTACGACAAACTGCTGGAATCTGGTGCTGACGGCATAAACTTTGACGAAACATTCCCCATTCCGCAGACGAATCCCGATCTTGCAGCATGCCGGGACTACAAGAACCGCCCTCTCCCCGCTATGGGGATTCTGGCATCCCGTCAACTGTTCAAGCGACTGGCGTATATCATGGAATCCCGTGGAAAAAAAGAACGGCTGATCGCTCCGCATCTGACCAACACGATGATCATTCCGGAGTTCGCTTTTGCGACTCTTGGCATCTGCTGGGAATACAGTGTGCCGGGTAACTTCATTGAACAGTTCCCGCCGGATTATATCCGAGCTCATTCCACCGGACTTCAAGCAGGACTTGTACCTGTGGCTCTGGTGCTGCCAACAATCCCCGACCGGGCAAAACTCCCGCTGAATGAATATTATCCCAAGTACGACCGTGCTCAAAGAACGGCATTGGGGCTTTTGAATCAGCACCGGATGTTCCCCATGCAGAAATTCTGGGGCAACTTCAGCGAACCTCTCAAGGACCGCTATCTGCAATGGGCATTCGGAACCCATAAGCCCGACTGCCGTTTTCTCCCCTATTATCAGAAAAATAATCCCTTCAAAGTTTCGGGAAATTATCTGGTCAGCTGCTATCAGCGTGGCAGAACGGCATTGTTCATTATCACCAATTGCGGCAAGGCAGGCATAACCACCTTTGAATTTGACCGAAAGAAAATGGGGATTTCTGCGGATGGCGTGGTCATGGATCCCGTCAGCGGCGAAACATTTGAAGGAGATAAGATCGATCTTACTCTGCAAGAATGTGATTTCCGGTATATTTTTGTAGGATCTCCCGAATTTGGAGCGATGCTCCAAGCTCCTGAACCGGACAATGCCTATATTCGTAAATAACAGGGTGGTAAAAAAATGATTGCACCGGAACTTCTTTATGAAAAAACATTAGATATTGCCAGACGGATTCGTATAACGGAAAGCCCGCAGCCCGAAAAAATCAAGGTCCCCCGAATTTCTACCGGAGGACATTTTTCCGGTATTTTCCTGTGGGACACCGCTTTTTCCGTAATGTGGGCAAAATATCATGCAAAAGAGTTCGGAGCAGAAAATTCTCTGGATAATCTCTATACGCTTCAGGATAAGGATGGTTTTATCGCCAGGGAGTTTTCTGCAGAGGGCGAAGCAGCATTTACCGGAAAAAGTCCGATCGCTTTTGCTCCGCCCGTTCTCGGATGGGCAGAGATGGAACTTTTCAAGTACAATCCCGAAGGTATCGACCGTCTGAAAAAAGTGTTCCCCAAATTATGCCTCCATCACAAATGGAACAGAGATAATTATCGCCGTTCAAACGGACTTTACTTCGGGAGCACCCTGGGGAGCGGAATGGATGATCTGCCCAGATGGGACTCTGTAGAAGATATAACACCTGAAGGAGGAATCCCGTTTCTCAGGGAACACGTGGGATATTCAGGAGATGCAGGAGATCTTTTTTACCAGAAAATATTGAGCTGGAAAAAATTTCATCATGAATGGAACAGGCAGCTCAATTGGTGTGATCTTTCCTGTCAGATGGCGATGAATGCAAGGATTCTTTCCGAAATGGCTGATCTTGTTGGAGATGAGGCGAAAAAAATTGAATTCCGGCAGGAGTTTGAAAATATGAAAGATGCAGTCAATGAAACATTCTTTGACCATAAGAACAGGTTTTATTTTGACCGTCTGGACAGTAAATTTCTTTCCCGCCGCCATGCAGGTGCTTATTGGGCCCTTTTTGCCCATATCGCAGAAGAAAAACAGGCTGATGCTCTTATTGCCGAATTAAAAAATCCTGACCGTTTCGGATTGCCGTGCGGAATACCGGGGTTGGCGGCAGATGATCCGGATTTTGATTTGGTCAAGGGATATTGGCGTGGTCCGGTATGGGCTCCGATAGTTTATATGGTTCTTAATGGTTTGCGTGACTATGGCGAAGAAAAATTGGCACGGGAGATCGCTGAAAAATACCATTCTGCAATTTCCAGACTTTATGAATTGACCGGAACAATTTGGGAGAATATCCCTCCTGATCAGTGTAAAAAGCCTTCGCCCATAGCCGGCAGAGACTTCTGCGGCTGGTCCGCTTTGGGACCGATCTCTATTTGGAGGGAGTTTTTGAATAACTGAATGAAACTAAAAATCCATCTGTCTGGAATGATAGAAAAATATAATTATTTCACCTTTTAATTTGAAGCACTGCCACTAAAAGAAACTTGCATTATTATGGAATATATCGTTACTGAAAAAACCGGTCTTGCAATTCAGGAAGCTGTCAACCGGACAGCAGATTCCGGCGGAGGTAAAATCATCCTTGAGCCGGGAATATATCCATCCGGAACCATTCACCTGAAAAGCAATATCGAATTGCACCTTCCTGCCGGTGCAATCATTCAAGGATATCCTGAAACTGAAATGTATGATGATATCTTTTTTGACGGTTTTGATTCTGTTGTTCCGGAAAACAGTCGAAAAGCACTGATAGTATGTAACGGATGTGAAAATGTTTCCATTACCGGATCAGGAGCAATTGACGGTCAGGGATGTGAATTTTTTGACTGCAGCTGTGATAACGGCATGGGACAATTCAATAAACCGGAACACCCCAGACCGCGTATGATACAATTTTTTCAATGCAGGAATATACGTTTTGAAGGAGTTTCCTTTGTGAATTCTCCAAACTGGACATTCTGGCTTTCGGAATGTGAAGATGTCAGAGTTTCAGGGATCCACATTACCGGAGATCTCCGGATTTGCAATAATGACGGTATAGATATCGACAGCTGCCGCAGGGTCATTATCAGTGACAGCTTTTTTCAAACTGGAGATGACTGCATCGTTCTGCGGGCGATTCGCAAAGATTTGAGAAAGCCTGCTGTTTGCGAACAGGTATCTGTAACAAATTGTATTCTGAACAGCCATTGCCAGGGAATACGCCTCGGATGTCCCAGCGATGATACAATACGGAACTGTTCTTTCAGCAATATTATTTTCAAAGGGATCGGAACTGGAATACACAGTGAACATCCTTTCCGTTACTTGAGGAAAAATTGTACTGGGTATATGCAGATAAGTAACATCGTTTTTGAAAATTTCGACATTACAACCAACCGTTATCCCATACGCATCGGATGTGATGCGGGAATCAGACTCAGGGGGATCGAAGGGATCCACTTCAGAAACGTCAGAATCAAATCAAAACGTCCGATCTCACTTGAAGGTTCCTGCCATACTGTTCTCAAAAACATCACATTTTCAGATATATCTGGAAATGTTGAGGGTGAATCACCTATTGTCGCAAAATGCGTGAAACATTTAAAATTGAATAATTTTGAACTTTCAGCAGAAATTGGTCAAGATGTGCCATTTCAACGAATCCAATCAAAATCTTGGGAAACCCAGTTTTGATCAGATCCCGATACCGATATGCACAACGAAGGACGATAAAGTAGAAAAGTTGATATTCTTGAGAAAATTTGATATTTGAATAAGCCAATTAAAAAAATATTGGTTCACTAACTCAAACCAAACCAAAGGAGATTGTATGAAAAAAACAGGATTTGTAACAATGTTGCTGCTGGCATCTTTCTGTCTGTCGGCAAAAGAATTAAATGTTCTCATGATAGGGAACAGTTTTTCCAGCAGCGTGGGAATTTGTCTTCCCAACATGGTAAAATCAGTTCCTGGTTGCAAACTGAGATTAACCAATGCTTTTATTGGTGCATGTTCTCTTGAAAGTCATTCCCGAAACTTAAAAACTGCCGAAAAGAATCTTAAAGCGGATCAGTACAGAATCGATGTTTGGGAAAGTGACGGCAAGATATTACCTGCCCGCAGAGGAACTGTTCTCGAACTGCTGAAAACTCAAAAATATGATATTATCACCATTCAACAGAACAGTGCAAACAGTCTTGACTATAAGACATTCCAGCCTCACGCAAACCACATTATTACTGTTATCAAAAAACACCAGCCTCAAGCAGAGATTATTATTCAGCAAACCTGGAGCTACCGTGCAGATTCCAGTATGCTGAATAAGAGATGGAAAATTTCCAATGATGAAATGTATAACAGACTTTCTGCAGCCTATTCAAGTTTTGCCAAGGAGACAGGATTCCGTGTGATTCCAGTTGGAGATGCTGTTCAAATTTTCCGTAAGAACTCTCCTGTTAAATTCAAGCCGTATGATCCGGCATCGCTGGTAAACTACTCCTGGCCGGATAAACCTTCACAAGCTGGAGAAGTTGTAGGAAGCATCACCTGGAGAAGAGATAAAGGAATATTGAAACTTTTTGCAGACACGACCCATTTCAACTCGCGTGGAGAGTATCTTCAGGCGGCTGTTTGGTTTGCAATTCTTTTTGATAAAAAAACATCTGAAATCAAGTATGTTCCCGGGAACATTGGCGATGATGATGCAGCATTTCTGAAAAAATGTGCACAAGAAGCTGTTGATGGTTATATGCAGAGGTAATTTCAAAAGTTTTTTATTAAGAATTGGGGCTGAAATTTGCCGGTCAAAGAGGAACTTTTCAGCCCTTTACTGCTCTAAAATTTTTACCGGACAGTAGTGGTATGTTGTCGTAATTTCTATTTTTTGTGAACGAAGTGATTTAACCACAACTCATTAATCAATATATCGTTACACAGAATAGTACCGATTTATTATTCTCACCAATTATTTTTTATACTCTCTAAAAAACAGTTATTGTCTCATTTTTTGTGAAAAATCTTTCCTGCGGTGGTGCATTGCGGGCAATCTCTTTCTTCTCCAAAAAATCTCCCTGCGGCCGCGGGAGAGCGGCCTCGCCGCTCGGGCTTCGCCCTCGG
>SUWD01000023.1 GCA_015061685.1 Lentisphaerota bacterium | reverse complement strand
AGTGCCATCCGGGGGAAGTTTCCCCCGGACTCCCCCTCGCACCGGGATAAATCCACGGTGCAGCTTTCACGCAATCTGCAATACTTCTCAACTCCTCCGTTGTCGTCGGCAAAGTGTATTTCTCAAAGAAAGCTTTTGAGCAAATAGAAAAAATGTACTGAATTACTCAAGCAGAAACTTTTTTCTCCCTGAAAAAACAAGAAGGGCCGTTGCTTACCTCTGCGAGGTTTTGCAACAGCCCATTTTTTATCCGATGAGACAATTTCAAAACTGAACAGTTTTGAAATTGCCCCCAATCACCTTACCGGGCTTCGATCCGGAAAAGTTTCGTTTCATACACACCAAACGGAACCGTGATACTTCCGGTGCCGGAGGCAACTTTGCGATTGCCGGGCAATTCAAACCAGTCATATTTCCCCTGCACGGTCAACGTCAGATCTTTTGCCTGATGATCGTTGCTCACAGAAACAAAACCATTGCCAACATTGACGATCGCTCCGCCGGATGTGACCGGGATCGTTCCGGATTCCCGCACCCAGGCATTGAGCATATCCTGCGGAATCGACGGTACAGTAACATAAATTACCGTATGATCTTTCTTGCGGATCCGGGCGGCTGCGATCTTATCCGGCTGGGTCTTGCCATTGATACGCAAATTGGCAAGCACTTCCATCCCCGGCTCTTTATCCAGATAGAATACCGGACCGATCTCATCGTAAAACAGAGCTTTCTGATGGCGATCCCACCAAATGGCACAATCATCGTTCCAGCCGTTTTTCCATGCCGCACCGAGACGGAGTTCCTTGCGGATGACATTCACCTTTTCAGTGCCGACCAGAGAAGCGATACCGGCAGTGGACAATGATGACTTGCCGGTATTGAAGTCATCATCATGGAAGCCCGGAGCGTAATGGAACATAACCGTACGATTATCCTTTTTGACATGCGTTTCGATCAGATCACGCAGCTCTTTATTCAAATGGTAAGCATTGAAGAAGAATACAAAACGGTAATCTTTAAGTCTGCCGCTCTTGATCAGCTGCGGCAGATCCTCCAGTACGAAAATATCACAGCCGGTACCGGTGCGCAGGAATTTGTGGAAGTGCTTGTAAAACAGTGTCGCATGAACCGTATTCGCCGGAGAAAGCAGATCCATGTAAAAGGCGGAGTGTTCACTTACCAGCATGGCGATACGGGTTCCGGCGGGTGCATCCGGCAATGTTTTGACCGACTCTTCGCACAATGAAGATATTTCCCGGATCAGTGCCGGATCAGAGAAAAATCTCGTACCTTTCGCACCAGCCATACTGTAACTCCAGCCCAGCAGCCATGAACCGTGATTCTTGGTCAGATAAACCCCGTGGATCTTCCGCTGTTGAGCAACCGAATTTTTGCGGTCAAACATACTGCCCAAGTCTCCGACATGAGTGCGGATGTCCCCTTCAGCGACATACATTTTGCCGTACAACCCCAGAGAATCCGTCATCACCGAATAGAAACTCGGCAGGTCAACGGCATGGCACCACTGCGGAGAACTGAAAAAGTCGATATAAGGCGATTGACGTGCTATAATGGAGTAAGCATGTCCGGAATAAATGGAACTGCCTGCCGGATTGTTGACCAATTGCGGCATGACATAGCCAAGATAAGTGCCGGTGATCATCCGGTTATTGGTGGCATCTTTCACCGCTTTTCCGGCAACGAGCAGCATTTCGATACGCTGCATGGAGAGGAACATGCCCAGATCTTCAGCGATCCTGCCGTCTGCCCTGCCGTCACGGAAGATAAAACGGTCTGCCGGGCGGTCTTTCCAGAAAAGGATCTTCTGGATCCGCTCATGCGACCACTTTTTGAAGTTCTTCAGGTCAGAGATCCGGTTGTCCGCCGGGTCAAGTTTCCATGATTCTGCCCACGCTTTGTCACTGCCGTATTTGTCAGTAAGATATTTTACCAGAGCCTTGCGTGCCGCCACACCGAAATCTCCGGTCATACAGGTTTCACGACTGCGTTCACCTCTGGCAAAGTCATAGCGGTCAACACCCCAGTTGTTTTCGTGAGCAAGACCGGCGGAAAAAGCAACACCGATGATCGAATTGGCAAAGGGTTCTTTTTCCAAACGGGCAAAAAGTTCCGCAATGCTGTCACGGATAAGCTTCTGGTAAGGTTCACTGACCATACTTGCCCGGAAGTAGAGATTGCCGTAACCGCGATTGTTGTAAAGTCCGGCAAGCCGGGTGCCGTCACCGAATTCCATTTGTTCATCCGGATTATCCAAAATCCAGCGGACACTGGGATCCAAAACGATGGTCAGCAATATCTTGGCATTGGGATCAAGACGCAGGGCATAATCCGCAGTCTGCCGGATATGCTCGATGTAGTTATCCTGAAAGTTTTTACGGTCAGCCTCTTCCACGATCACCGGCATATTGTTCCCTGTCCGGATGATGGTCAAGCCGTTATTTTTCAGCTGGTCGGCAATTTTGCCGGGATTGAATTTATTATCCCCGAGGATGAAGGGAGCGCGCAATTTACCGTCAACATAGAATCTGCCGCCGCAGATTTTGGCATCGGGGAAACCGGCAGCGATTTTGTATTCCGGTTTTCCGATAAGCATATCCAGCTGTCCGTGAGTGACGCCGGAACGCATTTTGCCAAGTTTGCTGACGATCTCTGCCTGCTGTTTGCCATTGCTTACAGCGACACGCATCGGCAAGGTCGGCGGGATATCTTCATGCCAATAACCGCTGATTTTCAACGTCGTTTTTCCGGAAAATCCCTTTTTAAGTCCTCCATTGACCGAAGTTGAGTTGCACCCCATATAGTAGTTGCGGTAAATCTCCACCGGGAAGTCTCCGAAACGCACCGTCAGAGCATAATTGTTTTTAAGCGGCTGATCGACTTTGACATCAAATTCCATCGTGTAAAATTCGCCGTCTTTGGGGACCGCCGGGGTCATGCGGAATGCCTGAATTTCGACTTTGTCCTCCAGAAATGCTTCGCTGAAGTCAGTTGACCAGAAGTCCTGCGGGAAAGAGCGTGAGCCGAAACGGGTGTGAGCCGGCTGCCAATGATTGAAGCCATCGACAGAAGTATTCCAGTTTTCCTCAAATTTATCACTGCTGAATGTCCCCTGCCCGCTTCCGACAAATTGGATACTGCCATCCTCATAGCGGATCGCCAGCTGGCAGGCGGCGGCATAAAGACCGCCGACATGGTTGAATTTCTCCGCTTCAAAAGCCAGAATATTTTTATCCTTGAGCAACTCAAGAGGTACTTCGGTACGGGCAAGTTTGATGATCGCTCCACCGGCAGTAGTCAGCGGAGTGAGCAGTTTTTTGCCATTCAGATAGAATACGGCACAATCAGCGGCTCCTCCGGTGAGATATGCCCCGGTGATCCTGCCCGGTTTCAGAGCAAAAGGGATACGGAAATAACGTTTTACCGCACCGTAATTGGGATATACCGCAGGTTCACGGTGCCAGACAAAAACGCCGCCGTTGGCACTCAATGCCGGAACTTTCGCCATTGCCTGCACTGTCGGGTCGCCAGCTCCGGCAATTTTAAGCTCATTTATGGAAACTCTTTTTCCGGCAGGAGAATCAAAACTTATCCGCATCCGCTGGACAAAATCCAGTTTCTCCGGGAAACGGTAGATCAGTTTTTCTGAAGTGACCGGCAATTCCGCAAGCAGCTGCCATTTGCCATGCTGTTTGTACTCGATTTTGACCTTTTCCGGCACTGCACTGATTCCGGAAAAATCCTTTTTGGTGATCCCGCAATGGGCACTCAAATAGGGCGGATAAACCGTGTATTTGTATTTACGGGGAGTGAAATCGATCTCAATACCGGCAGCTGTGACCGCCTGATTATACCAGTGGATCGTGAAATCATGCTGATCCATTCTCTCATTGGAGAGCCACATGGTATCTTCTTTGCCGTCATAAAGATTTCTGACCCGGTGCATATCCACGTCGGCGGCATCGCTGGGGTCGATGACCGCACTGTGTCCAATCAGAATATTTTTCTCCCTGCCGCGGAAAGCAGAAGGAGTGACCTCTTCCGCAGTAACTTTGACATTGCGGAATTCCATTTGCCCGCCGGCGCCGCCGCCAAAAAGGATCACGGCTGCCGATACTGTCCCCTGACGCCACGGAAATGAACCGGTATCAAATCCGGAAGAGCCGGAAAACATCGTCCACTTTTCCGGCAGAGTACCACCGGCTTTACCGGCGTAAATGTACGCCGCTCCGCCACGGTGGATACGCAAAACAGTACCGGCAGGAAGTGCTTCCATCAAAGGGGAAACCAATTCGGCATAAATCCCCTCTCCGGCATGTCTGACCGCTTTTATTGCCACTGAATCATAATTCGGCAGATCACTGCCGTCTTTTTTGGCATTGATGGCAAGATATCTGCCATTCAAATCACCATCGGGCCAATTTTCCGCTCCTTTGAGCCAGAGTTTCACGGCACCGGCTCCGGCTTTTTTGCTCAATACGGCAACGTCGGAAGCCTCCGTTTCCGGGACATGGTGCTGCTCGATCGGCCGTCCGTTTTTATCAAATGCAATAAAGCCAAAGAAAAATGCTTTGGGATCGACACACTTAAGCGACCGGAATTCGCCGGAAAGAGTGTATTTTTTACCCTTTTCCACCGGAAAGCGTTTTACGCTTATCAAACGCCGGGGAATAGGGTTGGAAAAGACTTTTTCCGCAGACATTTCCGGTTTCAGATCCCAGTCGCCGGATGAGTTTGCCTCAAATACGACCGTCTGTGCCCCCAGTAAAAAAGCACAAAACGTCACCGCTGTCAAAGATAATTCTTTTTTCATTTTTGATTTTCCTGATCTTTTTTACGGTCAGATCACTCTTCTGTAACCGTGATATTGCGAAGCTGGATAATTCCGTTATTACCGCCGCCGACGATGACCACTGACGCATTATCGGTACCGGGATACCACTTCCACTGACCTTTCGCTCCGATGGTACCGGAAAATTTCTGCCACTCTTCGGAAAGATAGCCGCCGTTTTTGCCGGTATAGATAAAGGAAGCTCCGCCGCTATGCAGACGGATAAAGGAGTCCTTGGCAAGAGCCTTTTTCAAAGGAGTCTGCAAAGTAACGACAGTTTTGCCATTCTCATTTTTGATCGATCTTACCGGAACAACATCCATATTGGGAAGATCGCTCTTATCCGCTTTTGCATTGACCGCCAGAAACAGACCTTTCGGATTTGACGGCCAGTTTTGGGCATCCAGCAAAACCACCTCTTTTGCTCCCGCCGGTACATCGGCAACAACTTTTCCCAAAGAGGATTTGCCGAATTGACGCAAATTCACCGCAGAAATACGCTGACCGTCAGCAGTTTTAGGAACAAAGCCGAAGAAAAACGGCTGCAGTTTATCACAATCCTGTACCCGGAATTCGCCGGAAATGGTGTAGGTTTTTGCCGGATCGACCTTGAATGACTTCATACTGATCAGACGCCGGGGAAAAGTGGCAGTAAAAACACCCTCTGCATCGACTTCCGGTCTGCCATCCCAATCACCTCTGCCCTGTGCCCGGAAAACTTCCGCTCCGGAAAGAACAGTTGCCATCACTGCACAAAGCAACAACAAAAATTTTTTCATATCCTTGTCTCCTTTCCCCAAAAGATCTTATTTACTGAAACCGAAGTGTCCCAAATAGTCATTGGTCGCCGAAGAAACAGTTTCCAAAACAGAACGGTTGATCGAACTGACGTGACCATCGGTATAAAGAGTTGTACAGGCATTGTTGTGCCGGGGGTCAATATTGGATTGAGACAGCGTAGTATAACCGAAACAACTGTGACAGTAAGCGACATTCATGTATGTTTGTGCACTGGTAGTATCTGTTCCGGCATCAACCATAGAAACCGCCTGCGAAGGATTGGCAATACGGACATATTTGGTACAACGCGTTTCCGGACCACGAGGGAAACCATTTTTGTCACTTGTTCCATGCAAAGGATGTACGTTTCCATCCGTTATTAAAACAGAGTACCCAAGCTTTTTCAAATCCTTTGAGGAGGGACACTTCAAAGTTTCGCAAGTGAGCGTACTCGCACTGTAATCTGCGGTTCCCCCAATGTAAGGAGCCAGAAAAAATGACCAACTGGCTGTGTTCTTCGAACCATTATAAAGTGGCACAAGAACGGCATACGGCAGAGTGTAATCATCGTGATCCGCAGCATACGCCATCAATCCCATGCCGCACTGTTTGAGGTTGGATACACACGTAGCAGTACGTCCACGCTCTCTGGCACTATTCAACGCCGGGAGCAATATCGCCGCTAAAATGGCGATGATCGCAATGACTACGAGAAGCTCAATAAGGGTAAAAGCCATGGCTTTTACCCCTGCCGGCAGGGGGGAAGTTTGGTTGATTTTCATTTTCAAGTCTCCTTTGGTTTAGGGTTGATATATTTTACTTGTTATTGTCTCATTTTTTGTGAAAAATCTTTCCTTCCGTCTCCGTTGCACTACGCCGCGACAAGCCGGTTAGATCGAACCCGTGTTTGCCGGTTTAACAAATCACAACCTATGTGATATGTTTTATACGTTGACAAAAATGTTTGTTTATAAGCTCCTGTTACGAGTTTCACAAAATTCGGGACATTATCTTTTACTTAAATATCTTCATTGCCATGCTCTGCCAAAAACGCTTTCAGCTGCGGAACTGTTTCCAGACCGAGGTCGGCACAGCAGTTTGAACAAATTATGATACCGGAAACTTTCCCGGCTTTGATATACTTGTAATACACATCCAGCTGATGCTGCATCTGCTCGGCAGTCAGCGGTTTACCATTGCCGTAATCCCACAAATAACAGCCGCAGTAAAGACGCTTGCCGGGATTATTTGAAATCACAGTGTCCAGATTTTCCTCCAGTTTCCAGAGGTTCTCTCCATACCATGTCCAAAAAGTGATGACATCGAATACATCCAGAAATTCCTGAACATCCAGATCCATCTCCCGCTCATAATAGACTGTCCAATATTCCAGAGGTCTGCCGATAGCGGTGCGGAGAGTATTTTTCACTTCACGAAGCACCGCCGGAGAAAAAAGTGCCCGGCGTGCCTCATTCTGCAGGAAGTCATCCATTATGCCGCCCACAATATTGGGGTGCTTTGCCGCCTGACGCAAAACCTCATCCAGATCACCAAGCTTGCCCTCTTCATACTGCACACTGCCGGCTCCGACGATCGACCAAACCACCGAGTGAAGTTTATCCAACGGGGCAGATTCCGCATCAAAGGGCGGATAAGGCCCTGCCCCCATCGCCACCCGGCAACAGCGGTCAATCCCGAAAAATTCACACCCTTCGACCGGGGTCATAACGTTTTTGCCGGGCAGACGGTAATCCGGATTCACATGATGCGATCCGGGATTCTGTCCCCACAGCCACACTCCGTCAAGCAATTTTGCCATAATTACACCTCAAATATTATCCCGGACTTTTTCACAAAGTTCCATGATGATCTCTTTACAGACCTGACGGGGATCCTCATCAAGCGGAATTTCTTCCATAAAATCCCAGAGCTTACGCCGGGAAATGAAGTCCGCCGCAATATCCGAAAGCCCGTCAAAACGCAAACTGCCTTTTACATAACCGTTTCTTGCCGCCGCATATCCCACTAATACCGGGTCAAGTTTATCTTCATTTTCCCACTCAAACTTTACCACATCCCGGTAAAATTGAGCATTGACCCCATTCAAAGATGTACACAGATTGCGGGCGATTTTCGCCGCAAACGGATCAAGGTAACGCTCAAAGGGGAAATCCATATCCGTACAAAAAACTTTCAAATCAGTTTCCGGCAGAATTTTCTCCAATTCACAGGGAACATCCGCTCTTTTTCCGGCGGCAAGAGCAGAAAACATTTTGGCAAAGGCGGGAAATCCCGGTTCATAAGCCTCGTAACAAATTCCGCCCAAACCCAATTCTCGGTAAATCTGCTGATCCTGCAGATAAACACCCGTATTATATTGGGGACAACCCCAGAAACCCTGACACATCACATTTTCATGGATGTAAAGTTTTCCCGGATAAAGCGAATTCCACTCCTTGAGCCGCTTCAAATAGTATTCATTGGGGGTGTCGGCATCGGCAAATCCTGCCGGAGCGGCATACTGCATGGCAAAGCTGTTGCATTGGTCCAATGTCGAACCGATCGGAAAAAACGGATGACGGTAAAAGGTGTCAAACATTATCCTGTCCAATTCACCGAAAACTTCGTGCTTTTCCGGCACAGAATAACGGCGGATGTAAAGATCGGTTTCCAGTTTCAGCTCCGGACGGACTTTTTTCGCCGCTTTGACAAATGCTTCAACAAAGGGTCTCCACTGCTCATGCTCCGGTAATTTGCTGCATCGTGGACAGCGGCAGAAAAGCAATCCGTCGCCTGCCCGCATGTGGAGGCGTTTCACGCTCGACGGCAAAGCGGCAATATATTTCTCCGCACCGGCTTCAAACCCTGCCAGAGCTTCCGGATTTGACGCACACGGATGAGTCTCACACTCCGGTTTGTCCGTAAACGGTTTCCCCGATCCATCTTTGGCAAACCAGGAACTTTTCCAATCGGTCAGCGAGAAAAAAGTCCTCGGTCCGAAAACCATCAGCGTGATCTCAACTCCAGCAGCAGAACACTCTCTTTCAATCAACTCCCGGTAACGCCGCCAGCCGTAGTCGCTGTGGATTATTATCGAGTTGAAATCAAGCTCTTTCATGCGGCGGATAAATGCAGTCAACTGCGTTTCCGTATGCCGGAGCAAGCTTTCGCAGGGATTGAATCCCCGAATCGGAAAATCTTTCATCACTATCCTCTTACCAAAGATTTTGTTTCATGATAAATATACTGTATAATCCCGTTTTTGCCAAGAGTAAAATTCAAGCAATATGGGTAATAAAAATGCACAATCGTTTTTTATACCCTTGAAAATACCGGATTACGGGTTATATTAAAGCATGATCATAAATCCTACATTCCGTTTTCAAAACAAATCGGCACTGCCGGTACCATTCAGAGTACGCTCCTGCGGACACTACCTGATCAAGGAGAAAGTCTGGCACGACAGAGTGCTGAAAAAGAATTTTCTCCAGCTTTTCTGGGGTATCCGGGGCGTGGCAAAACTGCGTTGCGGCGATCATGACATGCTCCTTACTCCGGAACATGTCTGTTTCTATCTGCCGGGGGATACTCATGAAGTTTCTCTGGTAGAACCCCCTTTGGAATACTGCTTCCTTACCGTTTTCGGAGAATATCTGGATGTTTTGATCCAGGGCTTCCGGATCGGCCGGGAACCGCACAAAGCAGGCCCCTGCCCGATGGAACTGTTTGAGTCGCTCAATATCCATCTGCATGACTACTCCACCAGAGGTGAATATCTGGCAAGTGCCGACGCTTACAAAATCCTCTGCCTTGCCGCCGCCGGAGAAAAAGTGGAAAATTCCATCGCTGAAAGATTCAAAAATATCGTCAGCGAAAACCTCTCCGACCCGACTCTCCATCCGGCTAATATCGCCAAAATGCTCAATATCCACCCCACAACCCTCACCCGGAATATCCATGCGGCCACCGGAATGAACCCAATGGAATATATCACCGCATGGCGGATGCAGCTGGTGCTGTCAATGATCCGGACTTCCGGACGCAGTTTCAAGGAGATCGCCGAAGAAGCCGGTTTCGCCAATGCCAATTATCTGGCAAAGGTTTTCCGGAAAAAATTCGGTATCTCACCGTCTGAATTCCGCAACGGTTCAGAAAATACCGATGAATAAAGGAAGATAAACTATGCAGGATCCCCGGATCACCACCAAAACAGATGTAAAAAACGGACGCTGGATCTATGGCCGTGCCGAAAGAGAAACATTCCGTCAGCAGCAGTTGATACGGGCGGTAAAAAAAGCCGGACTCAAGGTCGGATACCCCGGAGAATTTATGATTCCGCACCGGACGATGCACTTCAGAACCACGCTCCCGGCAGGAACTTTCCCGGTAAACTGCATCGGAAAACCTGCCATTTCAGAAATCTCGCTTCCGTCGCCGGGAATTTTTGAATTCACCCTCTCCACAGATGATACAGAATATGATGTGCCGTGT
Organism: Lentisphaerota bacterium; assembly: GCA_015061685.1. Lineage (GTDB taxonomy): Bacteria > Verrucomicrobiota > Lentisphaeria > Victivallales > Victivallaceae > UBA1784. Next base: position 33,297 of record SUWD01000023.1, on the reverse strand, counting down.
TTCCGGTGTGATGCAGATCTCCAATGGGAATCCTCTTTTGACGGTATTTCATGGTATCGTACCACCGCAGTTAATGGCGGAAATATTCCACCGCACCGGGAGGAAATCCCCGTTACCCGCCTGATCCCGGAAAAATTGCCGGACGGGATGTATGATATGGGAAAAGAGGTTTTCGGCTGGATCAACATCAAAAATGCCCCTCACGCCAAACTCTTTGCCGGAGAATCTCTTCCCGAAGCCCAAAACCGGGATCCGCAATTTTTTGAGCAGTCAATGCTTCTTGTACAACTTGATTCGGAAACTTTACGCAGCAGTGTGCCTCTGGCATTTCGCTACATATCTCTTGACAATGCGGAAAATGCAGAAATCTCGGTCGATGCCCTCTATACTCCTTTGACTTTGAAAAAACATTTTTCCTGCGGAGATAAAGAATTGGACGACATTTGGGAAAAGAGCGTCTATACCCTGCAGCTCTGCACATTCCACTTTTTGATCGACGGCGTAAAACGTGACCGCCTGCCCTGGGCAGGAGATCTGGCGGTAAGTCTCTTGAGCATGACTGAATCTTTTCAGGAACCCGCCCCGGTGAGAGATACCCTTGCCGTTCTCGGTTCTGCAGGAATAAAAAACACCCACATCAACGGTATTGTCGATTACAGCTTGTGGTATCTGATAAATTTTGACCTCTACGAAAAACACTTTGACGATCCGGAATTTTTGCAGCAGGAGTATTTCCGGATAGTGGAAACCACCGGAATACTTATGGAAAAGAGAATTGACAACGGTCTGCTGCCGACAGATAATTGGGTGCTTATCGATTGGACCGACGGAGATAAAAACTGTGCTTTACAGATACTTTTCTTTATGGCTCTGAAAGCAGCAGCCAGCCTCGCCCGGAAAATGAGAGACCAATGCAATGCCGTAAAATGGGAAAACTCCGCCGATAAACTTAAAGAAATGATCCGGCGTGACTTCTATGACGAAAAAAGCGGCCTTTTCCGCTGTTCGCCCGGTAAAAATGAGTTCCTCCGGCATCAGAACTTTTTGGCTGTCGGTTCGATCGCAAGTGAAAAAGAGAGCCGCCGCATAGCAGAAAAACTGCTCGAAAATAAATTACCGGCAGTAGGCACTCCCTATATGAAAAGTTTTGAGATCCTCGCCCTTATCCGTGCCGGATTTACCAGAGAGGCCGCCGGAGAGATCCGCCGCTTCTGGGGTGGAATGGTCAAAAACGGAGCAACCACCTTTTTTGAAGCTTACGGTGAAGGGAAAAACGGCAGCGGAATATATGATTTTTACGGCAGACCTTTCGGCTTGAGTTTGTGCCACGCCTGGAGCAGTGCCCCGGCATTTCTGCTGCCGATGATCTTTTCCCGGCAATAAAAAAACTCCGTCTGCCATTTCCGGGCGACGGAGTTTATACAGATACTCTTATTTTGAAGGCATATTTTCTGCGGCAAACTCAATATATTCCAGAATGGACATATTCTTTTTTGCCGCCTTGACCGCCACTTTTTCAAGTACATCCGCAGAAAGCACCACCTTGCCGACGGAAACTTTTCTGCCCTGCCATGCCGCTTTGGCTTTGGCGATCTGTGCATCATCCATGCCGAATGTCCGCAAAATACTTTCTGCCATCATCGCATCACCCAGAGCATTCATGTGTACTCCGTCATTGGTGTAATAATTGCCTTTGAATCCGGGATTTTTTGCGGCAAATTCCGCAACACCCTTTTGCATGATCTCATTCAAATCAGCCAGCATACACCCTTTTTCAACAGCAAGCTGACGGAGAAATTCATTGTAAGATGCCAATTTGATATTGTAGGAGTTTTGGGGATTTTCGGCGATCATCGTCGCAGTCAAAATACAAACTTTCACCCCGGCGGCCTGGGCCTTGTCGATGATTGCAGTAATATTCTTTTTGTATTCCGGCAATTCCACGCCACGGCGGCCGTGCCAGACATCATTCACGCCGCAGCTTAAGAGCATGAATGCCGGATTTTTACTCAACACATCCTTTTCCACGCGTTCCAGCATCTGATTGGACTTGTGTCCACTGATACCGGCAGGGATCTTCTCCGCCTTGATCCCGTTGGCTTCCAAACCGGCAATGACCAGATTGACGTAACCGCCGGGATGATTATTCCCGTAATGGGTTATGGAATCACCCAGAAAACCGATCTTGTCTCCGGTTTTCACCACAACTTCAGCAAAAACCGATACCGACAGCAACAATGATGCACCAAAAATCAAACTTTTAACCATTTTTCACCTCTTTTTTCCATCTATCCCCGGGTAAATCCGGCACTCGTCTCCAGAAAAACCGCACACAAATCCGTCCACTGCTTCAAATCCGCCGTACCGTAGCCCAAGCCTCTGCCATGATAACCATGCGGAAATACATGCAGTTCGCAACTGTTGCCGCACTGCCACATCTTTTGGGCAAATTCAAGCGAATTATACACACTTACAGCATCATCATCCGCCGTATGCCAAAGGAAGGACGGCGGAGTTGAGGAATCGACCAATTCATTCATATTCAACCGGGCTTTCACCTCCGCAGGCGTTTCCGGACCGAAAAGATTTTCCCCGCTGCTGCCGTGAGCAAATGAGGCTGTCAGCGAAATAACCGGATAGCAAAGCACCAATGCATCAACTGTTCCGGGGAATTTATCCGCTTCATCACCCTCATTGACCGCAAACTTTTCCGACAGCATCGCTCCGGAGGCCGCCAAATGTGCCCCGGCTGAAAAACCCAGCACCGCTAATTTATTCAATCTCCATGCTTCAGCATTGGCACGGATGATCTTCACCGCCCGCACCAGATCCTGCTGGGGTGCCGGGAAACGATTCGGAGAAACCCGGTACTGCAGAACAAAAGCATGGTAACCAAGTGAATTGAATTTCGCCGCCACTGCATCGCCCTCGTAATCTCCACGGATGGCATAGCCGCCACCGGGGACGATCAATACTCCGCCAAGCGGTGTACTGCAGCCGGGCAGTAAAAAAGTGTCAAGATACGGTTGGAAATCATCGTCGGGGGCGTTCCCGGCAAGATTGTTTCTTAAATTGATTCGCATGATTTTCTCCTTTTTGGAATGAATAGCTGTGGTGGATAATATAACATTGAAAAATGATTTTTTCAATAACAAAAACTGTTTTAGCTGGAATCATCCGGATAAAAGAGGTAATAGACTTGAACTTTGCCGGTGATCCGCTTATATTGTTCGCAAGAAGGATATCCTCAAAAATCATGGAGCAAATCATGCCGGTCATTCTGCTTGCCGTTGTTATCGTGTTGATCATTTTCACTACTGCAAAGTGGAAAATCCATCCGCTGCCGGTGCTTTTACTCGGAGCGGCTTTATTCGGGATCGCCGGTAATTTCGGCGTGGTAAATACCATCAATATGATCTCCGGCGGTTTCGGCAATACCATGAAAAGTATCGGTATCGTCATAATTTCCGGTACCATGATCGGCGTTTTCATGGAACAACGCGGAGCCCTCAAAGTAATCGCCCGGAAAATCATAAACCTCACCGGAGAAAAACGCACTCCTCTGGCAATGGCGATCATCGGTTACGTGGTCTCGATCTGCATATTTTGCGACTCGGCATTTATAATTCTGATCGGCTTGTGGAAAAAGATCGGCAAAATGACCAAAATTCCTCTTGCCATCGGGGCAACGGCATTGAGTATGGGGTTGTTTGCCTCGCACTGTTTTATTCCGCCGACTCCCGGACCGCTGGCGGCAATGAGTTTTCTGGGGGCTGATTTCGGGAAAGTGCTTCTCTTTGGTTCGCTTGCCGCTCTTGCGGCGGTGACTGCCGGATATATTTACGCTTCTTTTGCCGGAAAAAATGAGACGCTCGCCGGAGAAAATGAGACAATCCGGGAGGACAATTCAGCGGAAACAGTTTTTCAGCACCATTGGAGCATCGCCTTTTTGCCCATTGTGATACCGCTGGTATTGATCGGTGCCGGTTCTGCGGCGAATGTCCTGAAAAATTCCCTGCCGCAAAAATTGACAGAATTCCTTATTGCCGCCGGTAATCCGGTGATCGCCCTGGGGATCGGGGCGGTTGTCGCCGTTTTTTGCATCGGCAAATGCAAGCGAAGTGAACTTACCGCCGACGGTCTGATAGGAAAAGCGATCATCGATGCCGCCAATATTCTGATCATCACGGCAGCCGGAGGAGCTTTCGGAGAGGTTTTGAAGCAGGTCGATTTCCGCCCGCTGCTGCCGGGGAATGCGGAAAATATGGGCGTTTTTGCCTTGCTGCTGCCATTGTCATTTGCTTCAATGCTGAAAATCGCCCAGGGTTCATCCACGCTGGCGATCTTAACTGCCGCCAATGTAACACTGCCGCTGCTGGAAGTTTTGGGACTGGCAACACCGGTCATGCGGGCATTGACCTGCTGTGCGGTATGCTGCGGCAGTATGATCGTATCGCACACCAATGACAGTTTTTTCTGGGTGGTGGTGAAATTTTCCGGAATGAGTGTCCGTCAGGGCTTGAAACTGCAAACCATCGGTACGCTTGTTTCCGGTATCGCAGCGGCGATAACTCTTTTGATCATCGCCGCCGTCTGCATTTGAATTATCTGCGGAAAAACAATCTTACTGAAACAGAATCGCTCTGCAGAAAAGCCTCTTCCGGGACAGAAGAAAAAGGCAAAATGACCTCCTGCATTTCTCCGCTTTTCATCTCCGGCAGATCAATACGGAAACTTCTGTCCGAATTTTCCCCTGCCGGACGATACACAAGAGTAAATGAACGGGCTTTTTCCTCTTTGGCTGCGACTGCTGTCAATTTTCCCGGAGTAAAAGCAATTCCGGTACTGCCCAAAACAGCGTTGAGCTGTTTTATACCGGGAAAAACCAGTATCCGATAAGAAAATCCGCTTTTTTTACCAGCTGGAACAACCATTTCCGGCAAAATCACTTCCGATGTCTGCATTCCATTATTGCGGTTGCCGAATGAATAAAAGATCCCTGAATTGCCAAGACCTTCTTCGGGCAGACAAAAAGCCCAGACCGTCATCTTGTCCATCGCTTCAATGCCGATCCACGAGTCTCCCGGAGGCAGGAAATTATTGCCTCCGCCATCAGAAAAGAGATAGGGAACAACACTTTTGCGAAGTGCCGGGAATCCCTGACGCTCCGCCGTCCCCTGAACCGGGATCAATGCCCGGGAGGGTATAGCACCGATAATATTCAGCCATGGACGCAAAGAAAGATTCTTCCCTCCCGGATTGGAATAAGAAACATTCACCACTATTTCCAGAGAATTTGCCGGCAAAACAATCACTCTTTCAAGTTCAAGCTCCGTTCCGCCGCAACGATTCAAAGTAAAGTACAATTTATTGCCGTCGATATATCCATGTCCGGGAACGTCTCCACGGCTTTTTACCTTCCAGAATCGTTCAACAAGACCGTAACCATTATCGCTTTTATAGGAAAAAAGCGGTGTTTCGACGGTCTCTGATATTTGTGGTGAAGCAAGTAATTCGATCCCATTTGCCAAACGCAGAGAGGCGATTCTGCCGGAATATTCAGGCAAAACAGTCACGCTGAGTAAATTATTACTTACCTGCAAACGCTTTCCGGAAATATCCCTGACCTCACCTCTTTGAAAGGCATATATATTACTCCCGGAAAGCACCAGCAACGCAAGAAGTAAAATTTTTGTTTTCCACTTCATTTATCCTGCTCCCGACTGTTTTCGAAACAGGCACTCCAGGGCAAAATCAAGTTTTCCCTGCCGAATTTACCAATAACTTTTCTGGTAGTCGGAGAATGAATCGTCATCGGGACAATATTAGGATATTTCAAATCCATTATCCGTGATAATGCAATGTAATTCTGCCATCCCTGCCGGTAATCCGATGCACTCAAATAGAGTTTATCCCCCTCCACTTTGACCACCGGATCAGTACCGGGACGGACGGTGACAATAACTTGGGAAATGCTGTTTTCTGCGGCAGGCAATTCTCCGGATGCGGTAATTTTATATTTCCCGGTAAAACGGAAATAATCTTTCAATAATTCAGCAACTTTTTTCTCCGCTTCATTGGCATCCGGAGGCAAAATAATGGTAAACGCCGGATGGTTGTCCTTGTCCGTGAAAGGAAATGCGAGTATTTCCCGACGGTTGGATGCGAAAAGTTGGGAAGTATAGGTGGCGGAAATCTTTGCCCCAGCCGGGATCGTCAGATCTTCTCCGACTGCAACTGTTTTACCATTGATCTGCAATTTCACCGTAAATCCTTCAACTTCACGGGGAGTCACCGCTGCCGTAAAAGATTCTTTATTGGATAATTCAGCCGTATAAGTGATCTCATTGATATCTTTTTTACTGGACACCACCGCATCAAAACTGCCGCTCTCCGGGAGAGAGGAGAGAGAAAATGCCGCTTCAAGCAAGAATGGTTTTCTGGAAGGCAACGTGCAGTCAAGTACAGTTTCTCCTTTGACGATACGGTTTTTCATTGCCGCAAAATCACGCATTTTAGGCAAAAAAAGCTGATATCCACCGCCAAGTCCGCTGTTGTCAACAGTAAAAGTTACCGGCATGGCATTTTCATAAGGATTGCCGTAAAAAAGAATGGTATTTTCTTTTCTGCCATACCTTGCCCGGTAGAGCATTTTATCTTTGTCCAAACCGGAAACCGCAACCGGGATCAATGCCCGCCAGCCAAAATAGATACATTCCAGCAACTCCGGCATACAATACATCATTTGAGCATTGCCGCTGTTACCATAAATGGATTGCGTCATACCGTATTCAAAGCAGCTCAACAACAGGTGATCCCCCAAACGATGCCACTTGGTCAAAAATTCATCCAGCGTCAATTTTTCCCAGTCCGGAATACTTTTGCCCAAAACATATCCCTCTTTGGCATGCATAATACACGGACGTTGACCGGCATTATAACGGGTCAACGGCATCCACGAGTAGAATATCGGACTGAAAAGTTCCGTCTCAATCAACCGGATATCAGCTTTCCCCTCACCATTTTTCCAAACGTAGAGCGGGTCCGACGGACGCAGAGAACGGATATAGTCAAAAAGCTGATTCAATGCACAAAGTTCGTCACAGAAAATTCCTTTTTCGTCCCACGCCCGTCCTTTGACTTCATTATTCTGCACCGCTGCACCATAGAAATTCACTCCCGGAGTGCCGCAATCAGCCGCAAATCCCGGCAAATCAAGCTCATCAACCAACGCTTTTATATCCCGTTTGATCGCTTTGCCGAATGAACCGCCGACCGGGAACACCCGTATTTCAGTATCATGCCCGGTACACCATCCCCAAATCTCTTTGGTAACATCCGGATCAGTGATTATGGAATCTTTGTAAATGCTTTCTGCCAACTGTTTTTCACACCAGACAGTGCAAATATAGAAAGAGAATCCGAATTTTCTGCCCATCCGGTCAAATACCGATTTGCGTTTAAGATGAAATTCATCACAGCTTAATTTGCGATAATCAAAATTTTCTCCGACACAGAGCTGCCCAAAGCCGATCTGAAACGGCCGCTTCATCGGTTTGTAATCCCAATATTCCGGTCTGCCGAACCAATCACCGCTGCGTTTAAATGGCGTATATGCCCAATCCAAAGTGGCATAACGACGGCGTTCACGCTCATAATCAGGCGGATTTGACCAAGCGGTATATTGGCTGTAAGTACCACGTAAGTAAGGATTTTTCTTGCTGACAAATGGTGAAAATTCTTCCGGAGAAGCTTCATAAAATGCTTCAACCACATTCTGTTCCCGGTCAAAACGCACCGGCACAGAACCACAGAAAAAGGTTGTTTTCAATTCTTCCCCGGCCTCAAGGACGATCCTCTGAGAGTAATTCAAAACAGCACTGTTTTTACCAGGCTCGTAAACCGATACGGTATAACTGGTTATCTCATTCTGTCTGCCGCCGAGTATAAATGCCTGATCACTGCTGATAAGCGTTGATACCGGGAAAGGTACACACAATCCACCTGCAAGATGCTTGGAGGTTTTGCCTTTAAATCCCAAACGCTTCAAAGGTTTATTTCCGGCATCCTGCACATCAAAACCGCCCCAGAAAAAATCATTTTTCTTCCGGGGGACATTCAGTTTCATACCGATTTCAAGAAGCAGCTGACGCTTGGAAATATTGCGGATCGTACCGGAAATACGATCAAGACGTTGAACTTGCCGGATCGTCATATCCCAGCAGAAATCATCATTCCCGACAGTCAGTTTATTACCATCGGCACGGCAAGTCAAGGGCAATTCACCCTTATCTTTTTCAATAACAAAAATTTTCCCGTCACAGCTTTTCTGCCGGACAGTTTCCAGCGTAAAGGCATTTTTTCCGGTAAATTTAACTTGAGCCGACAACGGAAAAAGAGACAATAATCCTAATATAAATAAAAATCTTTTCATAAAAAACCTTTTTACAAGTAGTTCAAATCCACATCCAACGGGTCAGATCATAACGGAATTTCCCCGTCGCATCTGCTTTGCCCATATCCGATTGGGTCAGATTGACAACATGCCCGTCTGCGTGAATAAGCATCACACTTTCATTCTCATGCCAGGCACTGCGTTCCTCTTTCCAATAACGGTCTGGATACATATAAGGTCCCTTGCAATCGCCGAAAACCAATGTCCTGTTCGGTCGGGAAAGATTCTCCAATTTTGCACTTTTACCTTTCTTTCCGGCGAAGCTGGCAGTCAGAAAATAATTCATTCCGTAACTGTTGGCCCCCCTGCCCATTACAGGTGCAAGCGGAGAAGAACTGCCGGAGAAAAAATTCTCATTGCGGGCATCTGCCGGACAGGCAAGATCGCTTTCCGCCTTTATATACGGGGCCATGAAATAGTTCCAAAAACGCCACTTCGGTTTTGATTTCACAATAACCGGCGGCAAAACGCCATGATCTGCCTCATATTCAGCACAGGCAATATACAACTTTTTCAAATTTTTTTCACAAAAAGCTTTTTTTGCAGAAGCTGTATCTATGGCTCCTGCCAGCATCACCGACAGCAATGCACCAATTACGGCAACAAGAAGTAATTCAAAACAGTTACGCATTAATGATACCCATTATTTAATAAGGTCGTAACCGAATCCGGGAGTATTTTTGGTCAGCGGCAAAGTAAAATCACTGACTGCGACATGACCGTCGCAAAACACCATATTATCTTTGTTATTGTGCCGCAAAGCTAACTGATCTTTTTTCACCTTATCCCAAGTGGAATAACCGGTTGTCGCAGTCCAGTCAGTCGCATTAAGCTGGGGAATATTCCGTCCGGAAGATCTCTCCGTAATAGCAATAAAATTTGACGGCTGCTGGATACGATTGGATTTAGTAGGATGCCACTGACTTTCATATCCGAACACACCGGTTTTAGGGGCTCCGGCTTCCTTACTGTAAGTACTGTTCCCCATATAATGACAGAGCCAGTTGCCAAGATTTGCGGAATTAAATGCCAAACTGGCATCTTCTGACGGGCACATAAAAACCGACTCTCTCATGAGAGAACTTTTTTTAGCGAGGAAAGGCATTCCGTTATCGCTTGCAACTCCCATATAAGGTCCAAGCCACATGTTAAATGAGATCACGTTGGCAGTACTGTGCCATCCGGCACGGTAAATATACGGTCCATACCCCTCGTTGTTGTCCCAGTACATCGTCAATGCGGTACCAAATTGTTTGAGATTGTTCATACAGCTGGCACTTCTGCCACGTTCACGGGCAGAATTAAGAGCGGGAAGCAATATCGCCGCAAGAATAGCGATGATCGCAATAACCACCAGTAACTCAATCAATGTGAATTTTTTACTTTCGAAAGGTCTTTTGGGAGTAAAGTGTAAGCACTTTACTCCAGATATCTGGAGCTTTGAATTCATTTTTTCTTCCTTTTTGTTGTTTGTATTCAGGATCCCACTCCGACTGCAGTACAAACAAATTGTACTGCTTTAACCATTAAAATATACATCAAAGAAATAAAAAATACAACAATTTTTACAAACACTATACTGTACTATCCGATCATCAATCTTAAATTCTTATATTACAATAACTTAAGGTTGCATTTTTCGAACATGGCAAATGTATTTTTTTATTGCCATTCACAAATCATCCGCAAAAACACACTATCACACAAAAATGACATTAATTTTTATCAATCATTGAGTTTAAAAAAAAAATTCCGGGGCTGCCGGTCATCCATAGATTTTTCACCGCAGCCCCGAAAAAAGGTCAGATAAATAATTCCAAAATCAGTTTTCCACAGAAGTATTCCCCCGGACGCAACGGGGATCATCCATATCCAATTTGCCGCTCCAGAGATACTTTTTCGTCTCTGCAACCACCACCTTTTGCAGCAAAAGCAAACTTATCACGTTGGGTATCACCATCAAGCCATTGGCAAAGTTGGCAAAATCCCACGCCACAGTCAGAGAACTTACCGCTCCGGTAAAAACAATCGCCGTGTAAACTATCTTGTAAAACATCAATGCCTTTGCTGATTTGAAAAGAAAACGGAAGCACTGTTCGCCATAATAAAACCAGCCCAGCAAGGTGGTCGAGGCAAAAGCAAATATCGCAAATGCCAAAAGATATTTGCCCACATAAGGAATCTGCTCAAAACAATTCTGCGTGAGGATCTCATTGCCGGAGGTCAACGAGATCTTGTCCGGAAATGCCAGCGTACAGGAGACCAAAACCCACCCGGTCATCAGACAGATAATGATCGTGCAAAATGTTCCCGTATAAGAAACCAACCCCTGACGCACCGCATTGCGGGTACAGGCCGTCGCCGCTACGATCGGTTCAGAACCCATACCGGCTTCATTGGAGAACAATCCGCGGGCAATTCCGTAACGGGCAGCCTGCATCATGCCAAATACAACACCGCCAAATGCGGCTTTCGCAGAAAATGCGTCCTTCACAATGTGGACGATCGCACTGCCGAGATATTCAAAATTCATCACCAGCAGAGTAATACAACCGGCAAGGTAAATAAAGGACATGAAAGGCACCAGATAAGTGCAAACTTTGGCAATGCTCTGCAAACCTCCCACGATCACCAGACCCACCAGCAATGCAACCAATACTCCGGTAAGCCAATTCGGAATACTGAATGTCTTATTCACAATCATCGCAATCGCATTGCTCTGCACCAGATTCCCCGTACCCAGAACTGCGATCCCCGCAACAACGGCAAATACCACCGCCATCCAGCGCCATCTCAAACCACGCATGATCGTGTACATCGGTCCGCCGTGGACTTCACCCTTTTCATCCCGTACCCGGTATTTTACCGCCAGAAGTGATTCAGCATACTTCGTCGCCATTCCGAATACCCCGGTGATCATACACCAGAAAACCGCTCCCGGTCCACCGAGTACCACCGCGGTTGCCACGCCAACCACATTCCCGGTGCCGATCGTGGATGCCAATGCCACTGCCAGTGCCGCAAAAGGTGCCACATTGCCGTCAAGTGAATTGTCTTTTTTAGTGACCAGACGGAATGCGGTCCCCAGATAACGCTGCACAAAACGCAAACGTATGGTATAGAACAAGTGTGTCCCCAAAAGCAATATCAACAGCGGTGGTCCCCATAAAAATGTATCTGCTGTTTTGAGATAAGCGACCATTGTCTGTGCGAATTCTTCCATTTGACCAAACCCCTTTTGCTTTCTTCTTCGCGGGAATCATTGTGCCACACTGCGGCGAAAACGTCCCAATGAAAATATAAATAGTACACACCCTATAATAAACAGCATCAAAAACGGCTTCCAAACCACTTCGATCCCGGCTCCCCGGAAAAGTATGGCCTGACAGAAATCCACAAAATGTGTCGTCGGTGCGGCAAGCATCACCGTCTGCACCCATTCCGGCATACTCTCCTGCGGCGTCGAACCGCCGGAAAGCATCTGCATCGGCATCAATACCAGTATCAGCAGCATTCCCAGCTGCGGCATATTATCCGCAACACAGGCAAGAAATATTCCCAGTGAAGTGACCGCAAACAAGTGCAGTGCCACGCCCACAGCAAACAACCCGAGCGATCCATTCACCGGCACATGAAGCATCTGCATGATCACCACCCACAGCGACACTACCGACGCTGCCAATACCACCAGAAGCATCGACCACACCTTGGAAAACATTATCTCAAACGGCGTTACCGGCATGACCAGCAAATGTTCCAATGTCCCGTTTTCACGCTCCCGGATCAATGCCGCACCGGTAAGAATGATCGCCAGCATCGTAATATTATTCACCAGCTGCATCACCGATTTGAACCAGCTCTGGGTCAAATTGGCATTGTAACGGTTGCGTACCACCGTTTTGACCAGCGGCCGGGAAACTTTGCCCTTGTCCTCGAAAATCGAAATTTCACGGTTGATGATCTGCTGGATGTAACCGCCGCCGGAAAATGCCTGCGACATACGGGTGGCATCAATATTCAACTGGATCTCCGGCTTCCTGCCCGCCAGCAGATCCTTCTCAAAATTGGCAGGGATCACCAGTACAAAAGTGTATTTACCCTCGTCCATAGCCGGATCGATCTCCTCAAGAGTGATCTCCTTTGCCCGGTGAAACATCGGCGGGAAAAACGCATCAAAAATCCTTTGGGACATCTGGGAACGGTCTTCGTCAACAATGGCGATCGCCGCATTGTTGATCGTGTCATTCGTGGATTTTCCGATCGTGTAGATCCCCAGAGAAAACGCATAGACGATCAAAGCGATGAGCATATAATCACGCCCCAAACCACGCAGCTCTTTTACACCCAGAAAAAAGATATTTTTCAATGTCTGTCTCATATCATTTCTCCTGCTTTCTCAAAGAAAGTACCCCGCAACCGACCACGATCGGCACGGTAACAAGCAATATCAGCAATTCCGGATACAGATCCGCAAATCCCAGTGCTTTATTGAAAACTCCGCGGCTGACCAGCAGCATGTAAGTTGTCGGATAGATCATGCCGATTATTCTGCCGCTGCCTTCCTGGGCCGTGACCGGGTCGATCATACCGCAGAATTGAACTGCCGGGATCATCGTTCCAAGCATCGTCATAAAAATCACCGCTATCTGACTGCGGGTCACCGAAGATGCCAGCAAACCGATCCCCGTGGCACACATGCTGTAAAGAACCAGCGAAATCGTGAAAGCCGGAATACTCCCTTTTATCGGCACATCAAATATGGTCACCGCCATCGCCGAAAGCATAAACGCACTCAACAGCGAAAACAGTATATACGGTATCTGCTTGCCGATCATAAATTCAGTACGGGTGACCGGAGTAACGTACAAGTTGATTATCGAACCCATCTCCTTTTCACGCACGACTGACAATGCCGCCAGAATCGCCGGGATCATCATCAAAAGCAGCGGAATGACTGCCGGAACCATTGCCGGCAGACTTTTTACATCCGGATTATAGCGGTAACGGGTCTCTATTTCAGCGGATAACTTACTCTGTTTGCCAAGATTATGCTCCCTTGACTTTTCCTCAAGCCACTGGTTGTGCAGACTTGTAACGTAACCATTGACCGTTTCCGCCCGGGAGGGCATGGCCCCATCGATCCAGAAAGCTACTTCCGGAGATTTGCCGGATTCAACATCTTTGCCGAAATTCGGCGGTATTTCGATCGCCAGACTCAATTCACCGCTTTTCAAACGGGCTTCAAGATCGTCATAATCCTTTATCGGTTCTTTGATTATAAAATACCTTGACCCGGAAATATTCAACGTATAATTGTTGCTCAAAACAGTGTTGTCCCGGTCAAGCACCGCAAAAGAGAGATCTTCCACGTCCATACTTATACCGAAACCCATGACCAGCATCAGCAGCAAGGCTCCGAAAATCGCCAGCGTCGCACGGATCGGATCTCGCATCAATTCCAGATACTCTCTCCAACAGCAGCTCAAACAACGCTGGATGCTGAAAATACGCCCGTTCGATTCGGTGATTTTCTGCCATAAATTCTTCCTGCCTGCCGCTTTTTCCTGCTCCGGAACCGCTTCAAGAACCACTTTCTCTTTGGAGGCAGGATCCGCCTCCTCCAGATAGTCGATGAATGCCGCTTCAAGAGTCGGAGTTTTACGCTCAGCAACCAGATTCGCCGGAGTATCGCAGGCAAGGGATTTGCCGGCGTGCATCAGACTGATACGGTCACAGCGTTCAGCCTCATTCATAAAGTGGGTGGTAATAAAAATCGTAACGTGATCTTTGCGGGATAATTCAATGATCAATTCCCAGAAAAGATCCCGTGCCACCGGATCAACTCCGGAAGTAGGTTCGTCCAGAATCAATATCTGCGGATGATGGATCACCGCCGCCGCCAGAGAAAGACGCTGCTTGATACCCAGCGGCAGCGAAGCCGGTGTCTCTTTCGCATAAGGAATAAGCTGAAATCTCTCCAGCATCTCATCCACCCGGCTTTTGACCTCGTTTTCCGGTATCCGGTAGAGACGGGCGTACAATGTCAAATTCTGCCGGATGGTCAACTCATTGTAAAGCGAAAAAAGCTGGGTCATATATCCCAGACGCAGACGGGTATCCATACTTTCAGCATCAATGGGTTTGCCGAAAAGTTTCGCACTTCCCTCCGACGGGGTCATCAACCCGGTAAGCATCCGCATCGTGGTGGTTTTACCGCAACCGTTTGAGCCGAGAAAACCGAAAATCTCCCCCTCCCGGATGCGGAAACTCACATGATCGACCGCCGTAAAAGAGCCGAATTTCTTGGTCAATCCCTCTGCTTCAATGGCAATCCGTTCCTCGCCGCCGTTGTCCAGCGGAGGAACGATCAGTTTTTTATGACCGGCACGTTTTTCCTCCGGCAAAAGCCGGATAAAAGCATCATCAAGATTGGTACAGGAGGTCTTTTTCAACAATTCTTCCGGAGTGCCGGTGTCCAGAATTTTCCCCTCATCCATGGCGATCAGCCACTCAAAACGTTCCGCTTCATCCATGTAAGCAGTCGCTACAATAACCGTCATCTGCGGCTGGCTGATCCTCACACTGTCCACCAAGTCCCAGAATTGCCGCCGTGCCAATGGATCGACACCGGTTGTCGGCTCATCCAGCACCAGCAAGTCCGGATCATGAATAAGGGCACAGCACAAACCGAGCTTCTGTTTCATCCCCCCGGAAAGTTTCCCTGCCGGACGGTTGAGAAAATTATAAAGACCGGTACTTTTGGTCAGGTGGTCGATCCTCCGGCGTCTTTCTGCTGCATCATGCCCGAAAAGCTTGGCAAAAAACTGCAAATTCTCCTCCACGGTCAGCGTGAAGTAGAGGTTTTTGCCCAATCCCTGCGGCATATAAGCGATTTTCGGACAAACTTTATCCCGGTGCTCTTTGCTCCGCATGTCGCCGCCAAGAACAGTCAGACTGCCCTCCTGCATCGCCCTCGCTCCGGTAATCAGCGAGAGCATAGTCGATTTGCCCACCCCGTCAGGACCGATCAAGCCGACCAGACGGCGAGAAGCGATCTCCAGCGAAAAATCCTTCAGTGCGGATATTTTGCCGTAAGAAAAATTGATATGCTCCAGCTTGACTGCCGGAGCATTGGATTTTTCCGTTGAATTTTTCATTCAGCTGCCCGGTCGCGTTTCAGCACGAGGAAATCCGGCCACGGAGCTTTGGGATCAAGACGCACCCAGGCTTCGCCGGGAAGTCCGGTCTTAACATATTCGATATACTGCTCAAGCAGTGCCGGATCGACTTTGGCTTTCACCCGGAACATGAGTTTTTGACGTTCCTCTCTGGTCTCCACCGTTTTCGGGGTAAACTGTGCCACACTGGAAACAAAAGTGATCTTTGCCGGAATCGGCACATCCGGAGCGGCATCCAGCACGATACGGGCATCGGAACCGACCGCAACTTTTCCGGCGATCTCTTCCGGAAGGAAGAAGGTCATGTAAACATCCGTCAAATCAACCAGATTGAGAACTCCATCGCCGCTGTTGAGGACTTCGCCCGGCTCTGCAAGTTTGTACTGAATTCGTCCTTTCACCGGAGAAGTCAGCACTGAATCATCAATATCCGCCTGCACCCGGTCGATTTTTGCTTTGGCAGCTTCAACCTCCGCCAAAGCGGAGAGATAATTGGTTTCGGCTTTTTCGGCAGCCTCTTTGGTGGTTGCCTGTTTCATATCCAGAGTTTTGTACCGGTTTCTCTCTCCGGTGGCAAAAAGCAGTTTGCTCTCTTTCTGCTTCAATTCAGCTTTTGCCATTGCCAGCTCGGCATTGAGTACATTGAGCTGCATAAGTGCAAGTTTATCACCGGCATTGACCATATCACCCTCATCGGCATAAACTTTATCCAACTTGCCGGAAAGTTTGGTGGCGATGGAAATTTCAGTAGCTTCCAGACGGCCGTTGCCGTAAGTAAATCCCTTCTGATTGTAACGGGCATTATGCTTGTAGGTTTTGACTGCATAAAATCCCAGTGCCGCTGCACAGACGATCACAGTTGCAATGATTACTTTTTTCATCCGGCTCTGTCCTTTCGTTTTTCAACAGTTTGGAAATGCAAAACACACTATGTAATATAGCATTCCGGACAGGTGTTTTCAAATCAAATGGAGTGCAGAAGAATACAATAGATCAAAATAATTCAGTTTTCCGGAGTTTTACACCTGCAGTTGAACCATAACAATTTCAAAACTGATTCAAAAAGAGATTGAAAAATCAGCGTTGATGAGATCAAAACGGCAGTTTGAGCGTGACTATTGAATAAATAACCACCGAAAACGCTCCGCTTTAAGATCGCAACGATGATTTTTAAGAATTTTTGAGGAGTTTTGAAATTGCAGCCCTATGCCAACAGAAATGATCTCTCCTGTTTCCCCGATGGACAGATCAACGGCAGTAAGAGGTTATTTTGGCAACAACTTCGTCGATGGATAAGCCGGTGGTGTCAATCAAAACTGCATCCTCTGCCTGTCTGAGAGGTGCTATTGCCCGATTCATATCCCTTTCATCCCGGGCTTTGATGTCGGCTAAAATGGATTCAAAAGTGGCATCGCCGGAAATTTCTCCACCCTGTGCCATCCGGCGGCGGGCACGTTCTTCAGGTGAAGCTGTAACAAAAAATTTCTTTTCCGCATCCGGAAAAATCACCGTACCAATATCCCTGCCCTCCATTACGATCCATTGATCAAGAGCCGCATTACGCTGCACCGGCAGAAGATAATCACGGACAAACGGCAGAGCTGAAATGATACTTGCTCCTACGGCACACTCCGGTTTGCGTAATTCCGACTCAAGTTTTTTGCCGTTGCAGTAAAGATCAACCCCGCGGAATTCGAGCTTCTGTTTCTCCAGAAATTCAGGAGTAATGTCTTTAAAAGCGACACCGGAAGTCATCGCCGTGTAAGCTAATGCACGGTAAAGACTTCCGGTATTGATATAAGCATAGTTCAGGCGGTCTGCCACCATCCGGGCGACCGTACTCTTTCCGGCTCCGGCCGGGCCGTCAATGGCAACCACCGTACTCATGATTCTATCAGTTGGAACGGCTGCGAAGCCGTCCGCTTTTCAGGAATCCGTCATAGTGACGCATCGTCAGGTGAGATTCCAGCTGGCTCATAGTATCCAGCACCACACCGACCATGATCAGCAAGCTTGTGCCGCCGAAAAATTGTGCCACCATGAAAGGAATTCCGAATGTGTTGTAAAGGAACATCGGAAACAACGCCAGCACCAGCAGAAATACTGCTCCGCCGGTCGTTACCCGCGTCATCGCCGCATCAAGGAAATCTGCAGTCGGCTGCCCCGGACTGATACCCGGAATATATGCACCCTCTTTTTTCAGATTATCCGCAATCTGCAGCGGATTGAATTGATTTGCAACCCAGAAAAAGCTGAAAAGCACGATCAATGCACCGTAAACAATGGCATAAACCGCACGGTCATGCTGGAACGCCATTGCCAGAGTACTCCAACCGCTCCAGGCATCCGGACGGCTCGCCAGCATCGGAAAAATCGTCTGCGGCAGCATCAGGATCGCTCCGGCGAAAATGATCGGCATAACATTGGCAAAGTTGACTTTCAACGGCATATAAGTTGAACCGTCGGTCATTCTGCCGACACTGCTTTTGCGGATCATCTGGATAGGAACTCTCCGGTATCCCTGGGAAAGCATGATCGTCGCCGCAGTAACAATAAAGAATACTGCTATCAACAGCAAAAGCTGCACCGGACGGAATGCCATACCACCTTCGGTAGTGCCGCGGCGTGCCATTTCGATCAACTGAATTACCGAGTGCGGCATACGGGAAACAATACCGATGGTGATGATCAGGGATACACCGTTGCCAATACCGCGTTCAGTGATCTGTTCACCCAGCCAGGTAAAAACCATGGTGGTACAGGTAAGCACCACCACATTGGCTATGATGAAAAGCACCGGACTGCCGATGAAAAGCTGCTTTTCAGGAGTCGGCAGACCGATTTTCGCAGGATTGATCATCGCCATAGCGACCATCGCTCCCTGAACCGCACAGACAACCAGAGTCAAATAGCGGGTGTATTGAGAAATTTTGCCCCGCCCGGATTCCCCCTCACGCTGGAGTTTCTCCAGAGAAGGAATCACCGGGACGAGCAACTGCATAATGATCGAGGCAGTAATGTAAGGCATGATGCCCAGCGCTCCCAACGCAAAGTGCGTCATGGCACCGCCGGAAAACAGGTCAATCATGGCCATCACTCCGCCGCCGGCTTCACTGCCGGCTGTGACGCTGCTGATGAATTTTTCCAATGCCGTCGGATCAACTCCGGGACACGGAATACTGCTGGCAAAACGAACCAGAACGATAATCAAAGCAGTAAACAGCAATCTATTGCGTAACTCTTTGACTTTCAAAGCATTCATAAACGCACGCCACATAAGATCTCATGCTCCTTAATCAACAATTTCGACTGTGCCGCCGGCAGCCTGGATTTTCGCAGCGGCAGCTGCAGAAAATTTCTGGGCCTTGACGGTCAGAGCTTTGGTGATCTCGCCATTGGCGAGGACTTTGATGATCGTATCGCCTTTACCGAGCAATTTTTTCTCGTTCAGGCTTGCCAGATCAACCACATCACCGGCCTGGAAATTGCTTTCCAGCACGTTCAGGTTGACCAGAGCGTAAACAATACGGTCAGCATTTTTGAAACCACGTTTCGGCAGACGGCGGAAAAGCGGGATCTGACCACCCTCGAAGAAGGGGCGGATCTTCGCACCGGAACGGGACTTCTGTCCCTTTTCGCCGCGTCCGGCAGTTTTGCCGTAACCGGAGCTGTCACCGCGGCCGACGCGTTTGCGTGACTTGCGGGAACCCGGAGTGGGGCTCATATCATGAAGTTTCATTTTCAATTACCTCTTCTTAGTTGTTTTCCGCAACTTCAGCTTTCGCCAGACCGCGACGGGCCATGACTTCACTGCGGCTGGAGAGACCGGCAATTGCCTTGAAAGTGGCTTTGGTCACGTTGGAAGCATTGGCTGCTCCCAGAGACTTGGCCAGCACGTCTTTGACACCGCCGAGTTCCAGAATGGCACGGACTGCACCACCGGCGATCAAACCGGTACCGGCGGATGCCGGACGGAGCAGGACTCTGGCACCGCCGAATTTGACTTCGATCTCGTGCGGCAAAGTCTGACCATTCATCGGAATACGGACCAAATTGCGACGGGCAGCTTCGCCGCCTTTGCGGATGGCATCGCTGACTTCGTTCGCTTTTCCGTAACCATAACCAACCCGGCCATTGCGGTCTCCGACCACGATCAGGGCGCCGAAACTGAAGTTCTTGCCGCCTTTAACGACCTTGGCACTGCGGTTGATCGCGATCACGCTCTCGTCAAATTCGCTGACGACAGCGGGTTCGAAATTTTCACGTTTACCCATGTGTTCGCTCTCCTTTAGAACTTGAGGCCCAATTCACGGGCAGCTTCGGCAATCGCCTTGACCCGGCCGTGGAATTTGAAACCGGAACGGTCAAACACCACTTCGGAAATATTCACAGCTTTGGCAGCTTCTGCAGCCAGTTTGCCCAGCAGAGTTGCACCGGCCATATTCGGCTTGGCGTTCTCCGCTTTGAAAGCGGCTGACAGAGTCGAGACGGAGGCAAGAGTTTTGCCGTTGACGTCATCGATGAACTGGCAATAGATATTGCTGTCGGTGAGGCTTACGCAGAAACGGGGACACTCGGCCGTACCGGAAATCCGCTTGCGGATACGGGCATGGCGACGGGCGCGCAGCGTTTTTTTATCCATAACAGACATTTCTATAATCTCCTGATTCTACCGGTCATCAACCGACAGATTTTCCTTCTTTCAGCACGATGCGCTCATCGACGTACCGGATACCTTTGCCTTTGTACGGCTCGGGCTTACGGAAACGGCGGATCTGAGCGGCAGTCTCACCGACGAGCTGCTTGTCGCATCCTTCAACAGTAATTTTGTTCTCCGGAGTGACCGTGACTTTGATCCCGGCGGGGATCTGGAACTCGATCGGGTGCGAATAACCAAGCGACATATTCAGCTTATTGCCGGCAACAGCCGCTTTGTAACCGATACCGACGATCTGCAGTTCCTTGCGGAAACCCTGAGAAACACCGATGACCATGTTCTGAATCAGACTGCGGGCCAGACCGTGCATAGCATTAGCTTTACGGCTTTCATCGGCCGCACTGACCAGAACCTGATTCTCTTTCACTTCGGCGGTAACGAAGGGAGGCATCGCCATTGAAAGCTTTTCTTTGCCTTCAACGAGGATATTGCCGTCCGCGACCGTCACTTTGACGCCGGAAGGGATATCAATAGGTTTTTTACCAATACGGGACATGATATTATTTTCCCACGTTATGAATTACCAGACACGGCAGAGAATTTCACCGCCGACGTTCTCTTTGGCAGCCTTGCGGCCGCTCATGATACCCTTGGGGGTGGAGAGAACGACAATACCCAGACCATTACGGACGCGAGGGATCTCACGGCTGCCGCAATGGACACGGCAGGAAGATTTACTGACGCGTTCGATACCTTCGATTACGGATCTATCACCAACATATTTCAGAGCGACGATGATCTGGCTTTTGACGCCTTCACCCTCGACAGTGGTGCTGCTGATATAACCTTCCTCAAGGAGGACTTCTGCAATCGCTTTTTTCTCTTTTGAGAGCGGAATCGCGACTTTATCCAGACCTGCTGCCGCAGCATTGCGAATCCGGGTCAGCATATCGGCGATCGGATCTTGCATACTCATAATATTTTTCCTTTCACCAAATTACTTACCAACTCGCTTTGGTAACGCCCGGGATCTGACCTTTGGAGGCCATTTCACGGAAGCAGATACGGCAGAGCTGAAATTTACCGATGTAGGCACGCGGACGACCGCACGCTTTGCAGCGGGTATAGTTCCGGACGGGGAACTTATTGGGGCGGTTCGCCTTGACGATCAAACTGAGTTTAGCCATTTTGTTCTACCCCTTCTGTTATTCCGCGAACGGAACTTCCATCATTTTGAGAAGCTCACGGGCACCCTCGTCATTGGTGGCGGTGGTGACGATCGCGATGTTGACACCGAGAGGATACTTCAGTTTGTCAGCATCAACTTCGGTGAAAACGGACACATCCTGAATACCCATGTTGTAATTACCAACACCGTCAAAACCGGTCTTGGGAATACCACGGAAGTCACGCACACGCGGCAAAGCGTTGTGGACGAAACGATCCAGGAACTCATACATACGGCTGCCGCGGAGAGTAACCATGACACCGACAGGCATACCGACACGCAGTTTGAAGTTGGAGACGTTTTTGCGCGCTTTGCAGACGATCGGTTTCTGACCGGTCATAGCGGCAATATGCTTCTGAGCTTCGGCAAAAGCATCACGCTCTTTATCAGATCCGATACCCGTGGAGATGACGATCTTCTCGATTTTCGGAATCTGCATCACATTTTTGATGCCGAGTTTTTCGGCAAGCGCGGAACGAACTTCCTCGCTGTACTTTTTCTTCATATCAGGCATGATTCAACTACTCCGTCTTGGCTTTAGCCGCCGCTTTTGCGGCACGGCGGGCGTTTTTGGCCTCAAGTTTCGCCTGTTTGCACTCTTCGGTCAAAGTGACGTTGGAGACGGCGACAGAAACCGCACGCTCGACCAAACCGCCATTGGGGTTGGCTTTGCTCTTTTTCACGGTACGTTTGCCGAGCTTGCTCTCACCTTTGGTAAGCTCAAGGACGACACGCTCTTTGGCGGGCAGAATGGCAGTGATCGTGGCTTCGGCACCTTTGAAGTTACCGGCATTGACCACCACTTTATCGCCTTTTTTGACATGGAACGTATTCATTACAGCACCTCCGGCGCAAGTGAGATGATCTTCATGAAGTTCTTCTCACGCAATTCACGCGCAACGGGTCCGAAAATACGGGTCCCGATCGGGTTGTTTTCCTTGTCGATCACCACGGCGGCATTCTCATCAAAGCTCAGATAAGAACCGTCGGGACGACGAATTTTAGCTTTGGTACGGACGATGACCGCCCGGACACGCTGACGACGTTTGACAGTACCGTCGGGCAGAGCGGTTTCAACCGCAGCACTGACCACGTCACCGACGTGGGCAATCTTTTTAGCCTGACCGAGAACGTTGATCGTCAGCAGGGACTTGGCGCCGGAGTTATCGGCGACTTCAAGAATGGTTTGCGTCTGAATCATTGTTCATTACTCCTGTACGGCACGGCTGATGATCTCGACCAACCGCCAGCATTTGTTACGGCTGATAGGACGGGTCTCGCTGATGCGGACGGTATCGCCCTTTTTCGCCTCGTTTTTCTCATCGTGGACAGCGAAATTTTTGCTGACCTTGACGACTTTGCGGTACAACGGATGAGTGGTACGGCGTTCGACCTTCACGATGATGGTCTTTTCCTGCACGTCGCTGACGACGACGCCGACACGCTCTTTGCGGTTGCCGCGGACAGTATTCTCACTCATTACTTCACCTCGGCGTTAGCCTTCCGCGCAGCGATTTCGGTCAGGCAGCGAGCGATGTCGCGGCGAACCTCACGGACACGGGCGGTTTTTTCCAGCTGCCCGGTACGGGACTGGATTTTCAAATTCAACTTTTCCCGCTTGAAATCAACCACTTTTGCGGTCAATTCGGCGTCGGTCATTTCACGAATTTCTTTGTTCTTCATTTTATGGCCTCACTCAAGCTTCGCGTGACAAAAATTTGCAACGCACGCACAGCTTGTTGGCGGCGCGGCTCATGGCCTCTTTGGCCACTGCTTCGCTGCAACCGGAAATTTCAAACAGAACACGTCCGGGAAGAACCGGGGCGACCCAGCCTTCAACCGCACCTTTTCCTTTACCCATACGTACTTCCAACGGCTTCTTTGTGAAGGAGCGGTAGGGGAACATACGGATCCACACACGGCCGCGACGTTTCAAGTGACGGTTGATAGCCACACGTGCAGCTTCGATCTGATTATTGGTGATGTACCCGCGGGTCAGGGTCTGCAACGCAAAATCGCCGAAATCCACTTTATTGTTAGTGGTGGCGAGTCCGGCGTTACTTCCGCGCTGAACCTTTCTGTACTTTACCCTTTTTGGCATTAACGGCATAATCTTCTTCCTCCGCAGAGTCCTTATGACAAATCCAAACTTTGACGCCGATCTTACCGGCAGTCGTGTTCGCCTCAATGAAACCGTAGTCGATATTAGCTTTCAACGTGTGAAGCGGTACCCGACCTTCTTTATACTGCTCTTCGCGGGCGAGCTCGGCTCCGCCCAGACGACCGGCGCAGTTGATCTTGATACCGTCGGCACCCATATCCATAGCGGACTGGATGGCGCGCTTCATGGCACGGCGGAAACCGATACGACGCTCCAGCTGCTGAGCAACGCTCTCAGCCACGAGCTGCGCACAAGTTTCGGCACGGCGCATTTCTGCGACTTCGACGAAAACTTCTTTATCGGCGGCCAGTTTCGCAACCGCTGCACGCAGCGTATCCAGCTCGGCACCTTTTTTGCCGATCAGGACACCCGGGCGGGCGGAAACGATGGTGATACGCACGCGATTGGCAAAACGCTCGATCTGAATACGGGCAATTGCCGCAGCGGCGAATTTTTCCTTGATGAATTTACGGATTTCCTGGTCCTCATGGAGCCAGTCACCGAACTGGGTTTTACCGGCAGTTTTCTTGTCGGCGAACCAACGGGATTCCCAGTTTTTGGTCAAGGCGGTTCTCAAACCGATCGGATTAACTTTCTGTCCCACGATTTGTTCCTCTTTTCCTTAGTTATCCGTCAAAATGACTTCAAAGTGACTGGTACGTTTACGGATACGACCGGCCGAACCACGTGCTTTAGCACGAAACCGGCGAATGATCGGTCCCGGACTGACCAAGGCTGCTTTTACGGTAAGCACCTTGCGGTTGACGTCCATATTGTTCTCGGCGTTGGCAACGGCGGAGCGAAGGGTCTTGCCGATCAGAGCGGCCGCTTTACGCGGGCTGAGATCAACGATAGCCAACGCTTCAACCACGCTCTTGCCCTGGATCAGGCGGGACATGTGCCGTGCCTTTTCCGGGGAGATCCGGACGTTTTTAGTTAAAGCTCTTACTTCCATAATCTGCTTTCTTTCGTTTTTTCCTCCAAGCCGTATCGTTTTTTCGGCGGGAGCGTTTCCGCCGTATTGACGGCCCGACTTTATTTTGCCCTTTCCCGATCCCGCAGAATCCTCTTCCCAGAATTCTGCCTCCGGAGAGACGTTTTTCGCACGTTCCCGATATACAAGGTTTTCGCACGTCCTTATATATATTATAGAGAACACGTCTCTGCCTGCCGGACCGGAATCCGGCACTTTGCAAGTTCGGGATCGTCACGATACGCTGTCTCCCGGCTCCATTTCAGCATCTTTTAATGAAGCCGCGGGTGCAACGCACCGTGTTTTCCGGCACCTGCTCATCTCCAATAAGGGTACAAAAATCCCTTCCCCAATATTGAAGATTACATAACATACAACGTAAAATGCGATTTATCAAGTTTTTTTCTTGAAAAATTGCGTTTTTTCGGCTTTTTTTTGAGAAAAACCCCGTTTTTCGTCATCAAACCCCATTTTTTGGCATTAAAAACAGCAAAAGGACGGTCGTTTTGCAATAAACCGTCCTTTTTGCCTTCCGAATTTCAAAAAACGGAGATCAAAAACTTATTTTTTCATCAGTTTTTCAATGCGTTCAAAAACACCCTTGCGGAACAAATCCCAATCGGCACTTGTACCACTGATGGTATAAACATCCGGATAGAGTTTTTTCATTTCCTTTTGCAGATATTCCGCCGCCTCTTTACCAACGGCGGTTCCCGGATCTGCGGCGATCAATCTCTCCAGCATATCCACACTGTCAAAATCAATGATACCCTGCGTGCAGTTGATCAACCGCATAGAACGAACCGGGACTCCGGATGTACCAAATTCAGGCGGATAATAGACCGCTGCCGTACCATGGAAATACCCCGGACGGAATTTTCCATCCTTTTTCCCCGTTCTCCAGCAACAGGAACTCCACTGATGATAACCGGCAAGTTTCGCCTGCCTGCCACGCAGCGGCATGGAACGGGGTATTACTTCGCTCTGTCCCAGAGTAAAGGGGAAACCATTCTCATAGAGCCAATACTCTTTGCTGTCTCCATATTTCGCCTGAAGTTTCTGTATCGAACTTAATGGTCCGCAAAGGATGTCTGCATGATCAGCTATTTCAAACAGTGGATGATTCTGGGTGGAGAATATCCGTAATTCCGGAGCAACCTCTTTTACCCATTTACACCACACAATATGTTTCTGATTCAGATCCGGACGGTGAGTTTCATCTGCCATAAGAAACCAGACATACGGCAAGGCTCCGGTCTCTTTCATAATGGCATAGACCTGGGAGGTATAATTTTTGATATAAGCTTCTGCCTCCTTGCTCATCTTATCTTTAATGGGCATTCGTCGCCACATAAAGACATCTGCCAAACGGAAGCAGGTATCTCCGGCAGCAAGGACTGCTTTCAGATCTCTGCGAAGCCGATCCGGTTTGAGCAGATTTCCCTCTTTATCAGCGGGGGCAGTAATCTCAACCGGAGTAGTTATCCGCAACTTACGCTGATCAGCAACGTACTGCTCTGCTTTGAAGTTTTTCTCATACGTTCCAAATGTCCACGCCAGAAATGCAGTACGAAAACTGCTGCGTTTCGGCAGAGCAAAATCATAGATTTTCAGCGACACATCCAGTGTGCCGATAACAGTATCTTTGCCGGAGATGATCTTTACACTTCCGTCGTGAAT
This sequence comes from Lentisphaerota bacterium, assembly GCA_015061685.1. Classification (GTDB taxonomy): domain Bacteria; phylum Verrucomicrobiota; class Lentisphaeria; order Victivallales; family Victivallaceae; genus UBA1784. Next base: position 6,965 of record SUWD01000023.1, on the reverse strand, counting down.
CCCGGCAGCTATATTTTCCGGAACCATCAAGGTCAAAAGCAGAGAAACATTGCCGTCTGCCGCTTTCAACTCTGCGATCTCTGCATTCTGCAGAATATCCGGATACATACCGGCAGTAGCAAAAGCAGTTCCCGGATAATCGCTGGGAGCAAAGCCGATACGGTTGATCCTCGCTTCTTTCAACGTGGGGAAAGATAAAATAAAGGAAAGATCTTTCAAATCCTCTTTGGCTTTCAAAACGATCTGGGCAAAAACCGGCTGATTTTTTGCACTCTCCAAAGCAATACGATCCACCTTTTTCGGCGGCAGAACTGATTGCGGAAAAACATGTTCCGTACCGCCGCAACCGGCAGTGAATTTATCATTGTCTGCCACAACAGCAAAAGTACTCAAAGGTTCCCGGACTCTTTTCCGGTATGACGACAGCAGATCCCAGCGTTTTTCCGGATCAGGATCACAAAACTTTCCGATCGCCTGCTTGATCGCAGAACCGGCATTATCTTTGAAAGGAACTATATAAAACTGTCCTTTGATCACTTCGTCCTTTTTGATTATCCGGCACACCTCTTTGGCATAGCACAATCCGCCCGGTTCGATGGTCGGCTCCTTGTCTTCATCATAAAAACGGCGGTCGATCAAGATGAAATATCCCTCTTTCCCGTCCGGAGTGGCAACTGCCGCTGCACAGTTATCCAGAGCGAACCCAACCAGCAAAAGGGGAAAGTCATCTTTGCTTTTAAGCGTCAATGAGAGATCTTTTTCAACGGTGTAATAGTGGGTGAATCTTTTGTCTCTGGAGATCAGCGGCAAATAGAATCCCCCCGGAGGATCGATACCGCCGAGCCGGACATCCCGGAAAGACTTCAAATAAAATTCAACTTTCAAAGCATCCGGATCAGAAAGGACAGTATATTCCGCCTGAACCAGAAAGTCCATACAGCTGTATTCGATTTTTAACTGATTTTCGCTTTGCGAAATCACTTTAACATTCTGAACTTTGCTCCGGTCGCTGAACCAATCCCCCCGGACATACCAGGAATAAAATAAATTGCGGATCAAGCGGCTGCCGTCATAGTAAATTTCCCGGGGTGCCGTGCCGTTTTCCCGTATCACCAAACGGAATTTCCCGGAGGTCAATTCTCCACCGCACAGCATAAAACTGCCGACAGTTACAAGCAGAAATAAAAACTTTCTCATCTTACTTCACCTCCCACAAATAGAATTTTTTCACCTGAATTTTGCCGTTGAAAAGCAATTGAAAAGAGACCGTCGGAGCTGAAGGCTGAAACTCCACTTCCAAAGTTGTTTCCTCCCCGGGAAGAAGATCAAATTCCCGGAGCTTTTTGTTTCCCTGCCAACTGGCGGAAAATACAACCTTTTGAGCTGTTCCGGAAAACACCGTAAGCGTAGCACGATATTTCTTTTTGGCAGAACGGTCATAAACATATCCCCGCAAAAAACCGGACTTTTCGCCGGAAGCGGTCAATTCCATGCCGCTTTCCGGTAATGCCGCCGCCATGCAATTGCTCAAAGACCACGAAAGCATCTGCACCGATTTCCATGCCGGAAGTGCCGGATCTTCATTGTCGTGAGAATCCAAAGCGATGGAGATCGGTTTGGCATGAGGTTTACCGGCAATTTTGACCGTATAGGGGAATGGTCCGTAAAAATTCACCCAGTCAAATTTTTTAAGTTCGTTGGTCTGCATGATTATTTTGCCGTTGCCGTTGAGAACTTTGAAGTCAGTTATATCCGCAATATTACCGGTAACCCGCACCAGAAAACGGACTCCGGATGATTCAACTTTGAATTCCTTCTGCCACGCCTGATCTTCCGGTTGCAATCTCAACCAGTGTGTCCGTTTCAAAGGCAGTTTGAAGTTATCGAAAAAAAGTTTTTTCGGAGCGGCATACACGCTCAGCACCGCTAAACTCAACAGGAAGGATAAAATTATTTTTTTCACACTCATATCCCTTTCATTTATATGTTTTACAAATCATTCCAAACCTTTACCGGTACCATAATACCAGTCGTTGGTACCCGAAGCGTTGGCTCTTTCCTTGCTGACTTGAGCAGCATGCCCGTCCAGAAAAAGATAATTTGCCATATTATTGTGAATAAATGTCCAAAATTTACGACCGTCGTTCGCATCATCATTGGTGTACCAATATTTGGCTTCTCCTACATACGGCAGTTTGCTGTGATTGATCTTTCTGCTGTGATTGATAAATATTTTTTTATTCTGTTTATTGTAGTCAGGAGCAATACATTTATTGATCGCCTTACCGTATGACACGCGGTATCCGGAATAACGGCCGGCTGATTTCAAGCCGTCGGCAGTGCTGCAAACAAAATAACTTTTTGCAACATTATTAAAATTTGTCGCATCATTCGTACCCTGCGGAGCAACATACCCCAGATAACCGAGGTAACCGCCCCAGTAATCAATGTAGCCGGCAGGACTGGCAACCAACTGATGTTTGATGATATGCTCATCATTATCGTTGCTGTATCCATTCAAAGCATGATACAGCTGCTTATACATACTTATGCAGTCGATCGTCCTGCCCCGTTCCCTTGCAGAATTCAATGCCGGAAGCAGGATCGCTGCTAAAATGGCTATAATTGCGATTACCACCAGAAGTTCGATCAAAGTGAACTTTTTTTCTATCCCCCGTTTCAGAATTGCTTGTCTCATAACCCTTTTCCTTTTTTTTATTTTTACGCTGGATCATACCAACGCATTAAAATATATTATTCAATTCATTCTTCTGCAGCAAAGTGCAAAAGCTGCCACCAGTCAAACCCCGCCAGACCATGCCCTCCGGTACGACGGTAATAACCGAGATATTTACCGATGGCACCGATTTCGTATGAATCAGGATAAACGGTTGTCGGCAAACCGGGTTTGCCCAGAAATTCCCAAACCGGACTTGCTGCTTTGCAGGCGAGAAATTCCCCCTCTGTATCAAACCACGCTCGATCAAATCCACCGATCAGCAACCGCCGGGGAGCAATCGCTGCAACAAGCAAATGCTGATCAAAAGTCAGCAATTTTGCCGGATTGCGTTCATATTTCTTATATGCTTTGCAATACCAGTGGGTGAACATCTGCATTTGAGTTGCAATATTTTCTCCAAAATCCCGCTTCGCCAGCGTAGCTCCACCGCCACCGCTCTGGATCGGTACGCATACGGCGAAACGCTCATCGCGTGCCGCCGCCAGCAATGCAGCTTTACCCAACCTGGAGCATCCGGTAACAGCGACTTTACCGGCATCAAGATACGGAAGTTTCTCTACCAGATCAACCCCCCTTGACAGTACCCACGCCCATGCACCGAGAGCAGTTATATTATCAGTACGGCTCTCATCTCTTTTGCCCCACAATTCAAAAACTCCGCTGCAGGCAAAATTATGCTGCTGAAAATCAGGATTTTTCTCCTCTATATCCGGATCCGGAGAAACATTCTTGTAACAGGCACTGACTACAGCATAACCGGCACTGAGGATCGTCTGGATGGGGAAATGGTAATAGTGTTCCGGAGCAAGCAACGCACCTCTGCTGGCGGTAATCCGGTAAGGTCTCAACCAATTTTCAGGAGTTTCAGGGATTAGCACCTGCGAATCATTGAGTAAAGTCTGATTGCCGCCGTAGTTGAGAAACATGATCACTGGAGCAGGCTTTTTCACATATTGCGGTGCAATGACCAGCCAGTAGATAACCGGCCCGCTCTTGTCAGCTCTGAAATACATCTTATATTGCGAACGCATACCAAATCCGCCAAGCGTAAGCTGATTTTCTTCAATCGTTTCAATGATCACCGTTTCCGGAAGCGGCGGTTGCTGCCCGTACATCTCTCTGGCAAAAATATCCAGGATCTCCTGACGGCGAATTTTCCACTGCTCCGGGGTAGTAACTTTGCTGCCGTCAAGAAAGGTCAACGGGTCTTCCAGAGTATAAGGTGCGATTTTTGCCGGATCAAAATTGACCTCATAGTAATTTGTACGGACGGGCGGCACCTCTTTTCCTCCGGCAAAAGCCGCAACGGCAAAAATTACGATACTGAAAATTGCAGCAATCAATTTATTCATTGTTATTGTCCTAATTTTGTAAAAAACATTTATAATTACTAATGTTGATGACAACATTGCCTGCACAATTCATTTTAATTTACCAATAGTCCTCCCACACTTTGGCATTTTGTAAATCATTTTAATATTTGATTTTGCGATGACGCATTAACTATTACTCCCCAAAAAAGTTACAACAATGTTGACAGATAATTCCCGGAAACCTTGATCAAATGCAAATAGGCTTCATATACCTCATCCGGAAATATTCCGTGAGCAAATTCCCAATTCAACGGACCATTATATTGATGTTTTTTCAAAACCGCCATGACATCTTCCCACGGAACAGAACCGGCAAATGCCGGGTTATGCGTATCGCGAGTTTGGAAATTATCGTGCAAATGAGTACAAATGATGTAAGGGGCAAGCATTTCAAGCTTTTCCAGAAAAAGCTCTTTGCCGAAAGATACATTGTGATGCCCGGAATCCCAACAACAGCCGATACCGGTTCCCGGAAAACTCTCAATTACGGCAATAACATCCTCTACTTGCGAACAAAAGCGGGTACGGGCATTGCGGTCTTTTTCTTCAAAGAGATTTTCTATCGCCGGTTTCATGCCGTATTCACCGCACAAGTCGATCACCGGAGCAAGATATTCCCGGCTGCATTTAACGACATGGTCAAAAGGCATATCCGGATCGATACGGTATTCATCGGCGTGGATAACGAAAAATTCTGCTCCGAGAATGGCGGCACTTTTGACCGCTTCCGGTGCGATCTGACGGAATTTAGCCAATCCGTCTTTTTCATAACGCCCAAAAGGACAATGACTCTGGATGACTTTTACCCCCAGCGAATCAAATATTTCCCGGTCAGCTGAAGCGGTTGACAAATCATCCGGAAGATAATCAAAATATTCAAAACCTGCCTTTTGCAAGTCACGGAGAAAATTTTTCTGTTTTTTTCACACATCCGCTTGCCTTGACACTCTTTCGGAGTTATATTATAAAACATAATTATATGGGCACCCGTAGCTCAGCTGGATAGAGCGTCTGCCTCCGGAGTAGAAGGTCGTGGGTTCGAATCCCGCCGGGTGTACCATCTTTCAAAAAATCCCTGTAAAAAATCCAAAAGCGGCTTATGCAAGTAAACTTGCTCGCTGCTTTTTTCTTTTTTACATATTTCGGTTGCTTCGCACCCAAGGGATTTTTTGGGTGGGTTGCCGTCACTTCGTTTCGGCACTCGGCTTCGCCTTGTCGAATCCCGCCGGGTGTACCATCTTTCAAAAAATCCCTGTAAAAAAATCCCAAAGCGGCTTATGCAAGTCAACTTGTACGCCGCTTTTTTCTTTTTACATATTTCGGTTGTTTCGCACCCAAGGGATTTTTTGGGTGGGTTGCCGTCACTTCGTTCCGGCACTTGGCTTCGCCTCGTCGAATCCCGCCGGGTGTACCAAATTAAACATTGATCTGCAAGAGTTTATAACTTTTGCAGATTTTTTGTTATATATTGTAAAATACTGCAAAAACCAGCCCATCGCAGTAGGAATTACGGCATTTTTACGGCACGATTACGGCAGAACTCAAATGCAGTATGAGTTGTAACCTTACGGCTCTATGCGTTTTATTCCACAAAAATATCCTTATTTATAACATCGCACCGTAATTTTGCCGTAATTTGAGCTTAAGTAATGTTATGGCTAAAAAAAGAAAAGAGTTTCTAGTTTGAAATATATTTCTTTAATAACATCGTTTGCCTTCCTATATTTTAGAGAGCACACCGGCATCGCCCATATCGTCACCAATTATGTCAATATGACTTGGTTAATAGCAAAAACTGGGGCTGTTGCAAAACCTCTTTTTGCAGGGGACTTACGCCGTCCCCTGCGCCCCTGCGTCCACTTTCTTTTTGCGGAAAAAGAGAGGTAGTTGCAAAAATCATTCAGGGAAGATTAAAAGATCATCTGCGATGAGCTGTGAAAGGTAATTTGAGACAGCTACCCAAGGGGTAACTGTCGAAAACGCCCCTTTTGCAGATCGAAGCAGAGGAGTTTTAAGATCACTGAGGATTTGCAGCAAGTACCTCAAACAAGTAAGCAAAGAAAAACGGGAAGTCGCAGCTCTCCCGGCTTCTTTTCAATACGCCGTGGCAAGCCGTTGTCGAGCCTTGATCGTTTTTTGCGGTCTGCTGTCTGTGGCGGTGGTTTGACTCATACATTCACAATCAGACTCTCCGCCGCCTTTTATGGCGACAGGAGAGATCCTGGATTGTGAATGTAAAGTGGCACCATCGGGAGAAGTGTCTCCCGAACCCTCACGCACCGGGATAAATCCTCGGTGCAGCTTTCACACAGTCGGCAATACTTCTCAACTCCTCCGTTGTCGTCGGCAAAGGGTATTTCTCAAAGAAAGCTTTTGAGCAAATAGAAAAAATGTACTGAATTATTCAAGTAGAAACTTGTTTCTCCCTGAAAAAAACAAGAAGGATCGTTGCTTAGTTCTACAAGGTTTTGCAACAGCCCCAGCAGATCAGCCGGAATGCTTTGCAGCAACTCAATGGCGATTGAACGATCCGACTGCTTGTTGAATCGGGATGCAGGAATAAGATTTTTCATATCAAACTCCTAATCTTAAAATTTAAATAAAGTTGATTTGAAAAATCGCTCTCGCGTGTGTATATTATACACAGAACATGTAACGCGAGTTATTTTTGGGGCCGATTTATCAGTTGCAGCTGTAAGTCGGCTTTCCTCTTTTTCATGGGTCATGCTTTCGCGCATTGCCCAAGATTCTCGACTGCAGCCTCCCGTAGGAGTCTGGGCAGTGTCTCAGTCCCAGTGTGGCTGACCATCCTCTCAGACCAGCTACCCATCATCGTCTTGGTGAGCCGTTAC